>NZ_JBDKXB010000006.1:0-162563 GCF_041197575.1 Thioalkalicoccus limnaeus | reverse complement strand
CGAACGCGCGCTCGCACGCGCTGAACAGTTGCTCGAACGCTACGGCCTGGTCAGCCGCGAGCTGGCCCTGGCCGAGGACTGCCCGGGCGGGTTCGGCGCGCTCTATCCGGTCCTCGAGGGGCTCGAAGAGGCCGGCCGCGTGCGCCGCGGCTATTTCGTCGAGGGCCTGTCTGGTGCCCAGTTCGCGCTGCCCGGCGCGCTCGAGCGCCTGCGCGCGGCGCGCCCGGAGCGGGAGGACCGGGACGCCTTGGCAACCGATGTCGTGCTGCTCGCGGCGCTGGATCCGGCCAATCCCTGGGGGGCAGTCTGGCCCTGGCCGGCGAGCGGCGACGAAACCGCCCGGCCGCGTCGCGTGGCCGGGGCCTGGGTCATCACGGTCGCCGGACGGCCGATGCTCTACCTCGGGCCCGGCGGCCGGCGACTACAGACCTTCCCGGTCAACGGCGGCGATGATCGGAGCTTCGCGGCGGCCTTCGAGGCCCTGCATCGCTTACCGCGCCGGCGCACGCTGGTCATCGAGCGGATCGACGGACAGCCGGCTCGCGAATCCGTCCACTACGCGACGATGCGCGAGTGTGGTTTCATCGATGACTATCGTGGCCTGGCCGCCGAGATCGGCCAACGGCGGGCCAGCTGATGCCGGAAGGGGATACGGTCCACAAGCTCGCGGACTATCTGCGACCCCGCTGGCAGGGCCGGTCGATCACCGCCGGCCTGGTGCGGCTCGCCGAGCCGATCTCGCTGGCCGGGCGTCGGATCGACTTGGTGCAGGCGCTCGGCAAGCACCTGCTGATCGGGCTCGACGATCGCACATGGTTGCGCTGCCACCTCGGCATGTGGGGGTCCTGGCATCGATACCGGCTAAACGAGCCCTGGCAGCGGCCGGCGCGCGAGGCGGCGATCGAGCTCGAGATCGATGGGCAGGTCTATGTCTGCTTCCGGCCGCGCGAGGTCGAACGACTGCGCGATCAAGGGCTACGCCACCGGCAACTGGCCGCCGGGCTCGGGCCGGACCTGATCGATCACGAGGCCGAGCTGCGGCGATCGTCCGCCGGGCGCGCGAGCTCCTCGCCGGAGCGGCCCCGCTCGTCGACCTGCTGCTCGATCAGCGCATCGCCGCCGGGATCGGCAACGTCTACAAGGCCGAGATCCTGTTCCTCGAGCGTCGCCACCCGCTGACGCCGGTCGAGGGCCTCGACGACGAGGCCCTGGCCGCGCTGTATCAGCGTGCTGGCCGGCTCTTGCGCGCGAACCTGGGCGGCGGACGCCGGATCACACGCCCCGCCGACCGCGGCAGCAGGCTCTGGGTCTATCGCCGCCGCGGCCACCCCTGCCTCGTCTGCGCCACGCCGATCGCCTATGCCCGGCTCGGCACCGACCAACGCGGGACCTACTGGTGCCCACGCTGTCAGCCGGCTTGAAGGGTGTGGAGATCGAAACCCTGCCGATGCCGGCTCGCTGAACGGATGGGGCGCATGAGAGCGGCTTTCGACATCGGGAATGTCACCGGCTCGTGCATTCGGCGCTGGAAGGTGTTAGGCTTGCCATGAACTAGCCGGTCCGTGTCGATTCCTTGGATTTCTGCGCGCGATTCCTAGCCTCCCGTTCGTTGCCGGATGCCCGGCAACGCCGCTGTCGAAGAGCCTTTCGTGCGTCTTTTTTCGATGGTGCCCAGTCCCACGCACGAAATCCAAAGGCAATGACACCATGAATATCTATGTCGGTAATCTCCCCTACAGCGTCACGGACGATGATCTGCGCGCGGCCTTCTCCGAATTCGGCGAGGTCTCGTCGGCCAGTCTGATCAGTGACAAGTTCACTGGCCAGTCGAAGGGCTTCGGTTTCGTCGAGATGGCGAACAACTCGCAGGCCGATGCGGCCATCAAGGCCCTGAACGGCAGCGATATGAAGGGGCGGAACATCACCGTGAACCAGGCCAAGCCGAGAGGCGACCGGCCATCATACGGCGGTGGCGGCGGCCGTCGTTACTGACCGATCGACCCTTTTGCCGGGCCGATTGGCCCTGTAGGAAGGCGGTCGATTAGATCGCAAAGACCCTTGCCCAATCGCAGGGGATCGAAAACGGGGCCGAAAGGCCCCGTTTTTTTTGAAGAAAGATCGCCAGTCTCAAGTCGCCATTCGGGCTCGGGATCAATGGTAGTGCTCGGTCGTGTAGTGACCGGGGGTTTGGCGTCGGTGTCGGGTCAGCCCGCGCGTCTCGAGGATGACTTTGACCTCTTTGATCATCTCGGAATTGCCGCAGAGCATCACGTGACTGCGCGCCGGATCGATCGGGGCGCCGACGCGCCGTTCCAGGTCGCCTGCGACGATCCGGTCTGTGATCCGGCCGGGCAGCGCCGCCGGATGGGCCTCGCGACTCACGACCGGGATGAAGGTGAAGCGCTCGCGCTGGGCATCGGCGATCAGCGAGAGGGTCTCGCCGTAGGTCAGATCGTCGCCTTGACGAACGCCGTGAACGAGGATCACGCGCTCGAACAAGGCCCAGGGGTCGTCGGTCCGCAAGATCGACAGATAGACACCGAGGGCGGTTCCCGTCGCAAGCATCCACAGTTCGCGTCCAGGTCGCACGCCCTCGAGCGTGAAGATGCCGTTCGGTTTCGCCGAGATCCACAGGCTGGCGCCCGGGTCCAGGTGGGATAACGGCGGCGTCAGGGGCCCGGACGGGATTTCGGTGAAGTAGATCTCGAGCGGCCTCTGATGTGGCGGATTGACGAGCGAATAGGGTCGGCCGACGCGGTCCCCATCGATATCGAGGGCGACTTTGATGAACTGTCCGGCCGTGAAGTCGGCGATCGGGGCCTCGAACTGCATGCTGTACAGCCCTTCCTTCCAGCGCCGCTTGGCGATCACCCGGCCTTTGATCCAGTCGCTCATGAACCCCTTCCTCATCGATTTCGCATAGAACCATTAGTGTCGCAGATCGGTGCCGACGCTCGACTTTTCAAAGGCGACGGGGCGGCGCCCGATTGGAACGACTGCCGCGGATCCCCAGATCCGTCGCCAGGCGAGTGTGCGTCTTTCCACCCCGCGGAGCAACCATGATGAAGAACCCGCTCTTGGTCCTATCGCTGGCTGCGATGGCCACGGCCGCGTCGGCCGAAACGCGTCCCTGTGCGCCGTTGCTCGACCACGAAATGCGTCGGCTCGCGTCGGACGAGACGGTGCATCTGTGCGACGCCTATCAGGGTCAGGTGATCCTGATCGTCAATACGGCCAGTCGCTGTGGCTTCACGCCTCAGTACGAAGGACTCGAAGCCTTGTACCGGGCCTACCGGGACCGTGGGCTGGTCGTGCTGGGGTTCCCCTCGAACGACTTCATGAATCAGGAACCGGGCACCGAAGAGGAAATCTCCGAGTTCTGCCGATTGACCTATTCGATCGAGTTTCCGATGTTCGAGAAGGTCCAGGTGCGCAAGGGCGAGGCCCATCCGCTGTTCCAGCGGTTGGCCGAAGCCGGGGCCGCCTATCCGAAGTGGAATTTCTACAAATACCTGATCGATCGTGAAGGTCGTCTCGTCGAACACTATTCGAGTATGATCGCACCCGATAGCAAGCGCGTTACCGCCGCCATCGAGCGGCTTCTGTGACGCTCGATCGAGATGCCGGCGGTGTGGCCTCGTCGGTCGCCTTCGGGTTGATCCTGATCGGCGACGAGTTGCTCGTCGGCACGCGCGAAGACCGGCACTTCCGGCATTTTCGCGAGTGTCTCAGCGAGCGCGGGCATGCCCTGCGCTGGTGCTGGATCCTGCCCGACGAGCCAGATCTTCTCTCCGAGCAGTTGGCGCATTCGATGGCCGGCGCCGATCCGGTCTTCGTCTGTGGCGGCATCGGTGCGACCCCCGATGATCATACGCGGTGCGCGGCGGCGACCGCCGCCGGCGTGCCGCTCACGCGTCACGAGGGTGCGGCAGCGTTGATCGAGGGGCGCTTCGGCGCGCAGGCGTATCCGCACCGCATTCGGATGGCGGATCTCCCCGTCGGCAGCGATCTGATCGCGAACCCTTACAACCAGATCCCGGGTTTTGTGCTGCGTCGCCATTATTTTCTTCCAGGCTTTCCGGAGATGGCCTGGCCGATGGCCGAGGCCGTGCTGGAGCGCGACTATCCTGGGCGGTCCCCGCCATTGCGGGAACGATCTGTGCTCGTGCGGGGTGTCACCGAAAGCCGCTTGATTCCGATGATGGAGCAATTGGCCGCCGAGAGCCCGCAGCTCAAGCTGTTCAGCCTGCCGCGCCTTGGCCCGGAGCCATCGGTCCAAATCGGTTTTCGGGGGCACGACGGGATCGACCTGGCCTTCGCGGCGCTCTGCGAGCTTTTGACGCGCGAGGGCTTGCCGTTCGACCCTGGTTTGGACTGACGCCTGGTCCCTCAGGCGGCTCCAGGCCGCGGCGTTTCTTCCGGTGGACCGCCCATTCAGGGGTGCTACGGGGCGCTTGTCTGTCTCCGATCCGCTGTCATCGGCTCGCGTCCGTCGGGTGCCGCGGTGTGTTGATGACCTCCGTCATCTGGTGAACCGCCGCCGGGCCGCGACCGGATGCGCTCATCGGTCATTTCTGTTCCAATTCGGAACGGACCTGCAAGAAGTGCAGCAGATCCTTCAGTGCCAGGATCCCGACGATGCGCTCACCCTCGGTCACGATCAGACGACTGGCCTTGTGACGCCGCATACGCTCGAGGGCCTCGTTGGCGTCCTCGTCGGCTGCTACGCGGGCGTCGTCACCGACGTCACGACAGATGTCGCCGATGCGCGTGCCATCCCACTCCTCCCTCGGAATCTGCTTGGCCTCGCGAAGACCAGCCTGGCCGACGAGCCGTCCGTTGCGCTCCACCGGAAACAGGTCGAAGGCATGGTGGTAGACGTAATGCTCGACGAAATCGCGGATGCTGGTCTCGGCGGGCACCGCGACCGGGTCGGTGGTCATGAAACGGCGCACGCGTCGGCCGGTCAGGGCCTGTTGGATCATCAGTTGCCGATAACCGGCCCCGGCAGCGGCATGGAGAAACAAGCCGATCAAGAGCCACCACATGCCGCCGATGAAGTTGCCGGCCACGAAGCTCAGGAGCCCGAGGGCGACGAGCAGAAGCCCGAATGCCTGGCCCATGCGCGATGCCCAGCGCGTCGCCCAGCGCAGGTCCCCCTTCAGTTTCCATAGAACGGCTCGAAGCACCCGCCCGCCGTCCAGCGGAAACGCTGGCACCATGTTGAAGACGGCCAGCAGCAGGTTGATGAACGCGAGATAGCCCGCCACGCCAGCGAGAGGCTCCGGCAGACCCAACGCGTTCAGGCTCACCGCGAGCAGATAGAAGACAGCCGCGAGAAACAGGCTCGCGATGGGGCCGGCGATCGCCATCCAGAACTCGACCCGCGGCTCCTTCGGTTCGGCCTGTATCTCGGCCACGCCGCCGAACAGGAACAGGGTGATCCCCCGCACGGGCAGCCCATAGCGGCGCGCCACCACGGAATGGCTGAGCTCGTGAAACAGCAATGAGAAGAACAGCCCCAACATGCCTGTCAGGGCCATCAGCCAGTAAGTGGCCGGCGCCAGTTCCGGATAGGCGTAGGGGAACAGACCTTCGGCCAGCGACCAGGTGACCAGCAACGCGAGAAAGAGCCAGGTGACGTTGGCGCGTATCTCGAATCCTAGTACACGAAACAGGCTGTAGGTTTCACCGAACATAGGGACTCGTGGAATGTGCCGGGGCGCGCGTTCGTTCAAAGTCTAGCAGGGTTCGGGCGAGCGGCTCGGTCGCGCAATGGATCCGGGGGGGATGGTACAGGAGCGGTGGCTAGTCCATCTCGGCGAGGATCGCCACGGATTCCCCGGGTAGCCCGATGGCTGCGTCCCGCAGCTCGATGCCGGGGGTGGAGGCGAGCCGCAAGCCGAGGTGCGCGGCGTCTGCGGCAAGATGCAGTTTTTGTCTTTGCTTTCCGAGGTTGCAGACGAGGATCAGGTCAGGGCGCCGCAGGGTCAGGCAGCATCGCTGTTCGTCGACGCTGACCCGGAGCCGATCGAGACGGTCGTCGGTAAAGGCCGGGTGATGGCGTCGCAACCGGATCAGCGCCCGGTGCCAGTCGAGGATCTCCGCATGGGGGTGCTGCACGGGTTCGGCCCAGTCGAGCCGGGAGCGCTCGAAGCTGTCGTCGGACTGCGGGTCCGGGATCGTCTCTGGATCCCAGCCGAAGGCCGCGAACTCCTCGCGCCGGCCGTTGCGCACCGCCGCGGCAAGCTCGGGGTCGCGATGATCGGTGAAGTACAGGAATGGGCTCGTCGCGGCCCATTCCTCGCCCTGGAACAGCATCGGCACGAATGGTGAGGTCAGGACCAGGGCCGCTCCGACCTTCAACAAGCCCGGGGAAAGGAGCTGGCTGCTGCGCTCGCCAGCGGCCCGATTGCCGACCTGATCGTGGTTTTGCAGGCAGCCGACGAAACACCGGCCCGGCACGTCGGCGGCAGGACGTCCATAGGAGCGCTTCCGGAAACGGGAGTAGGTGCCGTCGTGGACGAATCCGCGGGTCAGCACCTTCGCGAGGTGTCCGAGTTCTCCGAAATCGGCGTAGTAACCAGCGGATTCACCGGTCAGTGCCGCGTGCAGGGCATGGTGGAAGTCCTCGTTCCACAGAGCGTCCAGTCCGTACCCTCCGCTCTCCACGGGGCGGATCAGACGGGGATCATTGAGGTCGCTCTCGGCGATCAGCGCCAGGTGCCGCCCGATTCGGCTTTCCAGCCGCCGGACCTCGCCGGACAGGGCCTCGAGCAGATGCACGGCGGAGGTGTCGACGATGGCGTGGACCGCATCGATGCGCAGCCCGTCGAAGTGGTAGTCGCGCAGCCACATCAGCGCATTGTCGATGACGAAGCGCCGGACCTCGTCGCTGTGGGCCCGGTCCAGATTCACGGCGTCGCCCCAGGGCGTGCTGTAGGCGTCCGTGAAGTAGGGGCCGAAGCGGCCGAGGTAATTGCCATCGGGCCCGAGGTGGTTGTAGACGACGTCGAGCAGCATGGCGAGCCCGCGGCGGTGACAGGCATCGACCAGGCGTTTCAGCCCGTCCGGTCCGCCATAGGCGTGATGGGGTGCGAACAGGTCGACCCCGTCGTAGCCCCAGCCTCGCTCACCGGGAAATTCCTGCACCGGCATCAGTTCTAGATGCGTAAGCCCCAATTCGACGAGATGATCGAGTTTGCCGATCACCGCATCGAAGGTGCCCTCGGGGGTGAAGGTGCCGACGTGGAGTTCCCCGATGACAGCGGCGGAAAGCGGTGGTGCGCGCCACGCCGCGTCGCGCCATGCGAAGGTCTCGTGGTCGACCCAGCGCGAAGGCCCATGCACACCGAAGGGTTGCCACGCCGAGCGCGGGTCGGGGAAGGGGCCGTCGCCATCGACGCGAAAGCCATAATCGACACCGTGCACCAGGTGGTCGGCCTCGAGCCTCCACCAGCCGCCGTCCCGCCGTGCCATTGGCCTTTGGGTTCCGGCGCAGTCGAGCACGACCTGCTTTGCATTCGGTGCCCAGACGCTGACGAGGGTCATGGTCAGGCCTCCTCCATCTGTTCGAGCAGCGCGACCGGGAAGGGCGCGAGCAGGTCGGCCACCGGTGTGCTTCCACCGTTCAGTAGCGCACCGGTGAAACGATTCTGCCAGCGTCCCGGCGGCAGCGGCAACCGGGTGTCCTGCCAGTCGTCGCCGAGACCGATCACCAGGCGGGGGACCAGAATCAGGACACCCGCCCCGCGCAGGTAGGCGACCGCGTGCTCGGCCTTCGCCCCGGCGGCGGCGAGCGGCTGATAGGCGCCGTTCGGACCGAACATCTCCGGTCGGCGACGGCGCAGGGCCAGGGCCTCGCGGATGATCCACAGCTTGGGCAGCCCGTCATCGCTCCGAGCGAGGATCTCGGTTGGCGAGAGGGTGTCCAGCTCGGCGAGGAGGTGGTGGCGCTGTTCGAAGTCCACCGGCCTGCGGTTGTCCGGATCGACCAGGCTCAGATCCCAGAGCTCGGTCCCCTGGTAGAGATCCGGCACGCCGGGAGCGGTGCACTTGATCAGGGTCTGCGCAAGGCTGTTGACGCGACCCGGATGAACCAGCGGAGTTACGAAGGCATCGATCGCCTGCCGAAAGTCGCGGTTGCCGAGCAGGCCGAGTGCGAAGTCCAAAACCGCTTGTTCGTACGCGGGATCGGGTTGCGTCCAGCTCGTGTGAACCTTGGCCTCGCGGATCGCCTTCTCGAGGTAGGTGGTCACGCGTTCGCTGTCGATCGGCCAGGCGCCGACCAGGGTCTGATAGAGCAGGTACTCGGTTGCCGGGTCCGGCCCCTCGCTCGACCGGTGGCGAGCGTGACGCCGCATCCATTCACGCACGGTCGTGGTCCAGACCTGCGGGATCTCCGACAACAGGAGCAGGCGCGCCCGGACGTCCTCGCTGCGCTTGGTGTCGTGCGTGGAGCTCGCGAGCATCGCGCTCGGGTGTCGCATCAGGGCGACTCGACAGGCTTCGTGAAAATCCGCAACGGACAGTCCGAAGCGCTTGGGGTCTCCGCCGACCTCGTTCAGGGCCACCAGGCGATGGAATCGGTAGAAGGCGGTGTCTTCGACGCCCTTGGCCATCGCCGGCCCCGTCAGTTGCTGAAAGCGCAACGCGAGCTCGGCCTCTAGATCACCGTCGATATGCAGCAGGAGCAGTGCGCGCAGAAAATCGAGGAGCTCCTGATCCAGGTGTGGCGCCTGGGCGCGAGCCCGGTCGATGGCCGCCTGGACAGAGCGGATATCGGTCTCGGTGGGGTCGGCACCCTGTGTCACGTAGGTTCGGTAGACGGGAAAGCAGGTGGCAACCTCGAGAAGCGCCTCATGGAGTTGCTCGCGCGTGTAGTCGCGATGCCGGCGATGTCGTTCGCAGATCGTGATGAACAAGGATGTCAGGCGTTGGACTTCGCTGCCGAGAAGCTCCCGCAGCACCTGGCGCTTGCCGAGGTCAACGGTGCCGGCAAAGTCCGCCGCGTGACCGGTGATCTCCTCGTAGAGTTCGGTCAAGGGGGATTCGCCGGACGGGTCGACGAAGAGGCCCTGCACGCGGTTCAGGAAGTCATAGCCGGTGGTGCCCGCGATCGGCCAGTCGTCGCGCAGTCGTTCACCGGGCTCGAGGATCTTCTCGGCCAGGATCCAGGCGTTCGGGCACGCCTCGCGCAGGCGCCGAAAATACTGGCCTGGATCCCGCAGCCCGTCGGGGTGATCGACCCGCAGACCCTGCACCGAGCCCTCCTGCACCCAGCGGATCGGCAGGGCGTGAATGGCCTCGAACACCTCGCGCTCTTCAACGCGCAATCCGGCCAGGTCGTTGATATCGAAGAACCGGCGATAGCCAAGATCCTGGGCCGCGGTTCTCCACCAGGCCAGGCGGTAATTCTGTCTGCCGATCAGGAGGTCCAAGGCGTCGGGGCTCGTGTTGATGCAGTCCAACTCGACCTCGACCGCCGCGAGGGCCGCGGCGTCCTCGTGGCAGATTTCATCCAATAGGCTGCGTATCACCTCCTGGTCGCGTTGACGGCGCTCCGCCGGGTCGCGGGCGGTGAGCAGAGGGCGCGGCAGGCGGGCGCAGGACTCGGCGAGAAAACCCAGCAGTTCGACGCGGCTGCGACGATAGACCCGCTGCAGCAAGGTATCGAGCGAGGAGGGGTCGATCGGGAAACAGTGTTCGCGATAGTGCAACCTGAAGCGGCCATCCCGAAACCGGATCTGCAGCTCGCCGGCTTCGAGTACCCGGCCGTAGTGATCGCCCAGCACCGGCAACAGGACCTTGTTGGGCCAGCGCTCCTCGGACGATTCCCAGTCGACGTCGAACCAGGGTGCGTAACGGCTCGACGGCCCGTTCTCGAGGACGTCCCACCACCAGGGGTTGTCAGCGCCGGCAATGGCCATGTGATTGGGGACGATGTCCAGTACCTGCCCCATGCCGGCCCTCGCGAGCGCCGCGCATAGCCGTTGGCGGGCCCCTTCTCCACCCAGTTCCCGATTCACGCGGCAGGGGTCGACCACATCGTAGCCGTGGGGGCTGCCCGGGACCGCCTGAAGGAAGGGTGAGAGGTAGACGTGGCTGATGCCCAGCGCGGCGAGATAGGGCACCAGGCCGACGGCGTCGTCGAGCGTGCAGCCCCGATCAAGTTGCAGGCGGTAGGTCGCGATGGGTTCAGTCGGCACGGCGCAGGACCAGGATGGAACGAGCCGCGACGGGGAGGACACGGCCCGCCGCGAAGGTCTTCTGGTCGTGGCTCCAGCCGGTGCTCGTGTCGAGCTCGCGAATCCAATCCTCGGCCCAAGCGCGACCGGGCAGCGTAAAAGCCAAGGCCTCGTGATGGGCATTGAAAATCAGATAGAAATCGTCGTCGACGATGCGTTGACCATCCGGGCCGGGCGCGATCAGCGAATGCCCACTGATGAACACGCCGAGCGACTTCATGAAGCCCTCCCCCCAGTGTTCTTCCGACATCTGTGCGCCATCGGGTGTGAACCAGGCGATGTCCTTGATGTCATCGCCGTGAATCGGTCGGCCCTGGAACCAGCGGCGGCGACGGAACACCGGATGGTCCCGCCACAGGCGGATCAGACGGCGCGTGAAGCCCAGAAGCTCCTCGTCGGGCGTCTCCCAGTCGTACCAGGAGATCTCGTTGTCCTGGCAGTAGCCGTTGTTGTTCCCCTGCTGGGTGCGGCCGATCTCGTCGCCCCCGAGCAGCATGGGGACGCCTTGGGACAGCATCAGCGTGACCAGGAAATTGCGCTGTTGTCGTTGCCGTAGCGCATTGATGTCTGGGTCGTCGGTCGGTCCTTCGATCCCGCAATTCCAGGAGCGGTTGTGGCTTTCGCCGTCTCGATTGTCCTCGCCATTGGCCTCGTTGTGTTTCTCGTTGAAGGACACCAGGTCGCGTAGCGTGAATCCGTCATGGGCGGTCACGAAGTTGATGCTCGCGTGCGGCCAGCGCCCGGACAGTTCGTAGAGATCGGAACTGCCGGTGAGCCGGTACGCGAATTCCCCGAGCGTTTGGTCCGTGCCGCGCCAGAAATCGCGGACGGTGTCGCGATACTTGCCGTTCCACTCGGACCAGAGCGGCGGGAAATTGCCCACCTGATAGCCCCCCTCGCCGAGGTCCCAGGGTTCGGCGATCAGCTTCACCTGACTGATGACCGGGTCCTGCTGGATGATGTCGAAGAACGCCGAGAGGCGATCGACCTCGTGTAGCTCGCGGGCCAGCGTGGACGCGAGATCGAAGCGAAAGCCGTCCACGTGCATCTCGAGCACCCAGTAGCGCAGCGAGTCCATGATCAGTTGCAGCACGTGCGGATGACGCATGTTCAGGCTGTTGCCGGTGCCCGTGTAGTCCATGTAACGGCGCGGATCGTCGGCAACCAAACGGTAGTAGGCGGCATTGTCGATGCCCTTGAGGCTCAGCATCGGGCCCAGATGGTTGCCCTCGCTGGTGTGGTTGTAGACCACGTCGAGGATCACCTCGAGGCCAGCCCGGTGTAGGGCCTTGACCATATTCTTGAATTCCCGCACCTGGCCGCCGTCGGAACCGTCGGCCGCGTATTCGTTGTGCGGGGCGAGGTAGGCGATGCTGCTATATCCCCAATAGTTGCGCAGACCACGCTCTTCGAGAAAGGCATAGTGGATGAACTGGTGGACCGGCATCAGTTCGACCGCGGTGATGCCGAGATCGATCAGATACTCGATCACGGCCGGATGCGCGAGGCCGGCGTAGGTTCCGCGCAGAGGCTCCGGGATGGCCGGGTGACGGGCCGTGAGGCCCTTTACGTGGGTCTCGTAGATCAGGGTCTGGTGCCAGGGGGTGCGGGGATGGCGGTCGTCTTCCCAGTCGAACGCGGGGTCGACGACCACCGACCTGGGTACGAAGGGCGCGCTGTCCAAGTCGTTGAAGGATCCATCGGGATCATCGAGACGATGGGGAAACACCGCCTCGTCCCATTCAACGGCGCCGTCCACGGCCTTGGCATAGGGATCGAGCAGGAGCTTCGCCGGGTTGCAGCGGTGCCCATGGTCGGGGTCCCAGGGGCCGTGCACCCGATAGCCATAGCGCTGTCCCGGACCCACGTCCGGGAGGTGGCCGTGCCAGCGAAAGGCCGTGACCTCGGTCAGGTCGTGGGATGCGGTCTGCTGGCCGTCGGCGCCGAAGAGGCAGAGCTCCACGCGATCGGCCACCTCGGAGAACAGCGAGAAGTTGGTGCCCTTGCCGTCGAAGCTGGCCCCGAGTGGATAGGGCTCGCCCGGCAGCACGGTTGCGGGTTCCTGGTTCATACGGGCTCCTGGGATCGGGTGGTGCCTGTCCCTTGGTGTCACCGCGAAAGAATCTCGGTGGCCGTCCTGGCGTCGGTCTTGGCCGCAGGGATACCGCGGCGACGGCCGGGGGCTCCCTCAGTATAGGTCGCGGAGCCGGAGGCGGGTGATTAGGAAGAGGGTTCTCCGGAGGTATGCGGGGTATCGCCACGCCCCATGTGCGATGGGGTCTGCAGGGCGCGCCCCAAGTTCACGCCGGTGGAGATCAGGCCCATGTGGCTGAAGGCTTGGGGAAAGTTTCCGAGGAAGGCGCCGGTCGCTGGGTCGATCTGTTCCGACAGCAGGCCCAGCGGATTGGCCCGTGCGCACAAGGCATCGAAGAGTTCCATCGCCGCGTCCAGTCGGCCCTGGCCGAGGAGGTTGTCCGCCAGCCAGAAGCTGCACAATAGAAAAGCACCCTCGTGTCCGGGCAGACCGTCCGGCGATTCGTCGGGGAGATAGCGGTACAAGAGCCCGTTCCCGGCACCGAGCCGGCGCGTCACGGCCTGCGTGGTCGCCACCATCTTTGGGTGGTCCGCTGGAATGACGCCGCGCAGCGGCAGCGCCAGCAGGCTGGCGTCGATCCCGCCTCCTCCGAGATGCTCGGTCAGCGATTGCAGACGCGGATCCCAAGCCTGTTCCAGGATGGCTGTGCGAATGCCCTCGGCCTCCGTCCGCCAGCGCTCCATGTCTCCTTCCTGTCCCGCGTCTTGGGCCATCCGCGCGCCGCGATCCAGCGCCACTGCGCAAAGGGCCGCGGAATAGGTGAACGGCCGACCCGGGGTGCGCACCTCCCAGATTCCGTGGTCGGGGATCCGCCAGTCGGTCGCCGCTGCCTCCACGAGCCGCCGGAGACGGTCCCATAGCGCGGCGTCGAGCGTGCCGCCCCAGCGGATCCAGCGATACGCGCAGTCCAGGATTTCGCCGAACACGTCGTGCTGTCGCTGGTCGGCCGCCGCGTTACCCCAACGCACCGGGGCCGAACCTCGGTACCCCTCCAAGCCGCTGTCCAGCCGTTCCGGTGGCGGCGGTTGCCCATCGACATCATAGAGCACGAGCGGTCGGCCGGCACGGTCGACCGCGTCGAGCACCCAGCCCAAGAACCCCGCGGCCTCGTGTCCCATCCCGATGCGCCCCAGCGCGTAGACAGAGAAGGCCGCGTCGCGAATCCAGGCGTATCGGTAGTCCCAGTTACGAGGTCCGCCGATTGCCTCCGGTAACGAGGAGGTCGGCGCGGCGATGATGGCGCCGGTCGCGGTGTGGTCCATCAGCTTGAGCGTGATCGCGGCCCGACGCACCAGGGGTTCTTGCGGGCCCGCGTAGTGGTAGTGGCGCATCCAGCTTCGCCAGGCCGCGATCGTGTCCGCAAGGATCTCGTCGGGCGGCTTCGGGTGAAAGCGGTGGCCTGCCGATCCCCAGGCCAGGACCAGATGGTGCCGGGTTCCCGCCGCGAGCGAATGCGTGCTGTCCAGGCTGTTCAGCGACAGCGAGGAGGCGAGATGCAGTTCAAGCTCGGGGTGCCGGTGCGGCCGCAACGCCAGGCCGCCCGCATGTGGATAGGCGTGGGCGCCGCCCCATGGCTCGAGGCGGATGCGTATCTGGATGCGGCCCTGGAGCACTTCGATCGTCCTCAGGAGTTCTCCCCGCGCCGCCGCGGTATCCTCGGACAGGTCTGCACCGGCGCGCAGGGTCAGTGCATCGGTGATTCGGAGGCGGCCGTCGGGACCGCACATCTCGGTCACGAGCACGCCGGTGTCCGGCTCGTAACGCTGGGATGCGCCGGTCAAGGGCTCCGCCGTCACGGAAAAGGTGCCGCCATGCGTTCGGTCTAGCAATCCGCAGAAGAGGGGTTCCGAATCGAAACGGGGGACGCAGAGCCAGGAGATCGCGCCATCGCGGCCGACCAGCGCCGCCGTGGCACCGTCCCCGATCAGGCCGTGATCCTCGATCGGCAGATAGCCGCCTCGTCGGAGCGGTGGTCTCTCGGAGACCTTCAACCGAACCCCCTGCGTCGTCGCACGCCGTGGCGGCAGATCACAGCAGCCACAGCCACCAGATGCCGAGGCTGGTCACGACCATCAGGAGCAGATTGAGGGGGGCCCCGACCTTCGCGAAATCGGTGAAACGGTACAGGCCGGTGCCGTAGATCATGGTATTGGTTTGGTAGCCGATCGGCGACAGGAAGCTGGTCGAGGCCGCGAACATCACCGCCAGCACCAGTGCGAAGATGTCGATCTGCAGGATGTTTCCCAGCGCGATCGCCACGGGTACCAGGATCACCACGGAGGCGTTGTTGCTGACCAGTTCGGTGAGCAGCGTGGTGACCAGATACAGCGCCATCAACACCAGGATCGGATGCCAGGTGTCGGCGTGGTTGGCCAAGAGTCCGGCAAGCAGATCGGCCCCGCCCGATTTGGTCATCGCGATGCCCAATGGAATCACGCCGGCGAGCAGGAAGATCACCGGCCAAGAGACCGCGCTGTACATGTCCTTCTTGTCGACACAATTCGTCGCGACCATCGCGACCACGCCGAGCAATGACGTGATCACGATCGGCAGTGGCGTCAACGCGGCGCCGAGCACGACGGCGGCGAGGATGCCGCCGGCGAGCCACATGCGGCGGCGGTCGACCTCGTCCTGGCTCTCTTCCAGTATGAACAGATCCTCGGTTCCGCGCAGACGGGCCAGCGCCGTGCGCGAGATCTCCAGCAGCGCGGTCCCACCGACCTCGAGCGGCTCGTCGGCAACGCGGCGTTTCGCCAGGGTCTCCTTTTCCAGGCCGATCAGCCGCGCCTGATAGCGATCCCAGAATTTCGCGGCACGGACCTCTTTGCCGTCGAACAAACGGGGATTGCGGAGCAGCACGCGAACGAGTTTGCCATCGCCGCGAACCCGGCTGGATTCGCCCGATACCGAGAGGACCTGGACCTTGTCCGAGCGGATCAGGTCCATCACCTGTCGCAGTTCGGCGTGGACCTGGATGATATCGTCCGGACGGATGCGGATCTCCTTGGCGCGCTTGATGTGGACGGTGTCGCCACGGATGAGCTTCAGCACCTCGACGGAGGCATTGGATGCGAACCCGGTCTCGTCCAGGGTCTGGTCAACCAGTGGGCTGCCGGCCGAAATGCCCAGTTCGATGATGAAGCGGTCCTCGTCACCGCCCAGCCGGATCAGGTCCTTTTTCGGCATCAGCCAGCGACCGACGGTCACGAAGTAGATCAGGCCCACACCCAGCACGATCAGGCCGAGGTGCGTGAACTCGAACATGCCGATCTGACGTCCGAAGTCCTCGGTCTCCGCGAGGATCGACGAGGCCAGGATGTTCGTCGAGGTACCGATCAGGGTCAGGGTGCCCCCGAGCATGCCGAAGAAACTGACCGGCATCAGCAGCCGCGAGGCCTGCATCTTCAACCGCCGTGCCATGTCCAGGATCAGCGGGATGGCCACCGCGACCGCCGCGGTGTTGTTGATGAATCCGGAGATCAGTCCCAATAGTGCCGCGATGATCAGGATCATGCGCAGTTCGGACGTCCCGACCATCGGAAACAGCCGTTGGCCGAGGACATGAATCACGCCTGAGCGTTGGATGCCGGCCGACAGAATGAACATTGCGAGTACGGTGACCGTGGCTGGGCTCGAAAGCCCAGAGAGACCCTCGCTGACCGTGGGGAAGGCGGCCTGAAGATCGATGCCGCGCTCCAGCAGCCAAGGGGAGTGGAACAGCAATGGAATCGCGATCAGCGTGATCAGGATCAGGATCGCGGTGATGTCCAGCGGCAGCTTCTCGCTGGCGAAAAGGTAGAGGGCTGCGGCGATGATGGTGAAGACCAGCGCGATTTCGACGGTCACCTGTCGTCTCCTGGAAGCACCCGAAGGGTTGCCGTTCGTGGGCCGGTTGGGCGCGCGGGGGAGCATCGCGGCCGGTCGTCCGAGGTGGCCATAGTGTCGCGCAAAGGTGGCCCGGCCAGAAGTGGCCGCCGTCGATGCTCCAGCGTCGCCTGTGGGCCGGGTTCGAGGGTTTCGGCTCTGGTGCGAGGTCGTTTCAACTGGGTGTTCCGCCGAGGTTAGCCAGGTGTCCGGCTCAGGAGGTCGCCTGATCGACCGATAGCGGCGCCATGGCCGCCGCGGCGCCCAATCGCCGCAGGGCGGCCTTGCCGCGCAGCGTCAGATCGGAGACGAAGCGAAACTGCTGCCGCGGATCGATCGGATAGGCCTTGACGCGGTAGTGCGTCCCGAACGGACGCTCTTGCGCGATGACCAGGATCGGCTTGTCGATCTCGAGGAACGGGCTGGTCAAGGCCACGTCGCTAAGCGTCTGGGAGACCGCATGGGGATCGTGATCGGGTCGCAGGTAGAAATGGGCCACGCACTGCAGGCTGGGACCACCATTGTTCGCATTGTGGATGGCTTGGTTCCAGAGCTTCAGATGCGGGATGCTGACCGAGTTGTCGTCCGGGGTCACGAGCTTGATCGTGCGCGTTCCAACGTGTTTGACCTCGCCATAGACGCCGTCGACCTCGATCCAGTCGCCCGGTCGGTAGGGCAGTTCGAAGGCCGAGACCAGGCCCGCGATCAGGCTGCTGACGTAATCCTTCAGGGCGAACCCGACGGCGATGCCCACCGCGCCCAGTAGCGCGACCATGTTCCGCAGCGAAGGCTCGATCAAGATCGGCACGATCCAGATGGCGGCTGCCATCAGGATCAGCAGGCGCGTCAGCGGTATCGACGCGAAGAGCAGGGAACCTTGGGCGGTCGTGCAGCCGGTTCGCGATCCAGGATAGGGCCTTTTGCGAGGCGACGATCAGGATCAGTGCCAGCACGACGACGACGGCGATCTCGAGCCACGCGGAGGTGTCCATTTGGTTGAAGAGGTTGGAGAGCTCCACGCCGGTATCCATGCTGTTGCCTCGCTGCATTCAAAAGGCGTCGACCAGGTAGCCGTGCGACCTCAGGAACTCCCGCACGCCGGGATAGCCCAGGGCGGAGACGCGCCAGACGTCGTCCTGGCTCTCGACCAGTCCCATCGCTTGCAATCGCAGCAGATTCGACATCAGCTGGGTCCTCGGCGGCGGCAGCAGATCGGCCAGGGTCGTGGCTGGGAGGCCATTGTGCAGCAGTAGGGTGTGGAGGATGAAGATCAGATCTTCGCTGGTTTCGACCGGCAGCACGGGGGTCTCGATGCCCGACGCGAGCCAGACGACATCCTCGTCCGCACTCGGATCCGGCGAGGGATCTGGGGCATCGGAAACCCGTGCGTGCGCCGTTTCCGGCTCTGTGCGCAGGCGCCGGCGCCAATACTCCCGGGCAATGGCTGGATTGCCGCGGCAATGAGCGGCCAGTTGCCGCAACTCGCGACTGGTCTCTCCGTCGTCGGCCCCGGACGTCAAGGGTTCGCCGGTACGGGCGTTGCAGAAGCGCACGGACGGTCGCGGGCCGGCGAGACGCGATGCCGTGAGGTACCGGGCCAGGGATCGCCCGTCGAAGGCTTGGAGCGCCAGGACCGTGGGATTGGGGATCGGCCAGACGCGCTGGAGGTAGGCCCAGGCCCAACTGTCACAGCCGATGATCCCCGCGCCCCATTGGCCCCGGGCCGCCTGTTCGAGCAGGTCGCGCACCAGCCAGAGGCCATGGGCGTGGCGCAGGAACCAGCGTTCCAACTCGGGTATGACCCAGGGGCCGTCGGAAGCCTTCCAGTGTCTGCTGGCATCCCTTTTCTCCGACAGGATCACGGCGGGATCAGGCGCTTCGTGGACCGCTGCCGCCCGTGGACCAGCCCACTCGCGCAGCATGGCACCGTGGTCGATATGCGGCTGGCCGATCAGCACATAGAGTCCGGTTTCGCGGCCGGCTGTCTCTTGCCGGGGCGCCAGGAACCGATCCAGCGCCGTCGCGGGCTCGGACCAGTCGATTGGCGGTACGAGCTGCTCCAGTCGCACCGTTGGCAGCGCGCGCAGGTCCTCTTCCGCTTTGGCGTGGGTCTCCACGGATCCTTGCGGCAACTGGAAGAGGCTCCGCAAAGAGTGCCATCTCTTTTTCGCCAGGTTCAGTTGGGTGTCGGAGGGGAGCGCAAAATCCCCGATGGGCACGACTTCCCAAACCGGGGTGCTCGACTCGTCATGAGCTTTCGTCATCTGGATGTTTCGCTGCTCACGTCTGCGTCTCGGTGTAGGGGATCGAACCTTCGAACCATCCGATCCTCGAAGCTCCTGGGGGCGCTGTGATCATCGGCAATCCTGGCCGACACCCGCGCGCGGCACACTGCCTCGCTGGAGACGCAGAGTGTGGCGCGTGACCCCAGGGTCAATTCTAGCTCGAATGTTCTCGAGAACAGCCGGAGGAATCCATGACCGATATCGCCGCATTGCTGGGAGATGAGGCCGAGGATCTGTTGGGACACCAGTGCCGAGGCATCCCCAAGGACATGTTGCACCTGCCGGGCCCCGACTTCGTCGAGCGGGTCATGATGGATTCGGATCGTAAGCCGGGCGTGCTGCGCGGTGTCGCCACGCTGCTCGGGCACGGGCGCCTCGGCGGCACCGGCTATCTGTCGCTGCTGCCGGTGGATCAGGGGGTAGAACACTCGGGCGGGGCCTCTTTTGCCCCCAACCCTTTGTACTTCGATCCGGAGAACATCGTCCGCTTGGCGATCGAGGGTGGCTGCAATGCGGTGGCCTCCACCCTCGGGGTACTAGGCTCGGTGGGGCGCCGATACGCGCACAAGATTCCCTTTCTGGTCAAACTCAACCACAACGAGATGCTGACCTACCCGACGATCCACGACCAGACTCTGTGGGCGTCGGTCGATCAGGCCTTCGATATGGGTGCGGTGGCGGTGGGGGCGACCATCTATTTCGGCTCTGCCGAGTCGCGGCGCCAGATCCAGGAGGTCAGCGAAGCCTTTGCCCACGCCCATGAGTTGGGGATGGTGACCGTGCTCTGGGCCTACCTGCGCAACTCGGCCTTCAAACACGAGGGGGTCGATTACCACGAGGCGGCGGACCTCACCGGCCAGGCCAATCACCTGGCGGTGACCGTCGAGGCGGACATCGTGAAGCAGAAGCAGGCCACGCGCGACGGCGGCTATACCGCGATCGGTTTCGGCAAGACCCACCCGCGGGTCTACGCCGAGCTCTCCGGCAGCCACCCCATCGACTGGGTACGCTATCAGGTGGCGAACTGCTATCTGGGCCGCGTCGGCATGATCAACTCCGGTGGCCCGTCGGGGAAGGATGACCTGCATCAGGCGGTGCGCACGGCGGTGATCAACAAACGGGCCGGTGGTATGGGCTTGATCTCGGGGCGCAAGGCCTTCCAGAAGTCGATGGAGGACGGGGTGCGGCTCCTCAACGCCATCCAGGACGTCTATCTGTCGCCGGAGGTGACGATCGCCTGAAACTCATGCGAGATGAGGCGTGCAGGATGCCCCGGCCTCGCGCGACCACAGGGCTTCGTTCGCACGCTCGCAGACGGCCCAGAGCTCTTGACATCGCCACGGGGCAAGCGCGACACCGCCGAGCGGGTGTCACGAGCCCTCGAGTCCTTGAAGGGCCATGGCTCATTGGAGATTTGGTTGGCCGGTCGAGTGAACGAGCCGCGACAACAGCGATCGTCCGGCCGTGATCATCGACGCGGAGCGTCGCGACAGGTTGTTTCCCGTTTGGTGGTCACTCACCGTCGCCGGACACGATCAGCGCCGTGCGCAAGAGAGGCGATGCGCCGGCGCTGGTCGTGTCGGGGTCTGCGGGTCAGGCCAGGCCGAGGATGTGATAGCCCGCGTCGACGTACAGGACATCACCCGTGATCCCCGAGGCCAGGTCGGAACACAGGAAGGCGGCGGCCTGACCGACCTCGTCGATCGTGACATTGCGGCGCAGCGGCGTGCGTTCCTCGGCCTGCTTGAGCATCGAGCGGAAATCGGCAATGCCGGATGCCGCCAGGGTGCGGATGGGGCCCGCGGAGATGGCGTTGACCCTTGTGCCAGTCGGGCCGAGCGAAGCAGCCAGATAACGGACATTGGCTTCCAGGCTCGCCTTGGCGAGACCCATCACGTTGTAGTGCGGGACGGCACGCACCGCGCCGAGATAGCTGAGCGTCAGCAGCGCGCCGTTGCGTCCGCTCATCATGTCCCGTCCGGCCTTGGCCAGTGCCGCGAAGCTGTACGAGCTGATGTCGTGCGCGATCGCGAAGCCCTCGCGCGTAACGGCATCGATGTAGTCGCCGTCGAGCTGTTCGCGCGGCGCAAAGCCGATGCTGTGAACGATCACATCGAGCCCGTCCCAGGTGCGGCCCAGGACGTCGAAAAGGCTTTCGATGTCGGCATCGCTTGCCACATCGAGCGGGAGTACCAGATCCGATCCGCACTGGGACGCGAGCTCGGTCACTCGTGACTTGAGCTTGTCGTTCTGGTAGGTGAAGGCCAACTCCGCGCCTTGGGCATGCATGGCCGTCGCGATCCCGGCAGCAATGGACCTGTTGCTCGCAACGCCAGTAATGAGTACTCGCTTGTCTTGAAGAAACCCCATCGTCATCGTTTCCCGTTCGTATTGTTAGAAGGCTCTACGGTGACCAGCCACATCCGGGCCTGACAGCGCCCTGGTTGCCCAAACGGAGCTCCGCGTGTCGCGTCCAATTCGTTGGTGCGACGCGGCAGGCCCCGTGTCTGGTCGGTCGCTCCGATCCGTGGCCATCGCAGAGCCAACCATACCGGATTCCGCGGCGTCTGTCCTGGGGTGGCTGTCGTTAGCCAACCCGGCGGCCATAGAGGTCGACGAGGCGGAGGACTCGGGTCGGGAGATCGGGCGGGATATCGGTCCAATCGAATCGCCATTGCCAGTTCGTCGGATGGCAGGTTCCCGGGGTATTCATGCGATGGGTAGAGTCCAAACCCAGGATGTCCTGCATCGGCACGACCGCGAGATGGGAGCGCGAAGCCAGCGCACAGCGAACCAGCGGCCAGGGCATGGGTTCACGGGGGTGACCGAGGTATTCGTCGACGTAGTCGCGTTCTGCCCGGTCGAGCGACCGATACCAGCCAAGGGTCGTATCGTTGTCGTGTGTGCCGGTGTAGACGACGGAGTCGCGGTCGTGGTGGAAGGGGAGGTACGGATTGGCGGCCCCGCCGGAAAAGGCAAACTGCAACACCTTCATCCCCGGAAGGCGGAACCGCCGGCGCAAGGTCTCCACCTCCTCGGTGATCAGGCCTAGGTCCTCGGCGATCAACGGGATCTCGCCGAAGTATTGGTTCAAGCGCTCGAACAGGGCCGCCCCCGATGCCTTGACCCACCGGCCATGTATCGCGAATTCCTCGTCCGCCGGAATCTCCCAGTAAGACTCCAGGCCTCGAAAATGATCGATGCGTACCAGGTGAAACAATTGAAATTGCGTGCGGATCCGGTCGATCCAGAACTGAAACCCGTCGGCGATCATCGCGTCCCAGCGATACAAGGGATTGCCCCAGCGCTGGCCGGTCGCCGAGAAGTAGTCGGGTGGGACTCCGGCAACGACGCGCAAACTGCCGTCCGGATGCAAGTCGAAATCCCGTGGCCGGGCCCAAACCTCCGCGCTATCGTGCGCGACGAAGATCGGCATGTCACCGAACAAGCGGATGCCGCGGGTATCGGCGTGATCGCGCAGGTGCTGCCATTGATCGAAGAACAGATATTGCTCGAAAGCGATGTAGTCGAGGTCATTGGCGAGGCGTCGTCGAGCCTGCGCGAGGACTCGGTCATCGCGGTCGCGCAGCGGCTCGGGCCAGCGCCACCAAGGTTGGCCGGCTTCCTCGCGCAACGCTCGATAGAGCGCGTAGTCGGCGAGCCAATAGTCGTGTTGCTCGGCGAAGCGTGCGAACGCATCCGTCGCCTCGGGGCTGGCCTGCTGGCGAAAGCGTCGATGGGCCGTGCGCAAGGCGTTTGCCTTGCCTGCATCGCTGGTCTTGGCCGCCTCCCACTCGTCCGGAACGAGCCACCCCCGCTGGACCAAGGGCTCGAGCCCGATCAGACGCGGGTTGCCGGCATGGACAGAGCTGCTCTGATAGGGCGAATAATCGGTTTGGGTCGGCCCGACCGGCAGCATCTGCCACACGGTGACGCCGCAGTCGGTCAAGAAGTCGAGAAAGTGATGGGCACCCGGCCCGAGGTCACCGCACGGGCCAGTGCCGGGCAAAGAGGTAAGATGAAGCAGGATCCCGGCACGCCGATGATCCTGTCCGACCGATGGAGGGGTGTCTTCTACGAGCATCGAAGCCGACTTTCCGTTGTTTGGCGTGAGCTGGTCGCCGACGCGAGCCTGGTGTCACTGACCAGAGCGCCGGCGCGTTTCTTTTGCTTGGTTTCTTGATTTTTCCGGGGGTCTTCGCATGGCGGCCGTGCGATCGCGAGCGCGAGGGGCTTCGCCGCCGTCTGCCGTGAAGCTTCACCGCGCGCCGCGACGAGACCATGCAAGGGCTTGTACGACCATCGATCTCATGGCGGCGGCCGGAAAGGTCCGGCCCCGATCAGCGGTGGAAATTGATCTGCTGGCCGAGCATGTCGGGCGTCACGAGGGTCACCCCGCCGGCCGTCACATGGAATCCCCGCTCGCGGTCGGCGACCGGATCCACGCCGATCTGCATCCCCTCATCGATCTGGCAGAACCGATCGATGACCGCGTTGCGGATCTCGCAGTTACGGCCGATCTCGACATCTGGCAGGATGACTGAATCCTGCACATAGGAATAAGAGTTGACTCGGACGCTCGAGAACAGCAGAGAATGACGCACGACCGCTCCGGAAATGATGCAGCCGCCAGACACCATGGAATCGACGGCCATTCCTCGGCGATCTTCATCGTCGAACACGAACTTCGCTGGCGGCAATTGCACCTGATAGGTCCAGATCGACCAGGTCTGATCGTACAGATTCAAGGGCGGGGTGACGCCGATCAGTTCCAGATTGGCTTCCCAAAAGGCGTCGACGGTGCCGACGTCGCGCCAATACGCCTGAACTCCACTGGTGGGATCGATGAAGGGGAAGGCGTGCACCCGGTACCCAGAGGCGATGATGCTCGGTATGATGTTCTTGCCGAAGTCGTGACTGGATCTGGGCGTGTCGGCGTCTTTGAATAACTGTTCGAAGAGAAAGTCACAGTTGAAGATGTAAATCCCCATCGACGCCAAGCAGGTATCCGGCCGACCTGGAATCGTGCGGGGATCGCTCGGCTTCTCGTGAAAATCGGTGATCCGGCCGTTGTCATCGACAGCCACGATGCCAAACTCTCGGGCACGCTCGCGCTCGACCTCGATACAAGCAATGGTCACGTCCGCAGCCGACTCGACATGATGGGCGATCATGGTCCCGTAATCCATCTTGTAGACATGATCGCCGGCGAGGATCAGTACGTATTCGGGCTTGTGGTTTCGGATGATATCGACATTTTGATAGACGGCGTCCGCCGTGCCCGCGTACCAGGCAGCATCGCGATTACGCTCGATACGCTGTTGCGCGGGCCATAGTTCGATGAACTCGCCGAATTCGCCGCGCAAAAATCCCCAGCCTTTTTGGATATGCAGAATAAGCGAGTGCGCCTTGTACTGGGTCAGCACACCGATCTTGCGAATCCCGGAGTTCATGCAATTGGAGAGAGGAAAGTCGATGATGCGGAATTTTCCACCGAAGTGCACCGCTGGCTTGGCACGCCAACTCGTCAGGTGCATCAGGCGGGATCCGCGGCCTCCCGCCAGAATCAGTGCCAGCGTATTGTTCACCAGGCGATGTTGGTAGAACGATTTCGGATCGGGCATAACCGAATAACCTCCTCCGCTGTGGCGGATGACCCCTGTCATAGGCCGAGACGTCGCGTAGACGGTCGCATGGTACCATGTTGGCCGTTTACGGGGCGCGGTTTCGTCGAATGCGGCCGCGGCGCGATCGCCGCGCTGCCCCGAGGAGACGGCCGTCTCGAAGCGCCCGAGCAAGGTACGAAAACAGCTATTTAAGGCTCGTCTCTCAGCCAGTTACTCTGATCCGACGCACACAGGAATCCGTAGCCATGTCGAACCCGAACGCCACCTCGTCGCCGATCCCCGACGCGTACCAGCGCTTGATCGAGGCCCGTCATCATGATGCCTTCGAGATACTCGGTCGTCACCGTGTTGGAAACCAGGCGAGAATCCTGGCCTTCCTGCCACGAGCCGAACGGGTCCGTATCATCGAGAGCGGCGTCGAGCTCGAGCGGATCGGCGGCACGGGGCTTTTCTCATGGGAGGGGGCGGCCGATCTGGTGCCGGAGCGCTACCGGCTGCATTGGTACGATGCGAGCGGATTTGTTCATCATCATCACGATCCCTATTGCTTTCCGCCGCAGTTGGGCGATTTCGATCTGCACCTTTTCGGCGAGGGGCGTCATTGGCATGCGTATCGGTTTCTCGGTGCCCATCCGCATCAGACCGATGGCATCGCCGGCACCTTGTTTGCCGTGTGGGCGCCGAACGCGGCCCGCGTCAGCGTCGTCGGCGATTTCAATGCGTGGGACGGCCGCACCCATCCGATGCGGGTTCGCGGTGGTTCCGGCGTCTGGGAGCTTTTCATACCCGAGGCGCCGGTCGGCGGCTATTACAAATTCGAGATTCGCGATGGCCATGGGAACATCCATGTCAAGACCGATCCCTATGCACAGGCCTATCAGCTTCGGCCGAACACAGCTAGCATCATCTGCGGTCCGTCTGGTCATCAGTGGCAGGATCAAGAATGGATGGCGCAACGCGCGTCGGCGGATTGGCAGCATCGCCCGTTCTCCGTCTACGAAGTGCACCTCGGCTCCTGGCTACGCGATAGCGAGGGAAGTTTCCTCAATTACCGCGAGTTGGCCGCGCGTCTTGCCGATTATGTGGTGGAGATGGGTTTCACTCATATCGAGCTCTTGCCGATCACCGAGCATCCATTCGACGGTTCCTGGGGATATCAGACCACCGGCTATTTCGCACCGACCAGCCGTTTTGGATCTCCGGATGATTTCCGATACTTCGTCGATTACTTTCACGCCCGGGGTATTGGCGTTTTGCTGGATTGGGTGCCGGCCCATTTTCCAAAGGATGCCTATGCGCTAGCCCGCTTCGATGGCACGTCACTCTATGAGCATGCCGATCCACGGCAAGGCGAACACCGGGATTGGGGTACGCTGATCTTCAATTTCGGCCGCAACGAGGTCAAGAATTTCCTGCTATCGAGTGCCCTGTATTGGCTGGAAGAGTTCCACCTGGACGGTTTGCGTGTCGACGCCGTCGCCTCGATGCTCTACCTGGATTATTCGCGCGAGCCGGGCGACTGGATCCCGAACCAGTACGGAGGTAACGAGAACCTGGATGCGGTGGCCTTTCTCCGGCAGCTGAATGAGGTGACGCATCAACAGCATCCCGGGACCTTGATCATTGCCGAGGAGTCGACGTCCTGGCCAGCCGTGTCCCGGCCGACGTATCTCGGGGGGTTGGGCTTCAGCATGAAATGGAATATGGGCTGGATGCACGACACCTTGACCTATATGGCGCGAGATCCGATCTATCGGCACTATCATCATGACCGATTGACCTTCGGTTTGCTCTATGCGTTTACCGAAAACTTCGTCCTGCCTTTCTCGCACGACGAGGTCGTCCACGGCAAGCGGTCGATGCTCGATAAGATGCCCGGCGATGCCTGGCAGCGATTCGCATCATTGCGCCTGCTTTACACCTATATGTTTTCCTACCCCGGCAAGAAGCTGCTGTTCATGGGGTGCGAGTTCGGGCACGGGCGCGAGTGGAACGCCGCCGCGCAAATGGATTGGGAGCTGCTCGATCGACCTCAACACCAGGGGTTGCGTCGTCTCGTGGCGGACTTGAACCAGCTGTACTCGGTCTGTCCTGCGTTGCACGAGCTGGATTTCGATCATTCGGGATTCGAATGGATCGACTGCCACGACAGCTCGCAGTCGGTTCTCAGTTACTTGCGCAAGGGCCAAGCAGGCGAGGGCCTGGTCGTTGCGGTACTCAATTTCACGCCCGTGCCGCGCGGCGACTACCGGATTGGCGTGCCGTTGCCGGGCTTCTATCGGGAGGCCATCAGTTCAGACGCCGAATGCTATGGCGGAACCAATATGGGCAACCAAGGTGGGATCATGGCGGAGGCGATCCCATGGATGGATCGGCCTTTCTCGATAAGTCTGCAATTGCCGCCGCTCGGAGGGCTTTTGCTGCGGCACGAGAGCCTCGCAGCCGACCAAGTCGAGCCCGGGCGCGGTGATGACCACGTTGCCGCCGGGCAAGGTGATCGGGAGGAGGTTCCGGCACGAGTGCTGGTCGAGCCGAGTAGGGGGGCGCCTGCCCTCGATGGACAAGGCCCGGCCGACGCGGCGTGACCACGAGACAAGGAGCCCGGCTCGGAGGGCCGGGATCCTGACATGGAGCCACACCGCGTCTCGTCCCGTGTTCGATCGAATCGTTCGACACAGGCGTGGCCACGGGTAGCACGCGAGGGTTGCGATAACCCCCGCCGTAACGCCCCAGAATCCTAGGG
The DNA here is from genome assembly GCF_041197575.1 of Thioalkalicoccus limnaeus. Classification (NCBI taxonomy): domain Bacteria; kingdom Pseudomonadati; phylum Pseudomonadota; class Gammaproteobacteria; order Chromatiales; family Chromatiaceae; genus Thioalkalicoccus; species Thioalkalicoccus limnaeus. The sequence goes on along the minus strand of NZ_JBDKXB010000006.1, from coordinate 135,702 downwards.
CCGGTCAGAACGGATCACGCCGGCGTTACATTCTCCGCTTGCGGTCCCTTTGGTCCCTGGGTAACGACCATCGTGACCTTCTGGCCTTCAACCAAGCTCTTGCGACCCGTACCGTTGATCGCGCTGTGATGGACGAAGACGTCTTTACCGCCTTCGCGTTCGATGAAACCGAATCCCTTCTCGTCGTTGAACCATTTGACGGTACCGGTGACCAACTGACCTGACATATCGACCTCTTGCCTTAACGCGCCAAGCAAACTTGGCATGACTTTGAATCCAACCACATCCTCGACCAACCCCCTGGCTCGGTAACGTAAAGGCCCGATCCACCCACGATATCCGCAATCCCCGCGCCCTAGCGACCCAGCATGCACAGTACCGCGTTCGGCGAGGGTCGCTCGCTTGGAACCTGGGCATCTGAATGGTTGATTTGGCGAAAGGGGGCTTGCGGGATGGGTTTTCGGGTCGATGTCCGGCGAGTAGGGCTGCCTGGGACTCGATCTTCGCACGAGTTCCCGTCGGATGCAAAAAAATAACGCGGAACGAGGGCGGATTGCAGGGTATCGAAGTCGGCGCCGAACCGATGTCTCGCGACCCGACTCGGCGCCGATCCATGCGATCATTCGCGCTTGTCGATCGTGACGGCCTGCGGTGTCCTTTGGAGCAAGGGCTGGACCAGATCGATCGGTACTGGGAAGACGATCGTGGATGTCTTGTCTCCGGCGACCGCGGTCAAGGTTTCGAGGAACCGCAGCTGCATCGCTTGCGGTTCCGCGGCGAGAATTCGGGCGGCCTGCATCAGTTTTTCCGCGGCCTGTTCCTCGCCCTCGGCATGGATGATCTTGGCGCGCCGCGACCGCTCGGCCTCGGCCTGGCGGGCAATGGCGCGGATCATGCTCTCATCGAGATCCACATGCTTGATCTCGACGTTCGACACCTTGATCCCCCAAGCATCCGTCTGGCTGTCGAGGATCTTGCGGACATCGGCGTTGAGTTTGTCACGCTCGGCCAGCATTTCGTCGAGCTCGTGCTGACCCAGCACGGAACGCAGCGTCGTTTGCGCGAGTTGGCTCGTCGCCGACAAGAAGTCTTCGACCTGGATGATCGCCCGCTCGGGATCGATCACGCGGAAATAGACGACGGCGTTGACCTTGACCGAGACGTTGTCCCGCGAGATGACGTCCTGGCTCGGCACATCCATCACGAGCACGCGCAGATCGACCTTGACCATCTGCTGGATCCCCGGGATCACGATGATCAGGCCGGGTCCTTTGACGCTGGTGAAGCGCCCCAGCGTGAAGATGACGCCCCGTTCATACTCGCGAAGGATCTTGATCGCCGATACGAAAAAGACGACGACCAGGGTTACGAGAAAGGCAATGACCTCGAATGGCATGTTCACGGCTCCTTGTCGAGTTGGATATCAGGTTCAACCAGCAGGACCAGGCCATCTCGCCCGGTAACTCGCACCGATTGGCCGGCGTCGATGGGCCGGCTGCTGCGGGCGGCCCAGTCCTCGCCGTGGAGGTGCACGGTGCCGTCCTCGGTGAAGGCGTGCGTGGCCAGACCGCGTGCGCCGACGAGTTCCTCGGCCCCGCTGACGATCGGCTTGCGGTACGAGCGGACCGCCATCGTGACGATGAAGAACAAGAGCAGTGCCGACGTGGCCGCGAAGGCCAGGACCAGCGGGATCGACAGACCGAATCCCGGCACATCGGTGTCGATCAGGATCAGCGAGCCGACGATGAAGGCGGCCACGCCCCCGACGCCGAGGGCGCCGAAACTCGGCGCGAACGCCTCGGCGACCATCAAGGCGAGACCCAGCAGGATCAGTGCGAGGCCAGCGTAATTGACGGGTAGCAGTTGGAACGAGTAAAGGGCCAACACCAGACTGACGGCGCCCACGGTGCCCGGAAAGATCGCGCCGGGGTTCGAAAACTCGTAGATCAGCCCGTAGATGCCGATCAACATCAGGATGTAGGCGACATTCGGGTTGCTGATGATGGCGAGCAGCTTTAACCGCCAGTCGGGTTCGAGCTCGGTCAACACCAGATCGGCGGTGTCGAGCACATGATCCTCGCCCTGAAGCTGTACGGTTCGGCCGTCGATCGCCTGAAGTAGTTGATCGATATCCCGCACCACCAGATCGACGACCCCGATGGCGACCGCCTCCTCGGCAGGCAGACTGGCGCCCTCGCGGACCGCCTTCTCGGCCCAGTCGGCATTGCGCCCGTGCATCTTCGCCAGGCCGCGGATATAGGCCACGGCATCATTGACGAGCTTCTTGGTCATCGCGTCGCCGTCGACCGGAGCAGGTTCGGCGTCGCCATTGTCGTCGGCCTCATCGCCGTCGGCCGCGGGGGATCGGCCCCGGTCGCGCTCGCCGCCACCCGGCATGCCGCCCATCTGGACAGGGGTTGCGGCGCCGAGTGTGGTGCCGGGTGCCATTGCCGCGACGTGGGTGGCGTAAAGGATGTAGGTCCCGGCGCTCGCCGCGCGCGCCCCGCTTGGCGCGACATAGCCGACGACCGGCACCGATGAGGCATGGATCGACTTGATGATCGAGCGCATGGCGCTATCGAGCCCTCCGGGCGTATCGATCCGCAGGATCAGCACGCGTGCTCCCTGGTCCTCGGCCTTGGCGATCGCGTCGGCGACGAAGGCTTCGGTTGCCGGACCGATCGCTCCATCGACATGGGCGACCAATGCCCGTCCGGGTGTGTCGGTCGCCGCCCACAACCATCCGGATAACAACAGGACCGCAGCCATCAACCAAGCCACCGGCGGGCGTCTCATCAGTGCTACCCTCTGCGTGATCGACACTGTTAGCTTAGACGAGCGGCCGAAACAGTGTCGGCTCGTGAGCTCATCGACGCGGTCTCGGGCGAACCTGGCGCCGAGCCATGATACCGGCAAGATGGATCTGGCCCGATGGCGAATCAAGATTCCGATCGTGTTCCGTAACGACGGGAGGCTGGCAATGAACCGTATTCGTGTGCAACGGGAACCATTCGATATCGCTGCGGAGCAGCACGACCTGTGGCGCGGCCGCGCCGAGATCGGCGCCTTGGTCACCTTCGTTGGACTCACCCGCGACATCAATGAGGATGCCAGGATCGAGCGTCTGACCCTCGAACACTATCCAGGGATGACCGAGAAGGCGCTCGAGGCGATCGCAGCCGAGGCGGCCGATCGCTGGTCGCTTGGCGGTCTGACGCTGATCCATCGCATCGGCACCCTGGCCCCGCAGGATCCGATCGTCTTCGTCGGTGTCGCCAGCCGCCACCGGGGCGATGCCTTTCGCGCGTGCGAGTTCCTGATCGATTATCTGAAGACGAAGGCCCCGTTCTGGAAAAAGGAATCCCGGACCGATGGCGAGCACTGGGTCGCGGCACGGGTCAGCGATGAGGCGGCGGCACGGCGTTGGGAGAGCGACCTTTGACCGGGATGCCTGTCGGCGAGTCGCCGGCCCGTCGGCACCAGGTGCCGGTGCTCGATCCGGGGCGACGACATCGCCCGTTGACCTGTCGCGTCCGCTCGGCGCGGCCTCGACCGCTCAGATCGACGCAGGGTCTACGTCTTCGATGCCATCCGGGCCATCCGGGCCATCCGGCCGAGGCGCGTCTCGGGTCCGCTTCAAGGCCGCGATGATCGGTGCGATCTTGTCGCGGGTTTCGCGGTACTCGGCCAGTGGGTCCGAATCGGCGACGATGCCGGCACCGGCCCAGAAGCGTGCGATACCGGACGAGTAGACCAGCGTGCGGATGGCGATGTTGGTGTCCATCGCGCCATCGAAACCCAGATACCCGATGGCCCCGCAGTAGACACCACGGCGATGGGGCTCGAGCTCCTCGATGATCTCCATCGCGCGTCGTTTCGGCGCGCCGGTGATGGAGCCGCCGGGAAAACAGGCCCGCAGCAGGTCCAGGTGTTCGACTCCAGCCGCCAGTCGTCCGCGGATCGAACTGACCAGGTGATGAACGTTTGGATAGGCTTTGACCTGGAACAGCTCGTCGCAACGCACGCTCCCGATGGCGCAGACCTTGCCGAGATCGTTGCGCAGCAGATCGACGATCATCAGGTTCTCCGCACGGTCCTTGGGACTGCGCCACAGGGCGTCGCGCAGGCGGCGGTCCGCTTCGGGGTCGCGTCCGCGAGGGCGGGTCCCCTTGATCGGGCTGGTCACCACTTGGTCCCCGCGAAGGGTCAGGAAACGCTCTGGAGAGGAACAGAGGATCTGGCCTTCGCCGATATCCAGGTAGGCGCCATAAGGTGCCGGATTGCGTCGGCGCAGATCGAGGTACAGGGGCCAGGGATCCCCATCGGCCGGCACCCAGAAGCGTTGCGCCAGGTTGACCTGGTAGCAGTCGCCTTCGCGCAGGTAGTGCTGGATCCGTGCGACCGCCGCGAGATAGTCGTCGGCGGTCAGATTCGAGCGGATGGATCCTGTCACGCGGAAGGATCGCCGTTCCAGGTCGTCATACGGTGAGGGCGGATCGATAGCGAACAGCCGCTCACGACGTTCCAACTCGCTCGGGTCGGTCGCGACGAGATGACTGCGGCGCGCGACGTGATCGACGACAAGTGCCCAGTCGAACAGGCCAACGGCCAACTCCGGCAATCCCTCGCCATCGGCGGACACGTCCGGCAACGGCTGAAAACGTCGAGCCAGGTCGTAGCCGAAGTAACCGAGCGCGCCACCGACAAAAGGCAAGGACCGGTGCGGTGCCCGACGCGGCCCCAGTTGCTCGGCCAGCAGCTCGAGCGGATCGGCCGAGGATTCGCGTTTCCCGGATGGCGTGTCGATGTGCGTCCGACCGCCGCGCGTGATCAAGCGCACGCCCGGCTCCGCCGTCAGGATGTCGTAACGACCCAACGTAGACCAGGGTCGGCCGCTGTCGAGAAAGATGGGCCAGGTCAGACCGCGGAGCGCCGGGAACAGTCGGCTGCTGTCGGGGTGGTAGCCCTGTTCGCGAACGACGATGTCGCGGCTGGGATCCATCGCGATCAGCGTCGCCCCCGAGCCGGAAAGCCGCCGTTAGGGCTCAGCCACGCGCGGGCTGATCGCCTCACATGGGCCCCGCGTTTGGATCGCGCCGGGCGCCCGTCGGTCACTGTTCGGCCAAGCGGCCTATCCGATAGATCTGAAGCATGGCCCAGGCCGCCGGACTGTGATCCTCATCCTGCCCGCGCGTGCGCATGCCCTCGGTCGCTTCGCGGCCGCACCAGGGCTCGAGCACGTCCGGCGTGGTCGGATGGATCGGAATCTGCCTGGTCACATCGTAGACCTGTCCCTCGATCGCCATCCAGCAGGAGTCCAGGGTATCGTGTTCCGCGACCTGTTCCAGCGTGTATTCGCCGGACTGGCCAGCGGCGAGATTCCATGCCCCGGCCAAGACCATGAAGCAGATCAGCGATGTCGTTCGCGTGGCTCGTGAGGGGCGGCAGATCGTCTGGGTCATCGTTGCAGACTCCGAAAAAGGTGCGTGACGGGATGGTGCCTGTTCCAGTCGGTACGGCGTGGATGCTGCGAGCGTGCCCATTAGGCTGTACCGCGGCGACCGGTGGTCGTGGCAGGGGCCTCGGGCCGATCCGGCGCGCGACGCGGCCCCATCGAGATTCGATACTGGCCGAGTCGGATGCCGCGCGCAAGCCCGGTTTCCGAATTCACGACATGGTCGGCGCGGGCCAGTCGGCGCGCGATCAGGGGCCTCTAGTCGCACGGGTCTTCCAGTCAGTGCCGAACTCGCCGTGACCAGAAGCGGTGGCCTTCGACGAGGGCGACGGCCAACAGGAACAGTGCCAGGCACAGGATTCCAACCAATACGGACGGCCATGCCAGCCAGGATGCCAGGACGAGGCTGGCCAGATAAAGGATGACGCCATAGGCCGGATAGCCGAGGACGCGGCGCAAATCATAGGGAACCGGGTAGAAGCGGCGGCCTAGGAGATAGGAGATCAGCGCCATCGACCCGTAACATACTAGATGGGCCCAGGCGGCACCCAGATAGCCGTAGCGCGGGACCCACCACAAGAGCAGGATCACGGTGATCGCCGATCCGATCAGGGCGACCGCCGCCCCCATCAGCGTCCGGTCGGTCAATTTGTACCAGATCGACAGGTTGATGTAGATGCCGAGGAGCAGATTGGCCAGCAGTAGAATCGGCACCACGACGAGGCCTTCGCGATAGTCGCGACCGATGAAATACTGGAAGACGTCGATGAAGAGCGTGACGAACAGGAACACGAAGACGCAGCTGATCACGAACCAGTTCAGCACGAGCGCGTAGATCGCGCGCGCATCCTGTTGCTTCGCGTAGCCGAAGAAGAAGGGTTCCGCCGCGTAACGGAAGGCCTGGATGAAGAGCGTCATCAGCATCGCCAGCTTGTAGGCGGCGCTGTAGATGCCGAGCTGTGCCATGTTGGTGTCGGCGTCGTACGGCAGCAGGTACTTGAGTGCGGCCCGGTCCAGCATCTCGTTCGTGACGCCGGCGAAACCGATGATGACCATCGGCAGCGAATACCGAACCAGTCGCCGGAACAGGGCCGGCTCGAAGCGGCCGCCGCTCGACCGAAACTGCGGAGCCAACAGCATCAGCTTGACCAGGCTGGCGCCGAGGTTGGCCAGGAAGACATAGCCGATCCCGATCCGCGGATCCCACAGCGAGCCCAGCCATGACGTGGGGTCGGCCTCGAAGGCACGCCGGCAGACGTAGACGAAGAACAGGGTCAAGCCGAGGTTGATTGCGATCTCGATCAGCTTGATCGTGGCGAAGCGCACCGCACGCTCCTCGGCGCGCAGCCGCGCGAAGGCCACGGCGCCGATCGCATCGAAGGCCAGGATCGCGGCACACCACCAGATCAGGTGGGTCTGGTCCGGATGACGCAGCAGGTCGGCGATCGGTTCGCGCAACACGAAGACGGTCAGCACGAAGACCAGATTGGCCAGCAGCAGGAATCGCAGCACCGTCTGTAGGACGGTTTCGGCCGGCCAGTCGCCGAGCGCGCGAAACCGGAAATAGCCGGTCTCCAGGCCGAACAGCAGCAGGACGGCGAGGAAGCCCATGTAGGCATAGAATTCGGCGACGATGCCGAACTCGGACGGTGCGAAGATGTACGTCAGAACCGGGACCAGCAGGTAGTTCAGCAGGCGTCCGAGGATGCTGCTGACACCGTAGATCGCGGTCTGGGAGGCGAGTCGTCGCAGGGGATTCATCGTTACGTGTCACGCGCGGCCGGTCGATCGCGGTGCGGTCCTCGCAGGGGTGCCTTGCCGGGCTGCTTGGTTCTCGGATTAAGGGCGGGGCGTCGGCGCTGCGGAATCGATGCCCGATCCGAGCGCCGGCTCATCATTCGTCGCTGGTTCCGCCCGGTCCAGGGTCCGATCTGTGCGGCGCGACCTCGGCCAGTCGCTGCTGCAATGCCGCACGCAAGCGCGGTGGCAGCGGGTGGCTCGCCGCCTTGTCGCCAGCGATGCAGACATGGACCGTCCGCGCCTGCGCCAGGAGCCGCCCGCCGGGGCCGCAGAACCGATAGGCGAGCGTGAACGAGCTTTGGCCGACGCGTGCGACCTCGACCGAGACGGCGACGGCGTCGCCATGGCGCATCGCCTGATGGTAATCGGCCTCGGCATGGACCAGCGGTAGCAGCCAGCGGCGTTCGGCGATCAGCTCGGACAAGGGCCACCCGAGGTCGTCGAAGAAGGCCTCGCAGGCATCCTGGGCATGTCGGAACAGGTGTCCGAAGAACAAAAGCCCGGCGGCGTCGGTGTCGTGCAGCCGGATGCGATGGTGGTAGACGAAGCTCATGCTATGGTCCGATCCGGACGAACGAGGAACGATGGCCGCATCGCGCTAGGCGGCCATCGGGCGAAAGCCGCTGCCGGGCGAGCGCGGCAGCCGGACCTGGCCCTCGTCGATCACCGGCGGGGCACCGAGATCCCGGACCAGCCAACTCGATGTCGCCAGCCCATGAGGCGGTTGCCCGGCCGGCAGCGCGGCGGCCAGTTGGAGCGTCGGCCAGAGCCCGGCGGCGGACTCGATCAGGCTCGTGATGACGATCTGCAGGCCAGCGGAGATCGCCTGTTGGGCCTGCTCCAGGGTCGTGCGCAGACCGCCGATCGCGGCCGGTTTCAGTACCAGCCGCCGAGTCGGCGAGATCCCGGGATCTCCCCTCAGTATGCCGGCCAGGTCCGCGGGCAGATCGGGCCGATGGAGGGTCTCATCGAGCGCGAGCGGGATCCTGGTGCTGGCCTGTAGTCGGCGCAGATCCGCTGCCGAAGGAGCGCGCAAGGGCTCCTCGATCGCTTCGATCGGCCAGTCCGCGAGCTGCTCGAGCAGCCAGGACGCGGTGGCCATGTCCCAGGCGCCGTTGGCATCGAGGCGCAACCCGACCCCGGGTGGCAACGACGCGACCAGTTCGGCCAGGCGCGCCCGTTCCATTTCGGCGGGCATCAGGCCGACCTTGATCTTGAGCACGCGATATCCGGTGGCGCAGGCGGCCTGGATCTGGTTGTGCGTGACCGTCGTCAGGCTGCCGAGCATCGCATTGACGCCGACCCGCTCGCCCGCATCGGGAGCGAGCCAGTGCCGCAGTGTCTGGCCGCTTCGTTGCGCGATCAGATCGCTCAAGGCGCATTCGAGCGCGTAGCGAGCCGCCGGGGCCGCGCGGCCGATGGTTTGGCACCGATCCAGCCCTGCTCCGGGTTCGAGCCCGACCAGCTGGTGGCCAGCCTGGTCGAGCCACTGCTTGGCCTGTTGCGGGGTCTCGGTGCCAGCCGCGGCCAGCGGGGCGCAATCGCCGAACCCGGAATGGTCCGCCGCGTCGATCCGTACGAGCCAGCCGCTCCGTTCCGCGAGGCGCCCGTGCGCGCTGACCCAGGGGTCGTGCATCGGCAGCCGATAGGGGTTCAGCCTGATCGCGTCGATCATGTCGGCGCAGGCAGCGCCAGGCCCGCGGCCAGCAGGACCACGAGCGCCATCTGATAAAGGGCCGTGCGGGCCAGCAACGCATTGAGCTCGATCCCGGCCGCACCCTGGTACAGGCGCCTGATCAGGATCCCGGCCAGTGGGAGCGCGATCAACAGGGGCCATGGCTGGCCCGGGAGATCGGCCGCGAACAGCACCGGGATCGGGGCGATCAACAGCAGCGCGTAGAGGACCCGTGCGCCGGGGTGCCCGAGATGGTGGCACAGGGTGCGTCGGCCGGCGCGACGATCCGTGGCCAAATCGCGGTAATTGTTCAGCAGCAACACGGCGGCAGCGGGGAAACCGAGCGCGAGCCCGGTGAGCACCGGCGCCGGGGTCAGGGTCAGGTTCTGAAGATAGTAGGTTCCCGCGACCGCAGCGATGCCGAAGAAGGCAAGCACGAAGACCTCGCCGAGGGGGCCGTAGGCGATGGGCCTGGGGCCTCCGGTGTAGGCATATCCGGCGATCAGCGAGGCGATGCCGAGGATCAGGATCGGCCAGCCGCCGCGGATCGCCAACAGCAGGCCGAGGACGAAGGCGATCGCGAAGGCCAGATGGGCGGCCGTCTTGACTTGGCTCGCGGTGAACCAGCCCTCGGCCGTCGCTCGCGGCGGCCCCAGGCGGTCGGCCGTATCGAGTCCGCGCTCGAAGTCCGCTGCGTCATTGTGCAGGTTGGTCCCGACCTGGATGGCGATGGCCGTGAGCAGGGTCGCCAGCGCGATCGGGATCACGAGCTGACCGGCTTCGGCCAGCGCCAGTAGCAGTCCGGCGAGCACCGGAGCCACGGTCAGGGGCAGGGTCTTGGGGCGCGCGGCCGCGATCCAACGGCCGAGCGGCTGGGCGGGCGCCGGAGCCGACACGGATCAGGGCCGCCGCGGGAAGCGACCGAAATCCGGCGGTCGTCGTTCCAGGAAGGCATCACGCCCCTCGCGCCCCTCTTCGGTCGTGTAGAAGAGGGCGGTGGCATTGCCGGCGAGTTCCTGGATCCCAGCCAGTCCATCGCTGTCGGCATTGAAGGCGGCCTTCAGCACGCGCAGCGCCGTCGGCGACAGCTTCAGCATCTCGCGACACCAGTCGACCGTGACCATCTCGAGTTCGCGAAGGGGCACGACGGTGTTGACCAGGCCCATCGCCAGCGCCTCCTGCGCGTCGTATTGGCGGCACAGGAACCAGATCTCCTTCGCCTTCTTGAGCCCGACGGTCCGGGCCAGCAGGCCGGCCCCGAAGCCGGCATCGAAGCTGCCGACCCGCGGGCCCGTCTGGCCAAAGCGGGCGTTGTCGGCGGCGATACTGAGATCGCAGATCAGATGGAGCACGTGGCCGCCGCCGATCGCGTAACCCGCGATCATCGCTACGACCGGTTTCGGGAGCGTGCGGATCTGGCGTTGCAGTTCGAGCACGTTCAGATGTTGCACCCCGGCGCCGTCCCGATAACCCTCGTCGCCGCGGACGCGCTGATCCCCGCCCGAGCAGAAGGCCAGATCCCCTGCGCCGGTCAGGATGACGACCCCGATCCGTGGGTCCATGTGGGCGCGATGAAAGGCCTCGATCAACTCGCGGACCGTTTCCGGGCGAAAGGCGTTGCGGACCTCGGGACGATTGATCGTGATCTTCGCGATCCCTTCGGCCTCCTGATACAGGATGTCCTGATAATCGCAATTGGCAGGTGTCTGCCAGTCGATCGCCCTGTTCGATGGGTCGGGTCGTGTGGGGTCCGTCGCTCGCACCGGATGCTTACCTCCGCTGGTTTCAAATGATGTCTTGCCGTGCGACCCGTTGCCAGAAGCCCTCGTGGACCCGCTGACTCGAGGTTGCGTCGATCCGTATCTCGATCACTCTCGCGCCGCCTCGGTCGATGACCTGATCGAGTGCTCGATCGAGGGTGGCCCCGTCGGTGACGATCCGATGGGGCACGCCGAATGGGCGCACCAGTTCGCCCAGGTCGAGCGACAAGGGTGTTCGCCACAGGGTCTCGACGCCTGGCACATGGCGCTGAGGCAGGTAGTCGAAGATACGACCCCCGCCATTATTCAGCACCAGGCAAGGGCGGTCGAGTGTGTGCGCCAGCAACAGGCCGCTCAGATCGTGGCAGAAGGCCAGGTCTCCGAGCAAGCCCCAGGTGGCCAACCCGCCGCGAGTGAGGCCGGCGAGAGTCGAGACCTGTCCGTCGATGCCGCTGACGCCGCGGTTGCCATGGATGGCCAGCGCGCGCGCGCGCGCCCCGGACCAAGTGTCGAGCTGGCGGATCGGCAGCGAATTGGCGCAGAAGAGGGCGTCGCCGGCCGGCAGCCTCGCGATCAGCGTTTGGATCAGATGGGGCTCGCACCAGGGGCTCTCGGCCAGGTGTTGCTCGGCCAAGGCCGTCAGGCGCTGGTCCGCGGCAAGCCAGTCGTCCAGCCAGCCAGGCGCCGCCGTCACCCGATCCGTTCGTTGAAGCCAGCCCAGGAAGACCGCCGGCGTTGCCGTGATCTGTTGCACGGCATCGTGGGTCGGGTCGCACCAGCGCTCCGCGGGGTCGACGAGGAGCGACGGAACGCCGGTCAGCCATTCGTTGAGCACCCGCGAGACCGGTGGTCGACCGAGGCGCACGACCCACGCCGGGCGCAACGCCGCCGCGGCCAGCGGATTGCGCAAGAAGCTATCGTAGCGGGTGACCCGGACCTCCGGCGCCGGTCCGAATCGGAGTCCCGACAGCGGATCGACGAGGACAGGCAGGCCCAGGTTGGTGGCACAGGACCACAGGGCCGCGATATCGTCGTCCGTGTACTCACCGGGACCGCAACAGATCAGGCCCGGGCCGGACAGCTGGTGGAAGTCGATTGCCGCGGGGGCCACCGACCACGGGTCATCCGTCGGGGCGGGCGCCCCAGGTCGCGCGTGCGGCAAGGGTCGCAGATCTCCGCTCGCCGGTGGATCACAGTCGGTGTCGGGTACCAGAGGCTCCGGAAAGGGCAGATTGATATGGACCGGTCCGGCACGTCGTCCCCGGCTCACCGACGCCGCGCGCGCGCCCAGCGCGGTCATGGTCTTCATCGCGCGCGCCTCGTCCCGGGGTGGTCCCGGATCGTGAAACTCGCGGACGAAGCGTCCGAACAGGTGGATCTGGTCGACCGTCTGGTTGGCGCCCCAGGCCCGCAGCTCGGGCGGTCGGTCAGCCGTGAGCAGGATCAGGGGCAGGCCCCACTCGGCGGCCTCGATGACAGCGGGAAACCAGTGCGCGGGGGCGCTGCCCGATGTACACAAGAGACCGACCGGTTGGCGCGTGGCCCGCGCGAGGCCCAACGCGAAGAAGGCCGCACTGCGTTCGTCGAGGATCGGCGTCAGCTGCAGGGCCGGCTGGCGCTGCCCCGCCAGGACCACTGGCGTCGAACGGGACCCGGGCGACAGCACGAGGTGCCGCATCCCGCCCGCGACCAGACCATCGAGCAGGGCCACCGACCAGCGCAGGTTGCGACAGGCCTGATCGTCGCGCGGTGCACCCATCATGCGAACTGGAGTGCCGTCAGCATGGCGCCGAGTTTGTCCTCGGTCTCCTGCCATTCGCAGAGGGGATCCGAACCCGCGACGATTCCGGCACCGGCGAACAGGTCGGCCCGATCGCGGCATATCTGTGCGCACCGCAGCATGACCCAGAGGTCGCCGGTCAGGTCCGGTTCGACGATGCCGGCGGCACCGGTGTACCAGCCACGGTTGATCGGTTCGGTCCGTCGCAGCCAGGAGCTGGCGGCATTGCGCGGCTCGCCATTCGTCGCTGGGGTCGGGTGGAGCAATTCGGCGAGGCGAAAGACATCCATTCCAGGCGCGACCCGAGCCCGGATCGGGCTCCACAGGTGCTGCGCGTTTTTCAGCCGCATCAGCACCGGGACCTCGGGGATCTCGATCTGGTCGCTGCAGGTGGTCAAGGCCGCGCGAATCGCGTCGATGACGAGATCGTGCTCACGGCGGTCTTTGACGGAGTTGAGCAGGGCCTCGCCGAGCGCGGCATCGCGATGCGGGTGGGCGGCTCTGGCGACGGTTCCGGCAATGGCATCGACCTCGATCCGGTCACCCGAGCACGCGACGAGCCGTTCCGGCGTGGCGGCAACGAAATGTGTTTCATTGCGGCTGATCGAGACGAGTTGACAGGATGGGAAGAGGCGACCGAGAGTGGTCATGAGCCGCGCGCGATCGAACGGCCGTGCCCCAGTAACACGAAGTCGGCGCGAGATGACCACCTTGTCGAGCTTGCCCTCGGCGATCTGTTTCAGCGCCGATTCGACCAAGTGTTCCCAGCCGACAATCTCCGGTTGATTCTGGTCGCGGCGCAGGCGTATCGGCCCGGGGTCTGCCGTCGGCTCCACCTGTCGCAATGCCGGGACCAGGCGCTCGATCCAGCCTTGCCAGCGTGCGAGCAGCGCCGCCGCCGACGCCGGCAGGGTCGTCGTCAGGATCAGTGCGCCGCGGTCGTGATGACCGCGCAGGGCGACTTCCGGGACCCACAGGAGGGCGTTGGGAAGATGATCGCGCTCATCGGTCTCCAGTTCCATGGGGGAGGCCGCGAAACCCAGCAGCGCGAAGCCGCGATGTCCGGTGTCGTCGACATCCAGTTGGGTCCACGAAGCGCGGGCCGCTTGGGCGGTGGCGCGAAGCTGATGGAACCGCATCGGTCCCATGGCCTGCCATTCGGCGGCGACACCGTAGCCGGCGTGCAGTGTTCTATGATCTCCATGCGCGAACTGGAACTGAGGACCCGCCAGCGTCGGGGCCAGTCTCGGGAAGTCGGGGAGCTCCAGGATCAACGACACCAGGCCCTGGTCGTCATCCAGCGGCAGCAGGCCGATCGTCTCCGCAAGGCGTTGCTTCAGGTACTCGTGGGTTTCGGTTGGCGCAAGCATCTCAATGCCACAGCGAGATCGTTGTCGGCGTGGCCGCTTGGAGCCCTCGAGGGGGCCGAGCCAGCCGGGCAACGAAAACAAGGCCGGCCCGATGCGACCTGGCCGGCAAGTTGTCGAGGACCGGCACGGGGTATCCGGCCGCTACGAGTGGTTCAGCGACAATCAGCCGCCCATGATACGACAAGTCTGGCCACCTCGATGGTTTCGGAAGAGCATGGTATCGTGCACGCGGCACAGACGGGCTGATTCCGACGCCCATCCTTCGACGAGGAAGACGGACAAGTCATGTGGAAAGCCTGGTTGGTCTCGTTGACGATCCTTGCCTTGATCGGCGCCGTCGCTGTCGGGCTCGGCCCCTTTTTGGTGTCCACGACGCCCCTGCCGGGTCTGGAGCCGGCGCGTGCGGCGGCGACGCCCGCGAGTCGGTTCCTGGTCATCCCCTTCGAGGGTACAGATGGAGTCGAGGTTCATTACCTGGCGGGCACGACACCGCCGGGACCGGCGGTGCCGAACTTTCTGCTGCTGCACGGGTTCACGCTGAATGCCTTCACCTGGGACGAGTTGCTCGGCTTTTTCGATGGCCAGGGACATGTGATCGCCTACGACCAGGTGCCCTACGGACTCAGTGCCAAGCTGACGCGGCTGGACTGGGCCGAGGCGAGCCCGTACACGCGTGAGGCGGCCGTCGATCAGCTGTTCGCGACTATGGACGCTCTCGGACTTGCTCAGGCGATCCTCGTCGGCAATTCCGCCGGCGGTTCTCTCGCGCTCGAGGCCGCGCTCGCGCGCCCGGAGCGGGTCACGGCATTGATACTGGTCAGTCCCTGGGTTTATGCGCAACGTCCGACCTTGCCGCCATCCCTTGCTGACCTCCCGCAGACCGAACGCTTGAGTCTGTTCCTCGCGCGACGTCTGGGCCAGAGCACGGCCTTGCTGCGCCGCTCGTATGCGGACCCGAGTCGCCTGTCGGACGAGCGTTTGGCCCTCGCCGGTGTCCATGCACGGGTTGCAAACTGGGACCTGGCGTGGGGACATCTGCTGCACCAATCCTTGACCGATGTCGTCTCGGTCAGTGCCCGCCTGCCCGAGATCACGCAGCCGGCGTTGGTGATTACCGGCGATCAGGATCGCCTCGTGCCCCTAGCGGATACGCAGCAGGCGGCGGCGGCGCTTCCCTTGTCGGAGTTGGTCGTCCTGCCTGGGTGCGGACATGTCGCTCACGAAGAATGTCCAGGCCAGGTTGCCGATGCGGTCGCCGACTGGCTGGCGGGCCTCCAAACGACCTTTGGATCCGTGCATGTCGGGGAATTCCGCGACGCCAATTGACAGCGTTCGGCCGTATCGATGTCGACGCGCGCGCAGGTGGGGCCCCGGGCGGATGTTTTGGCGCGGTGTCGCCTTCGCGCGGGTGCGGCGGCTTCGATTGTGGGCGACGCTGGGGTAGCGGGGCTGGGATAGCGGGGCTGGCGAGCGCGGTTTGCTGTCGTTCGGCCTGTCCAGGCCAGGTCAGGCCAAGCAGGGTCGGTCAAGGGTTTGTTCGTCGAGTGCGTCGCTCGTGGGATCTTGCTCGCGAATCACCGGTCTGAGCCAGCGATATCTCGACTGCCGGCCAGCTTTGGCGGTCGCCATCCCATCCCACCCTTCAACGAGTGATTCCCCCCATGCATCTTGTCAGTCATCGTCGGTCTCGGAATCGGTCTGGTTCGCCCGGCGTCGTCGCGCGCGCGAGCCTGCTGCTGGTGTTGCTGTTCACCTGGTTCGCCGTTTCGGGGGCGTCGGCCACCGACGGCGTGAAGCAGCTCGATGCCTACTTGACTGGGCTCGAAACGCTTCAGGCCGATTTCCGTCAGACGACCTTCAACGCTGACCGGAGCCAGATGCTCGAGTCGGACGGGCGTTTCTATCTGAAACGGCCTGGACAGTTTCGCTGGGAATATCAGGTACCGTTCAAGCAATTGATCGTCGCTGACGGGCGGCGGGTCTACGTCCACGATCCGGAGCTAGAACAGGTCTACCATCGCAGTCAGCGCGAGGCGCTGCGCGGCACCCCGGCCTTGTTGCTGACCGAGGATGGTCCGTTCGACCGGGTGTTCGATCTGAGGCCGATCGAGGGGACCGGCGAGCGCGAGTGGCTCGAGCTGCGACCGAAGGCGGCCGACACCGAGATCGAACGGATCGAGCTCGGTTTCCTCGGCGATCAGCTCGATACGTTGGTGATGGTCGATCGCTTCGGGCAGGTCACCCATCTGCGTTTCCACGACATCCGGCGCAATCCGCGCCTGGACGGCAGCCTGTTTCGCTTCGATCATTCGATCGGCGGGGATTTTCTCGAATTCGATTGAGGGCCGACGAGGCGTTCGCGAGAGTCGGACCATGGTGTCACGTCCCACCCGAACTGAGACGCCGGTCGGCGGACAGGCACCGCTGGCCGAGCGGCGCCGACCGCGCACGCTGGCGGAGTTCCAAGGCCAAGCTCACCTGCTCGCCGAGGGCAAGCCCTTGTGGCACGCGATCACCGCCGATCGGCTGCACTCGATGGTCCTGTGGGGGCCGCCGGGCAGCGGCAAGACGACGCTCGCACGGCTGATCGCCGGCCACTCCGGGAGTGCGTTCATCAGGCTCTCGGCGGTGTTGGCCGGCGTCAAGGACGTCCGCGACGCGGTCGCCGAGGCACAACGACGCCGCCAAGCAGAGGGTCGTGGAACCATCCTGTTCATCGATGAGGTCCACCGCTTCAACAAGGCCCAGCAGGATGCCTTCTTGCCCCATGTCGAGGATGGCACCTTCCTGTTCATCGGCGCGACGACCGAGAACCCGTCCTTCGAGTTGAACAACGCCCTGCTGTCGCGGGCCCGCGTCTACTTGCTGAAGCCGCTGACGGCCGCCGAGATCCGAACCATCCTCGAGGCGGCCCTTGGCGATCCCGAGCGCGGGCTCGGTCGGCTCGGTCTGAGGCTGACCGACGGCGCCTGCTCGCGGCTCGCGACCGCGGCCGCCGGCGATGCGCGGCGCGGTTTGAACCTGCTGGAGCTCGCGGCGGATCTGGCGCCCGGATCGCAGATCGACGAGGCCGTCGTGGCCGAGGTCATCACCGGCCCCGTCGCACTGTTCGACAAGGGCGGCGATCTGTTCTACGAACAGATCTCGGCCCTGCACAAATCGGTGCGTGGTTCGGCGCCGGACGCGGCCCTCTATTGGCTGGCGCGGATGATCGAGGGCGGTTGCGATCCGCGTTACATCGCCCGGCGAATCGTGCGGATGGCCTCCGAGGACATCGGCAACGCCGACCCCCGTGCGCTGGGCCTGGCGTTGAACGCCTGGGAGGTCCAGCAGCGGCTCGGACACCCGGAGGGGGAATTGGCGCTCGCCCAGGCCGTCGTCTATCTCGCCTGCGCGGCGAAGAGCAACGCGGTCTACCGAGCCTGGAATGCGGCCCGGGCCGATGCCCGTGGCACCAGCGCGGCCGAGGTGCCGATCCATCTGCGCAACGCCCCGACAGCGTTGATGAAAGAACTCGGCCACGGGCGGACCTATCGCTACGCCCACGACGAGCCGGAAGGCTATGCCGCCGGCGAGGACTATTTCCCGGCCGAACTGGGCCCGCGCTGCTACTATGAGCCGGTCGATCGGGGTCTGGAGATCCGCATCGGCGAGAAGCTCGCGCATCTGCGCGAGCTCGATCGAAACGCCGCACGCACGCCACCAAAAGGTTGACGGTGCCCGCCTGGGTCGCTAACATTCCCGCTCTTATTCGGCTACGTAGCTCAGTTGGTTAGAGCACCGCACTCATAATGCGGGGGTCGGTGGTTCGAGTCCACCCGTAGCCACCAGATCTCGGTCGCCTCGGCGACATCCACCCGTTTTGTGCGACGGCCGACCTGACGCATGTCGGTGCTCGCTTTCGCGCGGTCGCCGGTCGGCGACACTCCACTGTCTCGATACCGCAAGGTCTCCCGGCCTTGGCGCACACCCGTCGGCGTCCCGCACCAGTCCGCCCAGACTGCCATCGAGCCGCTCGTCGGGCGGCCCATCACGCTTGCCTCCTCTGTACCCAGGTCCGACTTGCGGCACGCCCAACGGCGGTGGAGAAGGTCGATCCGCGGCTGTTATCGACGTTCGGCGGTTCATGACGGATCTTTGGCACTCCTCTTGACAGAGTGCTAACAGATGACTATCTTCTTTCTTGCCAGCAGCCGCCCATCCGGGGACTGCCGGCTGGCGGTTCAACCGAACGCCAATTGTTCGTTCATATTGCTCATTTGGAGGATATGTCATGACCACTCTCGACTTCTCACCGCTGTTTCGTTCGATGATCGGCTTCGATCGTCTCGCCAATGCGCTGGAGACTGCCTATCGCAGCGAGCCCGGTGGCTACCCGCCCTACAACGTCGAGTTGCAGGACGAGAACCGCTATCGGATCACGCTGGCCGTGGCCGGTTTCAGCGAAGACGAGCTCAACCTCGAGGTGAAGGAGAATCTGCTGACCGTGTCGGGTCAGCGGCACGCGACGGAGCGCGATGGCAATTTCCTCTATCGAGGGATCGCCAACCGCGGCTTCGAGCGTAAATTCCAGCTCGCCGACTACGTGAAGGTCGTCGAGGCCAAGCTGGAGAAAGGTCTGCTGCACATCGACCTGGTGCGCGAGGTGCCGGAGGCGATGAAGCCGCGGCGCATCGAGATCCGCGGAACGGGCACGAGCCCCGCGATCGAGCATGGCGCATCGGAGCAGGCCAAAGTCGCCTGAGGACGGCACGCTGACAGTGCCAATCTGATCGGCAGGTGAGAAGGCCGGGCATTCGTGCCCGGCCTTTTGCTATCGGCGACCGGAATCGTCGGGCGGCGCCCGCGAAGGCCGGTGCGAGGCCCGTTTCATTCGACGCGGCGCAGCAGATCGACGCGATGAGGTTTCCAGAGGCGGACACCCTCCGGCGTCAGGTGTTGCTCGAAGGCCGCGCGGACTGTGTCGATTCGGGTATCGTCGAGCCGACGCTCGACGAAGGTCACGTCGATGAACCGTGCGGCAAAGCTCGCCCAGTCCGGATAGACCCCCTCGGACTCGAAGAAGACCTCGCGCACCAGTTCGAACCGTCCGCTCGCGACGGCCCGGCGCAACGCCTCGAAGGCGGCCTGTCGGACCTCCTGCTCGTCCTCGATCAGACGCAGTAGCGCGTTGAAGTCGCCCCAGTACACGGGTTCACAGACATAGAGCAGGCCGTCCGGGACCAAGACGCGATGGATCTCGGCCAGCGCCCGGTCCATGTGATCGATCTGGACATGGTGTAGCGATTTGAGCATGACCACGAGGTCGTAACTGGCGGCGGGATCGGCGATCGCCTCGGCGCCACCGTAGCGAAAGGACACCTGCGGCAGATCGGTGATGGTCAGATTACACGCGTGCTGACGACGATCGACCTCGGTCGCCGTGATCCGGGCCGCGCCCAGACGCGTGGCCATGGCGCGGGTCAGATGGGCCGCGCCGCAGCCGAGTTCCAGGACCCGGCGACCGCGCAGATCGACCAACTCGGCCATCAGATCGATCGCCTCGACGCGGCGGTAGGCCGCCGGGTCGTTGATCTGCATGCTCGCTTCCGAAGGCGGGGCAGGGCGCGCGGCATGATGCGCTCCCGGGACAGCGCAGCCCGGCGCCGGAGCCTTGTCATGCAGGGCTTGCAACTCGTCCAGGACCGCCGTCGGAAGGATCTGTTGGGCCGCGGCGAACAGGCTGGCCTCCTCGAAGCGGATGTGCGCCTCGAGCAGGTCGGCGAAGGTCAACAGGTCGTCAGGACCACCCTGGGCGATCAGCGCACGCATCGCGCCGTGCTCATCGCAGATCCGCTCCACCAGGCGCGTCTCCCCAGCCGCTTCGAGTGCCGGTAACACGCCTGCCTCCTCGAGCGCGAAATGCGGCTCCAGTTCATCGGCAAAGCGCTGCCCCAACTCATGCCAGGCCGCTACCGCATCTTGGGCGCGGCGAGCCCGCAACGCGATGACCAGACCCCTGTGATGGTCCACGGATAGCCGTCGCAATGCCGAACAGCGTTTCATTGGTTCCTCCACGAGGGGTCTGTTGCGAGAAGACGCCGATACACCTTCGCGCGTCGATGGCTGCCATCGACGCCGCGTGTCGGGGGCTGGGAGAATCGCCGAGACCGTCGGCTCGCGCTGCAACGGGCACGACGAGATCGGCATTCAGCCTTCGCTCGTTCCCGAATCTCGGGGTGAATAAGAGTTTTGTCACGGGTAAGCGCCGGGGAGGTCTGCTTCGGCCGCTCGGGGCAGGCGCGACGATATCACCGTATTTCCGCGTCCCCGGAGCGAGCGAACTGCCGCTTACCTATAGGTCCAGTCAGGCACGGTTGTTGGTCGGCGGGGTGGTGGACGTTGAGATTTGGTCGGAATCGCCCTCGATCGCCGTATCGTTTTTGCGCCAGACGTTGACGGCCAAGATCCGCCGCGTCGCGTGCGGCGTTGACGGGGTTTTTCCGCTGAGGGCGGAGGGGCTTTTCGGGCGGAGCGGTCATGAGTCAAGGATCCAGTTTTCGACGACCAGACCAGGATAGTCCTTGAAGTCGTCTTCGTTGTTGGTGACCAGGGTAGCGCCGATGCCGAGCGCGTGAGCGGCGATCAGGCGATCCATGGCATTGCGCCGGCGATCGGGAACGGCGGCTCGCAGCACGCCGTAGGCGTGAGCCGCGGCTTCGTCGAAGGGAAGATACGGAACCCGCTGCACGAACAGATCCAGGATCATTTCGTTGTGCTTTCGGCTGTCGGGGCGCTTCTCGATCCCGGCGCGGATTTCCGCATAGGTGATGATCGACATGCCGACATCGCCCCGACTCAGCGATTCGAAACGGGCGGCTACCGAAGCGGGCCGACGTTGCATGACATAGATGCAAATATTGGTATCCAGCAGATATCTCATGAGTCGGCGGTCGCCTTCCCGCCGGCTGGGCTGCCGAAAGCCTCCCGATCTCGCTCGACCTCCGGCGATTCATCGCGGCCATCCGCCATGAAGTCGGGCGTAAACATGGCGCAGATATCCATCACGTCGCCGAGGGTTTGCGCTCCCGCGGGGCGGACGACGAGCGTGTTGCCGATACGCTCGATCTCGACTTCCTGAATGCCGTCCGCAAAGGCCAACTCCTTAGGAATGCGCACGGCCATGGAATTCCCGCTTTTGAAGACTCGCGTGAGCATACAGGTTTCCTTGCAGTCGATTGTATATCCAGTATATACGCCATGCCCATAGAGCGCCACCGGCCCCTGTTCGAGTTTCTCTGCCAGCAAGGCTTCCACCTCCGCCAGCCAGTGCTTCAGCTCGACCTCGTCATGGCCTATCCCCGCGAGCGCGGGGGAATCCGGACCCTCCGCCGCCCGAGCCGATAGACCCGGGGCCTATCCCCGCGAGCGCGGGGGAATCAAAGGCCGCTGGAGGTGCTGCCCGTGGGGTCAGGGCCTATCCCCGCGAGCGCGGGGGAATCCACCGTTGCAACTAAATAACCTCAGGTGGCCCGGGCCTATCCCCGCGAGCGCGGGGGAATCCGGCACTGATCGACGCCGATACCCACGCCAGGGGGCCTATCCCCGCGAGCGCGGGGGAATCCTCGATCCACGGGCAGCCGCGGGAATCGACGAGGGCCTATCCCCGCGAGCGCGGGGGAATCTCGATTCGCCCGACGCACATCCGGCGGCGAGAGGGCCTATCCCCGCGAGCGCGGGGGAATCCAGCGATCTGTAAGCCACGCAAGCCGTCAATTGGGCCTATCCCCGCGAGCGCGGGGGAATCGGCGCTGAAGGCCGGTAAGCCGGATCCGGCGCGGGCCTATCCCCGCGAGCGCGGGGGAATCCGAAGGCGAAGAATGACGACGGCTCGAATTGAGGGCCTATCCCCGCGAGCGCGGGGGAATCCATACCGCCGACACTAACGACATCATTGACGAGGGCCTATCCCCGCGAGCGCGGGGGAATCAGCGATGCCACTGCTGGCCTTGCCCGCAAAAGGGGCCTATCCCCGCGAGCGCGGGGGAATCGCGCTTCCTCAATCGTCGCAATAAAGGCAAAGGGGCCTATCCCCGCGAGCGCGGGGGAATCCTGCTCAGGCCACTTCATTTCCTCGGCGGTGGCGGCCTATCCCCGCGAGCGCGGGGGAATCACCTTCAGTCGCTCCGGTACTGGGTCTGGCACGGGCCTATCCCCGCGAGCGCGGGGGAATCTTCGGCACCGGCGGGATCGGGAATCTTCATGAGGGCCTATCCCCGCGAGCGCGGGGGAATCGTGGACGGCGCGAAGGCCACAACCCATCCCTCGGGCCTATCCCCGCGAGCGCGGGGGAATCTGATCCCGATCGCGCAATGGTGAATTTGCTATGGGCCTATCCCCGCGAGCGCGGGGGAATCCGGATCGCGCCACTGTGTTCGCGGCCGCTTCTGGGCCTATCCCCGCGAGCGCGGGGGAATCCCGGCGAGCGAAGGAGTAAGGCGCATGCGCGTGGGCCTATCCCCGCGAGCGCGGGGGAATCCCAAACAGCGCGTCCTCGCTGTTCACCGGGTCGGGCCTATCCCCGCGAGCGCGGGGGAATCGGATTGAAGGCGCTGACCCTGTCCGGCGTGCAGGGCCTATCCCCGCGAGCGCGGGGGAATCGGTGGTGCAGCGGGTGGGCTCGTGAACCGGCTGGGCCTATCCCCGCGAGCGCGGGGGAATCCTGCACGTACTCCCACTCGCCCAGGGCGTTCAGGGCCTATCCCCGCGAGCGCGGGGGAATCAGCACATGCCAAATTTCTACGCGCCGTGCACGGGGCCTATCCCCGCGAGCGCGGGGGAATCTGCCGGGGGGCTGTTTCAGGCGGTATCCGGGGGGGCCTATCCCCGCGAGCGCGGGGGAATCGAGCCGCAGCTGCCTCGTGCACTTGCTCTTTTGGGCCTATCCCCGCGAGCGCGGGGGAATCAACGACGTATGGGCGCTCGCCGCACTCCGCCGGGGCCTATCCCCGCGAGCGCGGGGGAATCTCGGTAGCGCCGAATTACATCCAGGCTGCGAGGGGCCTATCCCCGCGAGCGCGGGGGAATCGTGTGATGGCCCATGACGCCCGCAACGCCACCGGGCCTATCCCCGCGAGCGCGGGGGAATCAGGTCGTGGCCAATGGCGCCGATGCCACGCCGGGGCCTATCCCCGCGAGCGCGGGGGAATCAGTTTGGATGGAATAGATAGCATAATATCATAGGGCCTATCCCCGCGAGCGCGGGGGAATCTCGGCCAGGCCGTCGTCGACGGCACGTGGCGGCGGCCTATCCCCGCGAGCGCGGGGGAATCGAACATAATTACAGTCGTATTTAAATTACAGTGGGCCTATCCCCGCGAGCGCGGGGGAATCCGAATCATGCCGTGACGCTGGACGGTCGGTAAAGGCCTATCCCCGCGAGCGCGGGGGAATCGGGCAGAGTCCTCTTATGGTCGGCCGGTCCTGGGGCCTATCCCCGCGAGCGCGGGGGAATCTCGCTCGGGTATGGGCGTTCCGGATGCTCGTCGGGCCTATCCCCGCGAGCGCGGGGGAATCTGGGTCTTGTGGGCCATGTGCGGGCTTGGGAGGGGCCTATCCCCGCGAGCGCGGGGGAATCATTGCGCGTCTGCCTGAGGGGCCGGAGATTCAGGGCCTATCCCCGCGAGCGCGGGGGAATCTCTTGCTTGTTGTTGGCTCGCTTGAGCCGACTGGGCCTATCCCCGCGAGCGCGGGGGAATCGGGTGGGCAAGGGCAAGAGGTGAGGGCGCCGTGGGCCTATCCCCGCGAGCGCGGGGGAATCGCTCGGATGCTATCACGACTTATCTCCAGTTGGGGCCTATCCCCGCGAGCGCGGGGGAATCGCACCGTGCTACGAAGTGCCGTCTACATTGGCGGGCCTATCCCCGCGAGCGCGGGGGAATCGGCTCGAACGCGCCCGGCAGGACAATCGTGCTGGGCCTATCCCCGCGAGCGCGGGGGAATCGTGAGCAATATGCCCCGCCAGCGCCTGCCCGAGGGCCTATCCCCGCGAGCGCGGGGGAATCAGCCGCTCTTGATATTTCGCGGCCTTAGCTTGGGGCCTATCCCCGCGAGCGCGGGGGAATCGTCACGGAATCGATCAGCATCCCGTACCTGAAGGGCCTATCCCCGCGAGCGCGGGGGAATCCAGTATCTGGCCGTGGTATGTGGCCACGCCCCGGGCCTATCCCCGCGAGCGCGGGGGAATCGGCATCGCGCATCCGGCGAGCGGTGTCCCATTGGGCCTATCCCCGCGAGCGCGGGGGAATCGCCGAAGGGCGAATCTGGGTGCCGACCAATGTGGGCCTATCCCCGCGAGCGCGGGGGAATCGAGCGCCTGATCCGGGTCGACGGTCGGCCAGAGGGCCTATCCCCGCGAGCGCGGGGGAATCACAGCAAGGACTTCTTCATCGGCCTGTCCGGGGGGCCTATCCCCGCGAGCGCGGGGGAATCCAGTATCTGGCTGTGGCACATGGCGGCGCCCCGGGCCTATCCCCGCGAGCGCGGGGGAATCAGATCGGCAGTCGGGCCGACGTAGCAGGTCGGCGGCCTATCCCCGCGAGCGCGGGGGAATCTGGTCGCCGGATCTCGACCCGCCACGGAGACGGGGCCTATCCCCGCGAGCGCGGGGGAATCGTCTCGGACGAGGCCGGGGATGGTGAGATCAAAGGCCTATCCCCGCGAGCGCGGGGGAATCACCATGAGCCGAACATGAAGACCATCACCATCGGGCCTATCCCCGCGAGCGCGGGGGAATCGTAGGGCATGTCGGGCATGTCGCGCGCCCAGGGGGCCTATCCCCGCGAGCGCGGGGGAATCGTCATCCCATAAACCTGTAACCCGCGACCAGAGGGCCTATCCCCGCGAGCGCGGGGGAATCACGTCCGAGCCGAGACGCCGTGTTGTACAATAGGGCCTATCCCCGCGAGCGCGGGGGAATCCTGGATGCGCAGATCGAGATATTGCGGCGTCAGGGCCTATCCCCGCGAGCGCGGGGGAATCCCTGGTAGGGCTCGCGTTCGAAGATCTGGACCAGGCCTATCCCCGCGAGCGCGGGGGAATCCCCATGGGTCTGCGTTTGGGACGGTTTGCGCGGGGCCTATCCCCGCGAGCGCGGGGGAATCTCCGGACCGTAGGCCGAGGTGATCACGCCGGGGGGCCTATCCCCGCGAGCGCGGGGGAATCAGCACAAACGCCTGATCCACCCAAGCGCTTTCGGGCCTATCCCCGCGAGCGCGGGGGAATCTCTCGCAGTTAAAACATTGCTATAACAGCGTAAATCAGGAGAGCGATCAGTTTTTAAAGAGCGTCTACAAGGGCTTCCGCACCAACCATAAGCCGTCCACATCTAGGAGCTCTCTTGGAGGTGTTCCCAACGTAGCGATACCGATTCCACCGGTTTCGTTCACATCCTTCCATACCATCACTACGCTCCCTTGTGGCTCCGCTGTATGCCAACTCGTCAGGACAGCCCATGTGCGCGAGCGGACACCGGGATTCATACGTGGCGAGATGTAGACAGTTGGCGCCACCTCCAGCATGAGCGATCCAAGGTATCCCCGATATCGGTTTGCCACATCACGGGTTACGATCATGACCAGAGGCATTGATCTCCTCCATGCGGATAACTTGTTTGATCCGGTCGATCATGGCTGGAATCACCCCCTGTTGGCGGAACACGGTTGCCGCTTCACGCCTGACCAAGCGATCGACCGACTGACTGTCAGTCTCGGCCTTCTTGGCGACCGTGAACGCGATCTGCAAGGTGATGTTGTCCCGAAACAGATCGGCGATATCGAGGATGAAAGACTGACCTGAATCTTCATGAATGAACCCGAGTTGCGGGATCGCCGCGACCGCCTGTACCGCGATCGCAGCAGCGGCTTGCACTGCGGTTGCCGCATGATTGATCGCTTGATTTGGGATATCCGCGGCGTTCGGATTGGCGCGATCGTAACGCCGTCCCTTCCATTCGATGCCGTAGCGCTGCGCCATCAGCTGATAGGTTGCCTTGACGCGGGAGCCTTCGATCCCGCGCAGGGTATCGAGATCGCGGTGGGGCAGCACTTCCCCGAGACGCAGGGCGTACATATGACGGGCAACGCTGATGCGACGACGTGGATTCCCCCAAAGCTCGGCCTGACGGCGCGCGATGTCGGAGCGATCCGGCAGCAACGGCGGTGCGGTATAGCAGCGCACGCCGTCCTCTCCGACGGCCGCCATCAGGGTGCCATGTCGAGCCAGCAACCGCAGGGCGTCGTGGGTGACGGTGCTGCCAGGTCCGAGGAGGATCATCGAGACCGTCTGGTGCGGGATCTGCACCGAGTAGGGCGTCAGCGAGTCTTTTCCGGCGAAGAAGTGCAGACAGCCGTCGATGACGCACAACTCGCCGCGCTCGAACCAGATCAGCCCATGCCGATCGGCATGTGGCATCCGCGAGGTTTCGAGACCGAGCCGCCCTTTCAGCATGGGCGCGCCGGCTTTAGCAACAGCATCCCGAAGCCGAAGGCGCGGTGTCGGCCGATTCCGCGCGTCAGCAGGCGGGTAAAGGCTTGCCCATCGCCAACACGCAATTGCCCCTTGAACACGGCGTCAGGGCCAGACGGCGTGCGCACCTTGCGCTGCCCTGCTTCATCGACCCCGGCCCGTCGGATCACGCGACTGAGCCGAAAGGCGTCCATACCGACCTGAAGCATCTGCGCCGCATCCTGCTCGGCGAACTGCTTGCGCAGCCACTCGGCGTAGATCGGTTCGCGGCTGATTGGCTGTTCAGGGGACGATTCCGCTTCGATGGCGTGCAGAAAGGCATCACGCTCGCGCCCGTCCTTTGCACGGAGGACGGGACGTACCCGGACCTCGAAATTCAAAGTTTGACCGGTGGTCCAGGCTGTCGGAAACGGCCGAACCGCGAGGGTGTCCAACCCAAGTGCCCGGGCCACGTCGGGGGTCGCCAGAGCCGCGTTGTCATGCAGCAACGCCGGAGGATGGTCCGAGTAGGCCAAGAGACCTTGTCGCGCGCCAAGATAGCGAAACGGCTTAGGGGACCGCTCGCCGAAGGCCGCCGTGAGCAGGGCATGCAAGGCGTATCCATTTTCGCCGTCTGGCGACAACAGACGATGGCGGGTCGCCCAGATCGACAGCGCTTCGGGATCCGGCGAACAATGCAGCAAGAAAAGGCTCATGCCGACTCCTCCTCGGCCCGAATCCGGCCTTCCCGAATCGGTCGCCAGCCACCGTGGACGCCACTGGTCCAGTTGCGCTCGTCGCAGAGGTCGAGTGCCCGGTCGCCCGGCAGCGTCCCCTCGCCATCCGGCCATTGCAGCCGCGCCCCCTCTGGCGAATCGTTCGGCAAGGGCACGGAGCGCAGGACATGCGAAACGCTCTCGCCTTCGTGCCAACCGGCGAATAGCCGGCGGCTCGGCAGGCATGGCTTGCGACCGATGAAGAGCGGGCGGGCGGGGTGATCGAGGGCCGCAATCAAATCATCCAGTGTCGGGGGCTCGTCGGTCGGTTCCAGACGCAGGGCCACGAGCATGGAGAGGTCGGCGTGGTAGTCGCGAAACCGGCGATGCGGACTCTCGTAGGTACCTGCCCCGCCAGCCCGTTCCTCGGGTTTACCCTTGGTCGTCCAGCCCTTGTCGTCCTTCGACAATCGGGCGTTCTGGTTATCTTGCAGACGTGTTCCGGGCCGCTCCAGGCGCGCGCCCAAGACAAGCCGTTCCTGCAATCGATCATGTTTCCCGGTTTCCTCGCGTCGCCAACCCAGCGCGTTGGCCAGCAGGCCGGTGATCATCGACAGCGCCGGAAAGTCGCGGATAATGCCGAAGTTGTCGATGGTTTCCCGACCGAACGCCATCAGCGGCGCCTCGAGCCGCAGGAGGAGATGGCGAGGCATGTCAACACGCCCCTGTCATGATCGTGTCAGCGGCCCAAGTGGCGAGTGCGCTGAGGTCGAGGCGTTGCGCGTTGGGGATCTCGACCGGGTCGAGCGCCATCACACGGCGTGTCAGGGTCGCACCATAGGCCTCGTCCATCTTGGCGATTTCGCCGCTCAGGCACGCCACGGCGCGCTCGCGCATCGGTCTGCCGTCCTTCGATGACAGCGGCAAGGCATCATGAAAGGCTCCCGCCAAACTGCGCGGCTGCCAATCGCCCACCTCGACCAGCGCGAGCTTCGCCCAGTCGAAAGGAGCTGTCGAACCGCGTTTGGCGCCGGGACTGACAGTGGCGATCAGGTGCAACAGGTGCTCGACGACCTTGCCCGCCAACTCGCGCTTCTCGGGCGGCGTCGTGGCAGAAAAGCAGTCCTTGGCCTCGATACCCTCCAGGTTCTCGACCAGTTGGCGGACATCGACCACGACGTAGCCATAGTAGAGTCCCGAGGCGAGCTCGGTGTCGAAGATGCCCGCCGAGCCGATCTCTCCGCTTTCCTCGAGGAGATCATCGACGACGGTGAAATAGTCGTTCTCCACCTGCGCCTCATGTACGGTAAAGGCGTGGGCCACGTAGACCGCCGCGTCGCGGCTGGCGAGGACATCGGAGGTGACCATCCGGCCGAACAGGGCGGACTCCAGGCCACTGCCATGTTTCAGGGCCTCGATATTCTTCTTCTCATCCTTGAGCATCTTGGCCACAGCGCCACGTAACGCGGTGTCGTCGCTATTGGCTTGCGCCGCCTCGATACAGCGGCCGACCAGATAATCGATCTCGGCCCTCCCCATCAAGACGGCCTGCCCGGTCTTCAGTGCCTCATTACCCTTCATCTCCTTCCCGGCTCGGTCGACCAACCCGCCATTACGCAACGCCTCCACCGCCGCTTGGGCCAGAGTTTCCGCAACACCGCCCTCGACGATCCGCTTACGAATCAGCTCCAGCGTCCCCCGCGAGCGGATCGCCATCGGCACTGCCAGCTGTGACAATGCGAACCGGTCATCGGCGATCCGCCAGTGCCGCTTCAGGCATTGCGAAGAGATCCGTGTGCGCATGGCGTTACCTAGCGGCAGGCGCTTGGCAAGCCCGGCATCGTCGCGATTGATCAACGCGGCGGGGTAGGAGTGCAGGGTGTGGATCTGGATGAAACGAGGTTGCGTTGTCATGGCGTTACATTTCCTTGTGAATCAGGCAGCTTTATTATTCGAGTGGGCGAGCGCCGAAAAATAGCGCCCGGCGATTCGCATGCGGATGGCTTCGGCCTTCTCCTCATCCCGGCCTTCAGCCAGGATCAATCCACCGAGCTCGTGCCAGTTCGGAGCAACCTCCTTGGACGCGAGCAGGCGCAGAAGGCGCGGCAGGAGTTGGCGGAAGGCATCCCCGCGGGAGGTAAGGAGCTTGGTCACCCGCGACTCCGAGACCTCGGCGGCGCAGAGTTGATAACCCAGAAAACCGCTGGCGTGTCCCGCTAGCGCCATACCGTGGGCGATCAAAGCCCAGCGGCGCCAGGTTTCCGGTGGCCAACCTTCGGGCTCGAGACCGGCGTGGATGAGCGCCCGCGCCAGCGCCGCGATCTGATGGGGGCGGATCTCGCCGTCCGGGTCCAGACGAGCCAACGCCGCCTTCTCGCCCTTACCCAAGCCGTAGAGATCGCCGTTGAAGCGAGCGGCCTGACCGATGAGGTGGGCAAGCTTGGCGATCGGCGAGCTGTCTCGCTCCGTACTCGCGTGTGCTGGGAGTTCTATCTCAGAGCTGGACATGCGGTGCCTCCTTCGAATCCTTTTGTGCTTTGTAGTGGTGGGCCAGGGTTGGTAGGGTCTTGTCGCTGCGCAGACCACCGTGCAATCGGCTGAGGGCGGCGGCACGGGCGCGATAGCGCCGCTCACCGCTGCGCGGCCCTGACTCGAAGGCATCGATCAGGATGGCCTCGGCGCGCTTGGCCATGTCCAGATACCAGCGCAGGCGCACATCCTCGGGCTGTGCCGCTTCGACCTCCTCGTTCAGCCCGAGCGGACCGTCGAAGAACCGCGAATCCTCGAAGCGCTCAAACGGTTTAGCGAAGAGATTGGCCATGTCTTTGGCGCTGTCACCGAACTTGTCTTTGGATGAACCGTTCTCGAACAGGGTTGCCAAGGCCGTCCATAGAACGCCCCGGACCTTGCCGATGTCCGATACCCGCTCCTCGGCAATCTTGGCGAGCACATCGGTCTTCTTCTGGATCATGAAGGCGCGAACCTTCGGTGAGATGGGAATCCTCCGTTCATGGTAGCCCTCGGTCTTGCCTTGGCCGCGCGTCACCCCGCGAGCCAGCATGACAATCCCTTGAGCGCCATCCTCCGCGATCAATGCTTGTGCAATCGGGGAGCGGAATTTCTGACCGAACAACAACTCGGACGAGAGCTTGTAGTCGAACCCCTTAGCGGTAATGGTGAGTGCCTTGCCTGCTCCGATATCGATCGGCATCCAGGGGTCTCCAGTCACACCATTTCGGCTCTTGGCCTCGATGCGTGGTGCCTTGCTACCCGTCGCCAGCGCCGAGATCCCCGCTGGGGACTCGACAAGACGAATCCGCCGGCAAATCTCGATATAGAAGGGATCGAGGATGGTGAAGGCGAGGCTGTCGATCCCATTCCATGGCCGCAACCAGACCAGGCCAAGGCCGCCCTGCTCGCAGAGTTCCATGTCGCGCACGATCTCCGCTCGAGAATCGAGCAGACGGCGGATATCGCGTGCCCAGCGGCGCCCCCAGCCACCTCTTGGGACCGCCCCGAGCGCCGGACGACTCGCAAATCCGCCATTCATCCGCGAGATGCCGTAGTTCCCCGCGCCAAGAAACCCCTCCTGGGTTTGCAGGCTGATCAAGGCCAGCAGCCAATCCTCTGGCGCGCATCGCTGCATGCGGGCGACCTTGAGGTCGTGGTTCTTCGACGTGACGAGCATGTCCAACTCGTCCGGGGCCGTAAGTGCGTTCTTCCATGCCTTCAGGGTTCCCTCTGGAACCGGTGGTTGCATCAGCGCGGGACGTTCCGGAGGGCTGACGAGACACCAAGCTGCCCCATCCGGATCATCCGGGGTCAAGGCCAACAGCGCGGCTTTCCAGGCGGCTTCGTCCGCGAAGGGCGCGGTTTGACCTGCTTCATGCAGGGCCATCGCCGCGAGCTGCACCAGAAAGGCATGCCAGGGGTGGCGTTGATGCGGTCGCAAGGCCGGAAAGTCGCGAATTCGATCGTCTGCCAAGGCGACGAAAAGCGCCGGCAGGCTCAGGTGAACCCGTGAGCCATCTTCCGTCAGGCGGGCGCCGATCAGGGGTTCGTCGAGGAGGGAATAACGCAGCGTCATCGCGGGCTCCTTGAGGACTAGCCGTCGATCTTTTCCAATCCCAGACGGCTGTAGCGAAAGAGGGCGGACTCCAGCCTGAATAGGACCACGTCGTTCTGGACATCCACCGCCGTCGGCTGGGCGTCCGGATCGATCGCCTTGGGCACTAGGAAATGGCGCACGGGGAGCTGCTCGAGCGGTTGGCCGAATGGCCCAGCCGGTGCCGGATCGAAGGTCAAGAGACGATCGCGGATACCCAGGCGAGTGGCGATGTCGAGATCGGTCGGAAAGCCTTGTTGAGCATCGAATGCCTTGTCGATTTCCAGGCCGTGGAGATGGGCG
Source organism: Thioalkalicoccus limnaeus (assembly GCF_041197575.1). Classification (NCBI taxonomy): domain Bacteria; kingdom Pseudomonadati; phylum Pseudomonadota; class Gammaproteobacteria; order Chromatiales; family Chromatiaceae; genus Thioalkalicoccus; species Thioalkalicoccus limnaeus. Next base: position 104,255 of record NZ_JBDKXB010000006.1, on the reverse strand, counting down.
ATCGTGCGCTTGGCGCCGGTCTGTCCCTCGATCTTCTGCCCGAGCTGCTTCCAGCCCTCGCCCAGCGATTCCATGTCCTGCAACCGGTCGGGATGCGTCGCACCCTCGACCAATGCCCGGTTGTCCTCGGGGATCCTGATGCTCGGACGCTCTAGGATCAGGCGGCGCGTGGCCTCGACAGTGCGCAGATCCGGGTAGATGCCATCGCCATCGCGAAACGGCCCCAGGCCATGCCGGGCAGTTTGCAGCAGCGGGGACAGGTCATGATCCGGCGGTGTCAGGATCCAGGCTTGGGGTGAGCGGTACGCCTCGGGGCGCTGTCCTTGCGGGCGCGGATGACGATGCAGGCGCCCGATCCGCTGCAGCAACACGTCCATCGGGCAGAGATCGGTGATGAGCAGATCGGCATCCAGGTCCAGGCTCTGTTCCAGCGTCTGGGTGCCGACGACGATCCGGGGGCCGGGCGGGCGGTCCTTGCCGAGCTGCGCTTGGATCGCGGCGTCCAGCAACGGGCGGTCTTGGCGGCTGAAACGGCTGTGATGCAGGGTCCTGACGCCGTTGACATCGAACAGCAGGTCGGGAACCTGTTATTCCAGGGATTGGAAGACGGCGACCGCCGACGGAACGGTGTTGCGCACGATGAGCACCTTGGCGCCGACCGATGCGGCATCGATCGCCAGGCCAGCGATGGCCTCTGGATCATCGATGAGATCGCGCAGGGACCAGGTGACCGACTTGGGACGCATCGTCGACCCAATGGCGCGCATGGCAAGTCCGTCAGACAGTGCGGGATAGGGCGCGTCGCACGCCGTTTGGTAAGTCGAGGGCGCCAACGGATGACCGTGGTCGATCGCGAGATAGCGCGCTCTCGCGCTGGAACCGAGGGTCGCGGACAGCAGGAGCGCATGGCCGCCGCACCCCAGGTGCGCTTGCAGCAGACGCTCCAAGAGTACCGTCATGTAGGGATCGGAGGCATGGACCTCGTCCACGACCACCAGGCTGCGTGCGAGAAGGGCGTGGCGGAGGTGGGCATGACGCACTTGCAATGCGCCGAACAGCGCCTGATCGATGGTACCAACAGCGATCGGGGCAGCGAGAAAGCGCTTAGGCGATTCAGCCGCCCATCGACGGTGGGCTTCCGCGTCCGCCGGATCATCTGACCACAGCACCTTGAAATCCGGCAGGGCCTTGAGCTCCTGGCCATCGGCGCTGGCATAGCCCGGTAGGGCACGCACGGTCACCGGCGGATCCGTTGGCCAGAGTCGTGCGACCGCCGCCAGAATCCGCTCGTACACCTGACTGGCCGAGACGCGCGTCGGCAGCGCGAAAAAGAGACTGTCGACCGCACCGCGCTCGAAGAGATGAACGAAACGCCAGAGCGCTGCCTCGGTCTTGCCGCTGCCCGTCTCGGACTCCAGGACGACCAAGGACCCCAGATCCGCACCATCCATCGCCGCCTGGATGGGATAAGGCGGATTGCCGAAGATCTGAGCGAAGCTTGGTGAAAGCGTCTCCAGGGCCGTGCGCGAGCTGTCGGCATCCAGGCCCAACGACATGACCGCGCGATCCGCATAGTCGACAGAGGTCTTAGCGCGATCTTCGCCAAGTGCGGAAAACGGGAAAAACGCCGTATCCGAGCCGAGCCAGTCCGCCAGTTGCACCAACCCGGCGAACAGATGACCGAAGGCCGGCGCGTCTGGCAGCGGATCACCGCCCGACGTGAAGGCGTCTGGATATAGTTCGACAGCGCGCAGCCCAATCTCGGCAAGCACGGGAGCTGGATCGTAGAGCGTTTGCCCCTCCGGACCTACGACTGGCTTCCAGATCGCGCGCTTCCAGTCTCCTACGCGTTCGATGATCGGACGGCCATGATGGCTGATGCTCGCCTTGAGCAGTGGCTCGACGGCCTCGCCCCAGGTGCAAATGGCCTCGACCGGCAATAGGGCAACCAGAGGCTGAAGAAAGCCATCATCGGCGAAGAGTTTGGTCGCTTCAACACCATGCCCGGCATGGCTCGGCCAACCCGGTGGGATGGATCCCTGGAGCCATCGCTTGGCCTGGAATCCACAGTTGGCCTTTCCGAAATCGTGCAGGAAGACCAGCACGGCGAGACGTGCCAGGTCTTTCGGGCTCAGTTCGCGGCCAGCCGCGCGCTCCATCGCGCGGCGGATCGACCGACAGCCCGCCAATCGGCAAAAACAAGCGGCTACATCAATAAGGTGATCGACGAGCGGATGCCATGCGACGACGATACCGTACTCGTCACGGTCCAGTTTCCCGAACGCCGGCAGGCCAGCCATGCACATCATCTCCCTATCCGTTGCACCAAGCCCGAAACCTGCGACGCGATCAGGTGGGCCAGCTCCGTTGGAGTCGCTGGTCTAAGACCTGCGTTCCGGCCGCGCCGCTTCGCGCGAATCCGGCTTCAATCGTCGCCGAGATGGCATGTGATCGCAAGGGTTTTGAGCAATCAAGTGGTTCTCTTTACGCCGCCTTCACCGCCTGAACCGGGGTCCTAATCTGACACCGCTCGACCTCGCGGAGGAAGCCGGCGTCGAGATCCCGCTCTTGGGCTACGTCGCCGCCGGTCGCTACAATCGCACGACTGGCGCCTTGCAGCACCCGATCGATGCGGTCGGTCCGGCCGCCGGCGCCGCCCGCCCCTTGAGCCCTGCCCGGAGGGATGTCGTCATGCGCTTCGTTGATCGTCTGACCCTGGCCCTGACGTTGGTCCTCATCGATACCCTGGTCTTGGTCATCCCGCTCGCGGCCCTGCTCATCGCGTACGTCCTGCTCGCGCGGCCCGCCTGGTTCCGGGACTGGGTGGATCGGCTCTATCGGGATGGGCCGCCGTAGCCAACAGCGTTGACCGCTCGATGTCGGGTCGAGCCCAGCACAGGTCTTCTTGGTAAGTCGCTGCAACGTGATCGATTCGGGATCCTTGTGCAGCCGGACCCACAAGGCGCCATCTTCCTGGTCAAGAACGAACCCATTCCTGCGTTCCGTCACAAGACCTTGTTGCAAAGGTTATCGTACCTTCGTCGATCTCAGATTGACGATTCCGCACACGGCAACATCCCACGAAAGCACATTAGCAAGAGCGGCAGGTCGGCATGGAAGGCCCGGCCTTCCTCGCGGGTTTGGTAGCGGCGCCAGTGGATCCGCTCGGACTTCAAGGAACCGAAGAAGCCCTCCAGCACCGCTTTATCCCAGCAATCTCCCTTGCGGCTCATGCTGCCGGCGATGCCGTGGGCTTTTAGCAGCTTGCGAAAGGCCCCTTGGCCCGCGAGACGATCGCCCGGCTTCGCGCACCGGGGGTGCGAGGCCAATCCGGGCCTTCGCGGATCGGGACCGCGCGTCCGGATGCCCCAGCACAAGGGGCCGACGGCGCATCGGCGGGAGGATCACAGTGAGCCGCAGGAACGCGAGATCGCCGCCGCGCGCGACCTCCATCCGTTACCGGGTTGCCGGGCATCATGCATCACCAGGCGCCGCGCACGGTCGTTCCAGGCGTGGGGCCGTTCGACCAGCCAGCGTTTGGCGAGCACCACGAAGCCCTGCGGATCGGCGTGGACGGTGAAAGGTGCGACCGTCCATCATGCGCTTCACCGTCGGAGCGGCCTAGACATGCGGTTGATCATATATATGAAACGGCGTATTCTCGTTACCTGTTGTCATCCACGACGAGGGATTCACCCATGACCGAGATCACCGTGTTCGATCCACCCCAGTGCTGCGCCAGTGGCGTTTGCGGACCCAGTGTGGACCCCAAGCTCTCCAAACTGGCGGGCGACCTGGCCTGGCTGCGTCATTCCGGGGTGACCGTGACCCGCTATAACCTGGCCCAGCAACCGGGGGCCTTCGTAGAGAACGCCACGATACAGGCCATTCTGGAGAAGGGGGGTGAAGACGCCCTGCCGGTGTTCCTGGTGGACGGACAGGTGAAGAGCCAGGGCGTGTACCCGGATCGGGAACAACTGGCCCAGTGGACGGGGCTGGAGGCCGAATGCAGAAAGAGCATCGGTCTGGCCAGTACCTGCTGCGGCTGAATCAAGGCCCCGTCGCCGTCGCCCCAACCCTCTCTCGCCGACGGGAGAGGGGCCCAAGCGGACATGAATCCGCATCGAGGTACCTTCATGAATCTTCTTCGCACCCCGACCCGACATCTTTTCTTCACCGGCAAGGGCGGCGTGGGCAAGACCTCGCTGGCCTGCGCCAGTGCGCTGGCTCTCGCGGAACAGGGCAAAAAAGTCCTGCTCATCTCCACCGATCCGGCCTCCAACGTCGATGAGGTGTTTGAGAGTCCCCTTTCCGACGCGCCGACCCCCATCCCGGAGGTTCCCGGCCTCGAGGCCCTGAACATCGATCCGGAGAAAGCTGCGGCCGCCTATCGCGAACGGGTGGTGGGTCCTTACCGGGGCAAGCTCCCGGAGGCCGTGGTGAACAGCATGGAAGAACAGCTCTCGGGTGCCTGCACCATGGAGATTGCCGCATTCGATGTCTTCGCCGCGCTCTTGGGCGACGCGGAATCCACCCGGGGCTTCGATCATCTGATCTTCGATACCGCACCCACGGGGCATACCCTGCGCCTCCTGTCCCTGCCCAGTGCCTGGACAGGATATATCGAAACCAATACCTCCGGCACTTCCTGTCTGGGACCCCTGGAGGGGTTGACCAGCCAGAAGGCGATCTACGCCCGGGCCGTGGACAGCCTGGGCGATGGCGAGCGCACCACACTCATTCTCGTAAGCCGTCCCGAGGCGGCGGCCCTCAGAGAAGCGGCTCGTTCCAGTGGGGAGCTGCGGGAGTTGGGCGTGGCCAATCAGCTCCTGGTGGTGAATGGCCTGTTCCAGGCACGGGATCCGAACGATCCGGTGGCCCTTGCACTGGAGGCGCGGGGGCGCCGGGCACTGGCGCACATGCCCGACCTGCTGCGGGATTTGCCCCGCACCGAACGCCCGCTGCGGGGGCGCCCACCCATGGGCCTGGAAGGCCTGCGCCTCCTGCTGGCCGAGAACGAGCCACCATCCGTGCCCTGTGAATCGGTTGGGCCTCCCGAGGGTGAGGCCTTCGACACTCTGGTCGACTCCCTGGAGTCCGGCGGTCGCGGGGTCATCATGACCATGGGCAAGGGTGGCGTGGGCAAGACCACCCTGGCAGCTCGCATCGCAGTGACCCTGGCCCGGCGCGGCCACAAGGTCCATCTGACCACCACGGACCCGGCGGCCCATGTGGAGGCCGCAGTGGGCGAGATCCCCGCGGGCATGACCGTTGGCCGGGTGGACCCGGTGCTGGAGACTCGGCGTTACCGGGAAGAGGTCATGGCCTCGGCGGGCAAGGATTTGGACGAGGAGGGCCGCCGGTTGTTGCAGGAGGATCTGCGTTCTCCCTGCACCGAAGAAATCGCCGTCTTCCAGGCCTTTGCCAAGACCGTCGATCAGGCCCGGGACCGGTTCGTGGTCCTTGACACGGCGCCCACCGGTCACACCATCCTTCTGCTGGATGCCGCGCAGGCCTACCATCGCGAGTTGGGGCGCCAGAGTCAGGGTGTGCCGGAGGCGGTGGAGCTGTTGCTGCCCCGGTTGCGGGACCCGGCCTTCACCCATGTGCTGATCTGTAGCCTGCCCGAAGCCACGCCTGTGCACGAAGCGGCGGCCCTGCAGGCGGATCTGCGTCGGGCCGGTATCGAGCCCGCCGCTTGGATCGTCAATCAGGCACTGAGCCCATTGAAGGTAAGCGATCCCATCCTGCGAGCGCGTCAGGCCGCCGAGGGTCGATGGATCCGGGAAATCCTGGAGCAGCATCACCGACGGCTCGTCGTGGAGCCCTGGAGCGAGACCCACGACTGATCACGCAGAGCCACTGGCCCTGCTGCGGACAGGAGGTTGCAGGCGTCTGCCGTGCATTCAACCGCCGCAGGTTCGAAAAGAGATCCGATGAGACACCCCTGACTTCGGTCGGGGTGATCACCGTCCGTGCCAGCGCGGCCGGAAAGACCTGTTCGGGAGACAGGCGACTGCCGATCGGGTTGTCGCTGTCACGCCGACTGCCCTATCCGGGCACGGATGTGGGGGTCAGTGCCGCGAGATAGTTTCGGGCATGGCCGGTAATCTTTTCGCCGTTCTTGTGCTTGTCGCCGTTGACGATGGAACGGGCGTTGAAGAAGTCCGGTGGTGCATCCGGGCGGATATAATCGAGGAGCTTCTTGCCCGTGAAGCTGCCATCGCGCATACCTTGGACCAGGATCTTGGCCGCCATGCTCGGATCGGAGGCGACCAGATCCGGATCGGCGACGATATCCACGCCCAGCCGGCGCGCCCACAGGGTGTAGTTGCGCCGTCCGGTGATCTGTACATAACCCCGCCCCCGAAAGCGCAACCCGTCGCCTGGCCGGGTGTTGCCGAGGTCAGCGCGGCCTTCGTAGCTCCTTTGTGCCGTCGTGGGTCCCCAGAGCTCCCGCATCCACCTACCGCAGCCCGATTCGTGCTCCGAGGTGGCCAGCACATAGGCGACATGCGCCGGCATGCTGACGCCGCTGGAAAGGCACTCGGCAAGGATCACCGGGACGGATTCGATGGCAAAACGTCGGAACGCGGGTTGTGCCGCATCGACGAGCAGGTCCAGGTCGACCCCCGTGGGTGTGAGATCGGACGGGGGCGCGGTAACACTGACCGGCGCTCGTCCGACCTCGTCGCCGGCGATCATCGGCACCAGCACTACCTCGCCAACCCGGAGCCGGCGGGCCTCCTCGGCCGTGAAGGGCTGGCCGTTCTCGCGCGTCAATTGTGTCCAGCGGCCCCCGTTTCCCAGATGGATCGCCGCGATGCGACTCAGGGTGTCACCCCGACGCACCACCACCGGGCGGACGCTCGCGGGCGCCGACTTGCTGCCGCGCGCGGGCTTGATGCCAACCTTCAGCGTATTGGTGCCGGCATCGTATTCGGTCGACAGGTCGAGCTCTTCCGCCACCTCTTTGACCGCGAGATAGCCCTTGTCGACCACCAACGCAACGGCCTGGTCCTCCGGCGCACCCTCGTCGACGCCGAGGCCATCCTCCAGGAAGTGGATGCGAAGATAGATGGGCGTGAGTCCGCGGCCGACGTCGAGCACCGCATGACTCGCATTCGCATAGGGCACCTTGACGCCCAGGTCCGCGACGAGGCTCTTGACCGGCACCATCGGTTCCTCGTTGATCACCAGCGCGTCGGCGATCGGCTTGCCCTGCACGGTGACGGCGAGGATGGCACCAGGCGTCTCGTCGATCCCGGCCGAGCCTTCCTTGCAGGTCAGCACCAGACTGCGGAAGCGGTTGCCCACTGCCTTCGCGTTCAGGCTCGGCTCCCAGGGCAGCAGGCCAGGGTCCCACCGGCCGCTTTGGGCGATCCCGAGGATAGACTGCACCTCGAAATGACCGAGCACGGTCTTTGGCGTGACCTCGATCCCGTAGTGATTGCACAGTTCGGCGGCCAGCTCCGCCATGCGGTGCCATTGTGCCGCGGTCATCGGGAAGCGGCCGGGATTGGTGCGGGTGGCCCCGGCCATGCAGCATACCGAGAGCCCGATGGACCTGGTATTGCATCGGCGTGTGTGGGCAGCGTAGTGGCCGTCGGCGGTGGAATCGTTGTCGGCAATGCTGTGCAGGCCGCGGATGACCTTGCCATCACCCTCGATGAGAAAATGATAGTGCTTGCGCTCGAGAGCAGAGGCGTTATAGGCGCCGGCGGTCCAGTGGCAGATGATGCGCTGGGGCTGGGCAGTAGGCAGATCGGACGCGGCGAGATGGGTCATGAGCGTGTCTCCCAGCAGATGGTGGACAGGCGAATAACCAACGGGCACCGGTGGCCATCACAGCGGGGCACTACCGCGGCGCAAACCAATCATAGCCCTGAGCGGCCGAATGCCCAACAACAGGACCCCGCCGCGATCGCTACCGCGTCGAACCTCGTCGACGACCAGCGATGGAAGCATAACCGGATCCCTGTTGCGCTAAGGTTTGCGATCGATTTGGCGCCGATGTCCTAACGTCACCACGAGAATGATCAGCTCGTTGTCGCGCAGCTCACACAGGATCCGATAGTCCCCGACGCGATAAGGCCAAAGGCCCTTCGTGTCCCCGACGAGCGGCTTGCCGCGACGGCGGGGATCGTCAAGGGCGGGGATCGTCAAGGGCGGCAATCTCGCCTTCGAGAGGATCAAGGATGGCGGCCTGCCGCTGCTCGAGCTCCTTTTCCATCTCTGGGTCAAGTTCCGTCTCTGGGTCAAGTCTTGCGGCGAGCATGGTGGTCGGCTCTTCGGTGACATGTCTGACAAATATAACGGCGGTCCTTCAAGTCGGTGCCTCCCCTATTCAGGTCCCGACAGCTCCACCTTGTCGTAGACCTCGGCCAGCGACAGCTCGGCCTCGATGACGCGCAGCGGGATGGATTCCGACGGATCCTGGTAGCTGCTCAGACTCCAGGTCCCGTCCGGCTGACGGAGGAACAGCTCCGCCTGCATCCGATATTGCGACAGCAGCAGGTAGGCTTGCAGGCTTTGGAGGTGTCGATAGTGTCGGAACTTGTCGCCGCGGTCGTAGGCCTCGGTGGAGTCCGACAGGACCTCGACGATCAGGGTCGGATTGGTGACCAGATCGCGCCGTCCGTCGTGGAACTGGCGCTCGCCGCAGATCACCATCAGGTCCGGGTAGGTGCCGACGTCAGCCGGGACGATATGGACCTTCATGTCGCTCGGGTAGACCCGGCAGGGTCGACCCTTGAGCTGGTTGCGCAGCTCTGCGCCGACATTGAGCACGATCAGGTTGTGTTCCTCGGTGCCGCCGGCCATCGCAAAGACCTCGCCGGCAACGTATTCGCTGCGTTGGTCGGTGGCAGTCCGCTCCATGGCGAGCCAGTCGTCGAAGGAGAGACGCGGTTGGGGCGCGGCGGGCATCATGGCCTCCGGTGGATCGTTGCAACGGATGCGGCTGAGTCGATTATAGCCCCGGCGTCGCGTGTCTTGGCCGCGGGTCAGGGCCATGCCATTACCCATGAGTCGGATGGGCAGCGTAGCGCGATGGCCATGATGGGTTTCGGCCGCGGCCTGGCGGGCGAGATTGGCGTTGCGGCACGGGCCTGTTCGAGGCGACGACCCTCTGCCCCTCCTGTAGGAGCCCCCTTGGGGGCGAATGGCGTTGCGGCTGAAGCCGCACCTACAGCGCACCTACAGCGCACCGGCAGCGCTCTTCACCGCTGAGTGGGCATCCGATTGCTCTGTCGATCCTGCCGACTCATGGGTAAGGGTACGGGTTATTACCCCCTTCTTTACCCTCATTCGAGGGTCATTGATTACCCTCATTTCCGCCTGGTCCCTGCGACCACTTGGCCCCGGCACCGCGGCCGGAGCAGCTTACGACGCCTTGCTCCTGCTGCTCCCGAAGGACGTGGCGCACCATGTCACGGCTGACCCCGGGGCAGATCTGCTCCAGCTCGCTGATCTTGAAGGCGTGGCCTGGCCTGGCCAGGAGCTGCTCGATGCCGTCGATCACCATTTGACGCTTCTCGCCGCGAGGGGCCTTGAGCACCCCGACCCGGTCGACGAAGTCGCGGTAGGCCTCCTTCATGATCGAGAGGACATAGTTGATGTAGGGCCAGGGATCGTGTGCCCCTTCATGCCAGCTCCGGGAGCTTTGCTCCAAGGTCTCGTAATACCGGTCTTTATTCTCTTCGACCAGACGCTCCAGGCTGACGTAGCGTCCGACTTCGTAACCAAGCTGATAGCCCTGCAACAGCCACAGCAGGCGGGAGACGCGACCGTTGCCGTCGCGGAATGGGTGAATACAGAGGAAATCGAGATTGAATGCGGCCAGCGCGATCGGCGGCGGCACCCAGCGCTCTTCCAGGCACAGGTGCCAGTCGCGGATCAGCGTATCCATGGCCACGGGTGTCTCCGCCGCCGAGACGGTACGGAATCGCACTCGCTCGGAGCCATCCGGGTAGCGCTCGATGATGTCACCGTCCTTCGACTTGTACTGCCCCGCATCCCAGATCTGGCCGCGGGTCAGGGCGTGCAGCCGGCAGATGGTCTCGTTGGTGACCGGGAGATCTGGCGCCTGCTTGTGGATCAGGGCGAGGGCGTCGCGGTAGCCCCGCACCTCCTCTTCGTCCCGGTCGCGGAGCAGCGGACGCGGGGCCACCAGGATCTCGCGAACCCGCTTCGGGTCGATCGTGACTCCTTCGATTCGGTTCGATGAGATGGCGCTCTCGATGATCGCCGACTCACGCAGGGCCTTCAGGCGCTGGGGTGACTGCTGAGTATAGAGCGCCTGTTTGCCGCGCAGCTCGCCCAGATCGCTCAGGTACCAGGCGGTGCTCGCCCCGATACCGAGTCGATCGAGTGGAAACAGGCGAAGTGTCGTGATCATGAGCATGGCCACCGATGCTCGACGCATCGCTCGATGCGCATGGAGCCTATTCCGTGCGTCGCCCGGTTACTGTCGATCGCGCAAGGTACGCTGGTCAGCGTGCTGTGCAACGGCAGGCAAGGTTCTCGGCCGGATGCTCGGCCGCCGTGGTCGTGGCTGGACCGTCGGCCCAGGCCACTCCCGCTCGGTTCTCAGCAGGTCCGCAGCGATGGTTTGCAGGTCGTTATGGATGCGAGCGGCATGCGCCTTACGCACGCGATGCAGTTCTTCGACAATGGCGTCAGTCGACACGGCGGCTCATCCCGAGCGCTCCTGATCAGCTCGCTGCTCCTCACAGGGTCGATGGCCGAACCGGATTCCTTGGTACGGCGATTTCACCTGGCGGTGCGTTGTGGGTGGATCGATGAAGCGCGCGCCCTGTGCCTGGTGCTCCATCTCGCGCTGCTTGATATCGGCGTAGATTGCATCGAGATCGAAATGGAAAGCGGCGGCGTGTGCTTCGCGGATCGCGCGGACTTCGTCGAGAATGTCGTCATTCATTATCGTTCGTTCCTCACCGCACCTTACGGCGGCGGGACGGATGCCGTAGGTGATGTCGGCCTTCAGATCTTCGCCCGAATCAGTGGGATCAATGGGTGGCATTCGGCTGGGAAGCATCGCGATCCTGGCTGTTCGTCGGGTCGGTTTGCGATGGCCTTGGTGGCGGGGCGATTTTCGGCCCCGGCCATTCCGCTTCGACTCGGCGCAAATCCGCCACAATGGCATCGAGATCGAAATTGAAACGCGCGGCATGCTCTTCGCGGATGCGATGCAGCTCGTCAACAATGGGGTCACCACATTTTCGCCTCCAAGCAGTTCTTCCGGGGTACAAATCAGCGGCGGTTGGTAGCCGTACATCTCGTAAATGCTTTCGATCAGATGTCGCTTCTTGGCATTCGCGATGTGCCTGCAATTCCAAGTGAGCAGATAGTCCATGCCATGCACGGCCGCAACGGCAATGTGCAATGCATCCTCCTTGGCTTTTTCCGTTAGGGCGGCGCGCCTGACGAGTTGTCGAGCGATGTCAGATGCCGTGTCGTCGATGATCAGGGATTGCAACCCATCGATCAATTCGAGACGTCGTTTGGCCGCGTCGGCATCTCCAGTCTTGGCCTCTGCAATGACCAGGGCCGAGATCGACAGTTCCCACTCATGGCGCATCGACCACCATTCATGGCTGATTTGTTGATGCGCGGCGACGATCAGATCCCGACTCGGGCGCGCGGCCAGATAGCTGATGACCGATGTCTCGATGTAGACGCGGGATGTCATGCGGCGGTGTCCTCACGATGCTCCTTCTCGAAAAACGCCCAGGCGATCCGGTAGTCCTGCTCGCGATCGGGGCGGATGAAGGAGGGCTGGTAGGTGATGGTGCGCTGCACCGGGCCGCCGGGCAAGGTGTCGTCGGGGAAGGTCTTGGTGAGGGTGCTGCCGGCGGGCAGGTCGCGCACGTCTTCCCAGCCGAGGGCCATAGATGCGGCTGAAGCCGCACCTACGCCCGGGGGGTGGATGGCATAGCGGATGCCGGCCTTCAGGTCGCTCTTGCGTGCCTTGCGCGGCAGGCCGACGCCGATCAGGCCCTTGCTGGGGGTGAAGACGATGCGGCCGGTCTGGTCGTACCAGGTGTCGGCCTCGTATTGGCGCATCACCGGGAATTGGACGCGGTAGATGGTGAGCAGCTCCTCCAGGGTCAGGCCGAGGGCTTGGGCGACCAGGACGTCGATCTCGAGCAGGGCCTGGCGGCGGGCGTAGTCGGTGCGTAGGGCGCAGTTACGCTGCCATTCGGGCGTGAGGTTGGCGAAGAAGTCGGGTGGAGGTGCGGCTTTAGCCGCATCCGCTGCGCTTTCTCCGCCGGCACGCGCTGATAGGCGGCGCTCTGCATCGCGGCCTGGTGCGCCCGATGCATCTGTTGGTCGTTGGCGACCGTGCGCAGGCGCTGGCTTTCCAGATAGAGCAACGCCTGGCCGAAGTAGGGACTCTCGTCTTGGAACAATTGGGTGCTCGCCGGGTCATGCACGGCGATGTCGTCTTCGAGGCGGTCGAGAAAGATCGCGGAGGTGCCGCGCACCAGCTCGGACAGGCCGTCACAGGACAGCGCGTGTCCGCCGTCGTCGCACAGATCGATGCGGCGGACGATCCAGTCCTCGTCGCGGATGGTGACACGCGCGCCGGGGGCAATGTTCTTGGCCATGGAAGTCCTGTTGAGTTCTGCCATGCGAGCGTCACTTCTGCAAACCGATGGGGTTCGTGTGATCCCTGACCCCGGTCGAAGATCGATCGGACATCGTGCGTTTCGGCGGTTCCGTCGTCTGCGTCCATGCCGGCCGCAGGCACCCGTGGGTTCGGAGGGGGCCTTTCCTTCAAACGGCTTGCGGGGAACAGCCGTTACCGATCGCAGGGGGCCGGTATTCGTCGAAGGCCTCGCCGGCGATCATGAACGCCGGCCCTTGCGGGCCGATACCCCGGCGGTCAGCGTGTAGCGCATCGCGTCCTCGAGTGACATGTTCAAAGGTTCCACTTGGTCGCGGGGCAACATCAAAGTATAGCCGCCGATCTGGTAACTCATCGGCAGGTAGACCGCGATGGTGGCCTCGCCACCGAGATTGTCCGGTAGGCCATCGAAGTCCTCCCGCGTGACGAAGCCGATCACGCGGAAATCGGTGCCCGGTACTTTGATGATCACGGCCTCGCCGAAACGCTTGTGGATGTCTCCGGAGAAGAGTTGCGTGACATCCTGGACGACGCCATGCACCGTTTTGACAACCGGAATACGCTGCATCAAGCCTTCGATCCAGTTGAAGATCCCTTGCACCAGATAGGCCCGCAGCAACAAGCCGAGGGCGAAGATCAGCCCGACGCCGGTGAGGAGCCCCAGTCCCGGAAAATACAATGGCTCCGGAAGGATCCATTGTAGAACGGCGCCAAGCAGGCTCTCCATCGTATTGCCGAGCCATAGCAGCAGGACGAAGGTCACGAGGAGCGGCAGGATCGCCGCCAACCCGGTCAGAAAGGTGCGAGTGATGTGATGCACGCCAGGTTCTCTTGATTGGTGGAATGCGGATCGATCAGGGGACGGTCGTCGCGTCGACGAAGCGTGCGAGGATGCCGTTTCTGACCCTATCGGGAAGGGGGCGCCAGAGCCGGAATCGCTGGCCGCGGTTGGCTCAGCGTCCGATCACGACCGGGCAGTCGAGTCGTTCGAGATTCGCCCACAACGACGGCGTCTCGAGCATCGGGTTGGCGGCGTCGACGACCAGCAGGTCGATCTTCGAGGTCGAGACGATGGCCGCCAGCGTCGCCGGATCCAGGTGGTCCGGTGCCAGGATCAGGGTCCGGTCGCGAAGCGGACCCATCTGCGCGAAGGCCTGTTCGCGGAGCGAGGCCGTCGTCGGCGGGTCTCCTGGCGGCAGGATCAGGACCAGATGGTCCGTGTCGCGGCTCGCGATGGTCGCGGCGGTGCCAAGTGCCCGCGTCGCCCCTTCGCTGGCATCGACGAGGACGCCGACCGTGAGTCCCTCCCTCGGACGAGCGGTCGCGCTGACCTTGGACTGCCGGTGCAGCGGCGCGAAGCGGCCGATCCGCCCGAGCGTGAAGAGCTCGGCATCCAATGCCGCACCGAGGATCTCCGCCTCGATATCGCCGCGCCAGGTCCGGAATGACCAGCCCAGACCGAGTTCATTGGCACAGCGCTCCAGGTGCGTGCGCATCTGGCGTGCGGCAGCGCGGAATTCACGTTCCAGGCGATGGCTGTCGAGGCGGCCCTCGCCGCGAGTCGTGGCGCGGAACTCGAGCAGGAAGGGCAGGCCGGCGAGGCGCAGGAGTTCGGAATCCTCGACGAAGATGCCCTCGATCTCGGCGCCCAGCGCGGCGGCGATCCCGGCGGCCAGCGCCAGCCCTTGCAGACTGTTGGGCGAGGCATCGAGCGCAACCGCCACGCGGCGCACCGCGATCGGATTCATCGGCTTGGTCATGGCCGTTCTCCGCTGGGCTCTGCGCGCTTCGCGCGCGCCGATCTCAGTGTGCGCAGACGTTCCGAGTAGCCGGTCAGTTGGGCCTCGACGCGCCCGTTCACGGTCTCCTCTGGATACCGGCCATCCGGATTCCGCGTCCCGGCCGGGACCCCGGTCAGGACCTCGATCCCTTGATCGATGGTCTCGATCGGGTACACGCTGAAGCGGCCCTGGCGCACGGATTCGCGGATATCGGCACGCAACATCAGATGCTTGACGTTGGCGGCCGGGATCAGCACCCCATGTCCATCGATCGGGCCGCGGGCCGCACAGGTATCGAAGAAGCCCTCGATCTTTTCGTTGACGCCGCCGATTGCCTGCACCTCGCCGAGTTGATTGACCGAGCCGGTGACCGCGAGCGATTGGCGGATCGGCAGATCGGCGAGTGCCGAGAGCAGCGCATAGAGCTCAGCGGACGAGGCGCTGTCCCCCTCGATCCCGCCGTAGGACTGCTCGAACACCAGGCTCGCGGATAGCGACAGGGGATGGTCGAGCGCATAGCGGCCCGCGAGGAAACCCTGCAGTATCAGGACACCCTTCGAGTGGATCGGGCCACCGAGCTTGACCTCGCGCTCGATGTCGATGACCTCGCCCTTGCCGAGTCGCACGCGAGCCGTGATGCGCGTGGGATGGCCGAAGGCAAAGCCACCGAGACTCATCACCGCGAGCCCGTTGATCTGGGCGACGCGGGTGCCGGTGGTGTCGATCAAGATGGTTCCGCGGGTCGTCTCCTCGCGCAGCCGTCGGCTGATGCGATCAGCGCGCGCGATCTGGGCACCGATGGCTCGCTGGACGTCGTCGGCGGTCACCTTGGTCCGGCCGGACGAGCCGGCCCAGTAATCGGCCTCACGAATCAGGTCGCCGATCGAACGCATGTGCGCGGACAGGCGCTCCTGGTCATCGACGAGCCGCGCGCCCTGCTCGATGACGCGCGCGACGGCCTCGCGATTGAACGGACGTAGGCCTCCGCGGCGCGTTTCGGCGGCGATGAACCGGGCGAAGTTCAAGTGACTGTCGGGGTCGCGCACGACTCGGTCCTCGAAGTCGACGGCGACCTTGAACAGCTCGCTGAATTCCGGATCCAGTTGGCACAGCAGGTAGTAGATCTGGCGTTCACCGAGCATCACGACCTTGACGTCGAGCGGGATGGGTTCCGGCTCCAGGGACAGGGTGCTGATCAGGCTCGCGATCTGGGCCAGCGACTCGATGCGGATCTCACCGGCTTGCAGCAGGCGTTTGAGGCTTTCCCACGCCAGGGGTTGCATCAGCACCTTGAGCGCGTCGAGGATCAGGTAACCGCCGTTGGCCTGATGCAGGGCGCCGGCACGGATCATCGTGAAGTCGGTTTCCAGCGCACCGAGGTGCGCGCGATGCTCGATGCGGCCGACGAGTTGATGGTGGGCAGGCAGGTCCGCATAGACGACTGGTGCCCCGACATGGCCGTCGTGACCCAGCAGCACGTTGATTCGGTAGCGGTGGTGCCAGGGTGGTCCCTCGCCGTTCGGCGGGGTCCAGACATTCATGATCGATGGCTTGTCCTGGTTCGGCAGAAACTCGCGGAAGTGCTCGACGACATCCTGTTGAACGCGCCGCAAGTAGGCCACGACCTCGGGCAGTTCCTGGTACTTCGCACACAGGGTTTCCACCAGCGGTTCAAGTGCCGAGGCGGCCATCTCGAGATTGAGTTCCTCGATCTGTTCCTCGGATCGCTTCTTCCACAGCGGCATGCGATGCATGACCTTCCGGAGTTCGGCCTGCAGTGCGTTGATATCCGTTTCGATGCGCTCCCGCTCATCCTTTGGCAGGGCATGGAATTCATTTGGCCCGACGGGCTTGCCGTCACGGACCGGGGCCAGCGTGAAGCCGGTCGGGGTATGGAGCAGGATGACGTCCTTTTCCTTGGCCAGTTCGCGGATCTCGCCCATCGCCTGTTCCTGGCGCTCCTCGAATTCCTCTTCGAGGGCCTGGGCGCGCGTGCGATATTCGTCGCTTTCGAACACGCCTTGGATCGCTCGGTGCAGGTCCGCCACCAGTTGATCCATGTCGCGCTTCAACTGCATGCCGTGCCCGGGCGGTAAACGAAGGGCGCGCGGTCGGTGTGCGGCGTCGAAGTTGAAGACGTAACACCAGTCCGGCGGCACCGGTTCCGCCTTCGCCTGCTCTTCGATGGCTTGTCGGATCAGCGCGTACTTGCCGGTCCCAGCCGGGCCGAGCGCGAACAGATTGTAGCCCGGGTGGTCTATGCCGATCCCGAAACGAATCGCCTCCAACGCGTGCTCCTGGCCAAGGAGATCATCGGCCGCCTCGAGCTCGGCGGTGGTCTCGAACGAAAACTGGCTCGGGTCGCAACGCCGATAGAGGTCATCGGGTCGGAGGGGGGCAACGGCCATGATCAGCGGTCGTCGGGGTTGGTCTGCAGTGAGCCAAGACTAACCGGTTTCGGCGCGTCTGTCGCGGTACCGCCACCTGTCGTCACGAGCGTCCTCGCATGGGGTTGGCTCGGCGTAGGTGCTCGGTGTAGGTGCGGCTTCAGCCGCAACCCCCGGTGCAGATGACCCTTGTAGGTGCGGCCTCAGCCGCAACCCCCAGTGTATATGATCGGCGTAGGTGCGGCTTCAGCCGCAACACCATTCGCCCTGGCAGCCAGGGCCTTCGTGCGGCTGAAGCCGCACCTACACTTCCATACCGGCCTCAATAGGCGGCGGCGGTCGCGCTTCGTGCGGCTGAAGCCGCACCTACACCCAATCCGTTGGGATTCGATCGATAGCCGCGTAAGCCTGATGCGTTATCGTGCGGACGGTGCCTGATTCGAACATCGATCAGCCGGCTTTCGCGGCCTCATCGGTCAGGGCCGGGCACTGACCGGTCGAGCGAAGGATTCGGTCGTGTAGCGCGAGACGGTCAGCTGTTCGGACCAGTATCCCGGTGGCAGACCCGCCTTCCGGATCAGATGTTCGAGGAATTGCTCCCGGTCGTTCAGTTGCTCCCAGACGGACGGAAGAAAGGTGCCCTGGCGGTTTCCTGCTTCGAGGATCAGCCCGTCGATACCGGGGCGGATCTGCGCTAAGAGCTCGCGACGCGAACCGAAGGTCATCGGCTGCGGCGGACTGAGGACCGAGACCTGGACCTCGAGCCATGCGAACTCGGCCTCGGCGAGCGGCGGAAATCGCGGATCCTCGAATGCTGCGGCGTAGGCATTGCGTGCCACATCGCGCCCCAGCGGCCGCGTCGCGCGCAAGCTGCCGATACAGCCACGGAGTCGGCCATCGCTCGTCAGCGTGACGAAGCTCGCGCGATGCGCACGCAAGCTGTCCGGGTGATCGTCGAGCGCAGGTTCCCAGCGGTCGCGTTGCCGTAAGCCACGTTCCATCGCGCGTATCGCGAGGTCGAGCAGCAAGGCCCGTTCCGTCGGGTCATACGAACCGTCCGGGTCGTCCCAGTGGTCGCGCTGGTCAATGGAAGACATAGGCACCATACCCGACGACCCGATCGCGTGGCCCGGCCGTGTCGCCGGAATTGCGCAGGTCGAGCGTCCGAGCGATGAGGCCGCGCCGCCGCGCGAGTTCCAAGAGCCCGCCGATCGCCCGACAGCCGCAGGCCTGCTCAGGGCCGATTTCGTCCGGCTGCAGCTGCTCGATGGCCTTGGTCGTCTTGGCATCCACCCGCCGAGCCGTGGCGTAATCCAGGTAGTGACTGAGATCCGAGCTGACGACGATCAGGGTCTCCGGCCCCCCGAGGAGTCGCTCGAGGACGTCGGCGACCTGCCCGCGGGGCGCCTCGCCGACGACGAAGGGGACGAGTTCGAAGTCGGCGAGCACCTGTTGCAGGAACGGCAGCTGGACCTCGAGGCTGTGTTCGTGGGCGTGGGCCTCGTCCATCGCGACGACACCGGGCCAGGTCAGGGCTTGATCGATCGTCGCTCGATCGAGGCGCACCGAGCCCAGCGGTGTATCGAAACGCTCCGCCCGACTCGTCGCCAGTCCATGCACCAGGACTCGATGGGCCGGTCCGAGCAGGACCACTCGGGTCACGATCGACCGAAGCGGTGCCAGGGTCGCGTAAGCCGACGCCGCGATCGGACCCGAATAGGGGTAGCCGGCATGGGGCACGATCAAGGCCTTCGGCGGCGGGACGGCGACCGACGCCTCGGCCAGGTAGTCCCGGATCGTCCGCGTCAAGGCGTCGGGCTGGCCTGGATAGAAATGGCCGGCGACGGCCGGTGAGCGAACCTTCAACATGGGCAGACCTCCTGGGTGTGGGGAGCGCAACCGCCGGGTGCCGATGAACCATCGTCACGTAGCCCTCATCCAGCATACGGATCGGCGCTTTGGTCGTCGATATGGCTTCGACCGTTGTCCAAGTCTTTGCGTTCAAAACAGTGCCCGTCGTGCGGGCGGGGGTGACGGATGAAAGACTCAGCGCAGAAGACCGTCGTGCCGACGCGCTATTGGCACCGGCTCGCGGATGGCCGGGTCCAGTGCGACCTATGTCCGCGGGCCTGTCGAATCCAGGAGGGCCAACGCGGCCTGTGTTTCGTTCGCGCTTGCGAGCAAGGGGAAATCGTGCTGACGACCTATGGTCGCTCGTCGGGTTTCTGCATCGACCCGATCGAGAAGAAGCCGCTGAATCATTTCCTCCCGGGCACCCCGATCCTGTCCTTCGGAACCGCGGGGTGCAATCTGACCTGTCGGTTCTGTCAGAACTGGGATATGAGCAAGTCGCGCGCGATGGATACGCTGGCCGATGAGGCCGATCCGGACACCCTGGCTCGGGCCGCGGCCTTTTTCGGGTGCCGCAGCGTCGCCTACACCTACAATGATCCGATCATCTTCCACGAGTATGCGATCGATGTCGCGCAAGCCTGTCACGCACGCGGGATCCGCTCGGTGGCCGTCACGGCCGGGTATGTCCTGGCGGAGCCGCGGGTCGAGTTCTTCGCCGCCATGGATGCCGCGAACGTCGATCTGAAAGGCTTCTCCGATGCCTTTTACCGGCGTCAGTGCGGCGCGCATCTGCAGCCGGTCCTCGAGACGCTCGAATACCTGGTCCGCGAGACGCGGGTCTGGCTCGAACTGACGACGCTGCTGATACCGGGGGAGAACGACTCGACGCACGAACTGGAGGCTATGACCCAGTGGGTCGTCGAACACTTGGGGCCTGCGGTTCCGATGCACTTCACGGCCTTTCATCCCGATTACAAGCTCACCGATCGGCCATCCACGCCGCGAGCCACGCTGTCGCGCGCACGAGCCATCGCCAGGAAGAACGGTGTCCGTTACGCCTACACCGGCAACGTCGAAGACCGAGATGGTGCGGCCACCGAATGTCATCGCTGCGGCCTCTTGCTCATCGCTCGGGATGGCTATCGGATCACCGAATGGCATCTGTCGGCGACGGGTTCCTGTCCTCGCTGTGGCGCGGTCTGCGCCGGCCTGTTCGAGGACCAACCCGGCTCCTGGGGCAGCCGCCGCCAGCCGGTGCGTCTGCGCGACCTGGTCGTCTGATCCGTCTTCTCGCTTCAGGGCGATCGGGACATCGAGAAGCCGCGACGATCCATCTTGAAAAAGCCGATGGCGCGCGCATAATTGCGCGCCGTTGAACCCGTTTTGCGAATGAGGAATCGTCGATGCCTTTCTACGAATACCAGTGCGAGGCCTGTGGTCACGAACTCGAGGTCATGCAGAAGATCAAGGATGCGCCGTTGGTCGATTGTCCGCAGTGTCAGCAGCCGACGTTGAGACGGCGCATCTCGCCCGTCGGCTTTCGCCTGAAGGGCGGGGGTTGGTACGAAACGGATTTCAAGAGCGGCAAGAAGAAGAACCTCCACGAAGGAGGTGACAAGAAGGAGCCGGCTGCCAGCGAAAAGACCGACGGCGGCAAAAAGGAAGCCGCACCGAAGAAGGCCGATGCCCCGGCGCCGGCTAGCTCCTAGCCGCCCTTCGACCTGGGGATGCTCATGGAGAGGCCGCGCGTGCCGCCTTGCCGGGATCCTGTCTCGGCCTTACCATGACGCGGCCCACCCGCTGGGGCGCGGGCCGGATGTCTTCGTGTACTTGAGATCGATCACGGTCGGGGCTTGATCTCCCGGAAGAGGCGGCGATGGCTGAGAGCGAGGTGACCGATGCTCGACCCAAGGGCGTTCAGGACCCGATCAAGATCGTTTTTTTCGGTCTCGGTGCCGTTGGTTCGAACCTGCTGATCTGTCTCTCGGAATTGGCCGAACGCGACGGCGTCCCGGTCCGCTTCGTCGTCTATGCGATCGATCCGGATGCCGCGCGTGATGCGTTGTTTCACGCCGAGCGCCTGTTCGATCGCATCGAGTTCATCGGCTTGCCCGATTTCTCGCCGGTCTTCGCCCTGGCGGTCCCGCACGATGCGCACCTGGCAGATGCCGCGCTCCTGATCAACGCCGCGCTGCCGGCGTTCAACATTCCGTTGATCGAGCTCGCGTTGCGCATCGGTGCGCACTCCGTCGATCTCGCGTCGGATATGTACGACGAGAAGACCGAGCAGACTCTGACCTTCGCCCAGTACGACTACGACCGGGCGCTGCGCAAGCGTGGAACGGCGGCGCTGATCAATCTGGGCATCTCCCCGGGCGTGACCAATTTCCTGATCGGACGGCGCCTGCATGAGCTGCTCGCGGCCGGCCGCAAGGACCTCGAGATCGAGCGGATCGATCTCTACCTGCTCGAAGACATCGAATCCGATTCGATCGTCTTTTCCTGGTCGCCGGTCGTGGCCCTCGAGGAACTGGCGCAGCAGCCGCGGATCCTGACGAAGGGTCGGATCCAGGTGCTCGAACCCTTCAGCGCTGCGCGCTATTACGCCTTTCCGCACGAGCCGCGGCCCACGCGCCAGTATCCGCTCTACCAAGAAGAACTGCTCTCGCTGCGGCGGTCCTTTCCGGAGGTCGACACGATCGGGGTCTACACCGGTGGTTCCGAGGTCGAACTGGTCAAGGCCCTGTTCCAGCTCAACCTGCTGTCGAAGCGCACGCTGCCGAACCAGCCGGAGCTGACCGTGGAGGCGATGGTGCGGGCGATCCTGCCCGGCATGAACAAACCGCGACGTATCGAGGAGTACCTGCGTTCCGGTGTGATCCGGCGCGCCCATTTCGCCGCGGCCGCCGAGATCCGCATCTCCGAGATCGTGCGCAACGACCGCCAGACCGTCATCGAGACGGTCGGGTTCAGCTATCACCGCTACCAGGACCTGCTCGGCACGCCCTACGCGGGCGCGACCTACATCTCGTATCCGACCGGCGTCGGTGCGGCGATTCTGGCCTGGCACGCGCTCGAATTCGCCCGCGCCACCCCGGGTCGGCTCGCCGGCGTCGTGACGGGCGAGGATCTCGCCCGAATCCTGCCTCGCCCGCGCGCCGACGCCGTTCGCCGCGACCTGGTCGCCTGGGACATCGACTTGTACGACAGCGTCCGGGACGCGACCCAGATCGACACCTGAGGTCGGGGCACGAACGCCACGGGCTGGCCTGTGGCGGCGCCGGCGGATATGCGCGATCTCCGAACGACCGGATCGGCTCGCCGTTGCGGGCGAGTGGATCGCGCCAGGCCGCACCGGCCGCCGGGTGCGGAACCTGGTGCGGCGGTCGTCAGCGCGGTATCACAGCTTGTGTTGGTAACGCAGGTCTAGCGTGTAGGGGTGTTCGCCGGCCGGTTCCTCGGGTGGCGGGTCGATCGGTCCCGGCGTGTGGCCCATGCGGCGGAAGCGGGCGATCCGGCGCCCCTCGGCCTCGTAGGCGTTGACCGGGAAGGTGTCGTAGCTGCGCCCGCCGGGGTGAGCGACGTAGTAGGTGCAGCCGCCGAGGCTCTGGCGGTTCCAGGTGTCGACGATATCGAAGATCAGCGGATTGTGGGCCGGGATCGTCGGGTGCAGCCCAGAGGGCGGGCTCCAGGCCTTGAAGCGGATGCCGGCGACGAATTCCCCCTGGCGTCCGGTCGGGCGCAGCGGCAGGCGCCGGCCGTTGCACGCGACGACGTGGCGGTCACCGACCATGCCGCTGACCTTGACCTGCATCCGCTCGACCGACGAGTCGACATAGCGTGCCGTGCCCTGGGCCGTGACCTCCTCGCCGAGGACGTGCCAGGGTTCGATCGCGGCGCGCAGCTCCATCGCGAGGCCGTTCGCGGTGACCAGGTCGCCATAGTGGGGGAAGCGAAACTCGAAGAAAGGCTCGAACCAGGCCAGTTCAAACGGGTAGCCGGCGCGGTTCAAGTCATCGAGCACATCCTGGAAATCCTGGCGCACGAAATGCGGCAGCAGGAAACGGTCGTGCAGCTCGGTCCCCCAGCGCACCGGACGCCGCCTGTAGGGCTCGCGCCAGAAGCGCGCGACCAGCGTGCGCAGCAAGAGCATCTGGGCCAGGCTCATCCGCGGGTGCGGCGGCATCTCGAAGGCGCGAAACTCGACGAGACCCTGGCGGCCGCTCGCGGTGTCCGGCGAGTAGAGCTTGTCGATGCAGAACTCGGTGCGGTGGGTGTTGCCGGTGACGTCGACCAACAGGTTGCGCAGCAGCCGGTCGACGATCCAGGGTTGCGGCACCTCGCCGGTAGGCATCTGCTGAAAGGCGATCTCGAGCTCGTAGAGGCTGTCGTCGCGCGCCTCGTCGACGCGTGGGGCCTGGCTGGTCGGGCCGATGAAAAGGCCAGAGAACAGATACGACAGGCTCGGGTGGTGTTGCCAGTACGTCAGCAGGCTCTGCACCAGATCGGGCCGGCGCAGCAGCGGACTGTCGGCCGGCGTTGGCCCGCCGAGCGTCACGTGGTTTCCGCCCCCGGTGCCGGTGTGGCGGCCATCGAGCAGGAACTTCTCGGTGCCGAGGCGGGCCAGCCGTGCCTCTTCGTAAAGGGTCTCGGTATCGCGCGCGAGCTGATCCCAACTGTGGGCGGGATGCACATTGACCTCGATGACGCCGGGATCCGGCGTCACCGCGAGTTTCAGTAGCCGAGGGTCGCGCGGCGGCTCGTAGCCCTCGATGATCACCGGCAGTGCCAGGGTTTCGGCCGTCACCTCGACCGCCGCGATCAGTTCGAGCCACTGTTCGAGGTGCGACAGGGGCGGCAGAAAGACATACAGCCGGCCGTCGCGCGGCTCGACGCACAGCGCCGTGCGCACGCGCGGGTCATCCGGCTGCGCGTCCTGCTCGCTGATCGGTTGCGGCGGTCCGTCGAGCGGGGCGACGCGCTCGTAGTGCCGGGCCAGGGCGTCCGGGTGCGCTCCCTGCTCGCGGAGTGCTTGCGGCGAGGCGTGTGCGTTCGGGCGATGGCCGAGGCGGCGCGCGATCTCGTCGATGTGCAGCAGCTCGTGCCGCGGCTCGAACGGGTTGCGCTCGATGTCCGGTTCGAGGTCCTGTTCCGGCACCTGCGGTAGCGCATCGAGCGGCAGGCGCAGCCCTAGCGGTGAGTCGCCGGGCAGCAGGAACAGATGGCCGTCGCGGAAGGTCCAGCGTCCGGTTTGCCAGCGGCCGTTCGGATGCAGGCCCTTCCAGCGCAGCGGCAGCACGTAGCCGGCGACCTGGTCGAGCCCGCGCTGGAAGAGCCGGGCCAGCCGTGCGCGTTCGAGCGGATCCTCGAGGCGGCTGTCGAGCGGGTCGACATTGACCGGTAGGCGCGATTCGCGCCACAGATAGTAGAAGACGTCTTCGTAGGCCGGAGCCGCATAGCCTGGATCGAGACCGAGGTGGGTCGCCAGTTGCCGGATGAAGCGCTCGGCCTGTTCCGGTCCGTGACCGTAATCGGCGTGTTCCTGCCCCTGCCAGTCGGGATTGCGCCAGACCGGCTGCCCGTCCTGGCGCCAGAAGCACGCGAGCGACCAGCGCGGCAGCGGCTCGCCCGGATACCATTTGCCCTGGCCCAGATGGCGCAGGCCGCCGTGCGCGAAACGCCGCTGCAGCCGTTGCAGCAGGTCCTCGGCCAGCCGTTTCTTGTTCGGCCCCATGGCCGCGATGTTCCATTCGGCCCCATCCATGTCGTCGATCGAGACGAAGGTCGGTTCGCCACCCATCGTCAGCCGCACGTCATGCGCTTCGAGCTCGGCATCGACCTGGTGACCGAGGGCCTCGATCGCGCGCCATTGTTCGGCGGTGTAGGGGCGCGTGACGCGTGGATCCTCGTGGATGCGCTGGACGCGGTTATGGAAATAGAACTCGACCTCGCAGGGGTCGGTGGCCCCGGTGATCGGCGCCGCACTGATCGGGTCCGGTGTGCAGGCGAGCGGAATATGGCCCTCGCCGGCGAACAGGCCGGACGTCGGGTCGAGGCCGATCCAGCCGGCGCCTGGCACATAGACCTCGGCCCAGGCGTGCAGGTCCGTGAAGTCGCGCTCCGGGCCGCTCGGGCCATCGAGTGACTTGACGTCCGCCGTCAGTTGGACCAGGTATCCGGAGACGAACCGGGCGGCAAGGCCCAGATGCCGCAGGATCTGCACCAGCAGCCAACCCGAATCCCGGCACGACCCCTGACGGCGCGCGAGGGTCTCGTCGGCCGATTGGACCCCGGGCTCCATGCGGATGACGTAGCCGACATCCTGCTGCACACGCTGGTTCAGCGCGACCAGGAAGTCGACCGTGCCCGGCTCGGCGATGTCGAGTTCGGCGAGCCAAGCCATCAGCCGCGGGCCTCGGTCCTTGATCTCCAGGTACGGGGTCAATTCCTTTGCGAGTTGTGGTTCGTAAACGAACGGGTAGCGTTGTGCCGACTCCTCGAGGAAGAAGTCGAACGGGTTGATCGTGATCATCTCGGCGATCACGTCGACCTCGATCGTGAGCCGCCGCGCGCGTTCCGGAAAGACCAGCCGCGCGAGGTAATTGCCGAATGGGTCCTGTTGCCAGTTCAGAAAATGATCGCGTGGCTCGATGCGCAGCGAGTAGGAAAGGATCGGCGTGCGGCAATGGGCCGCCGGTCGCAGCCGGATCACGTGGGGGGCAAGACCGATCGGACGATCGAATCGGTACTCGGTCTTGTGATTGATGGCAACCTGTATCGACATGGACGGCCTGCTGCGCGTGGGGGCTCGGATGATTTCGGATGGCGCGGCCGGGATGCCGGAGCCAACGTCTGGCGCCGGCACGCGCCGTCCGGCATTGTCGACCGATGGACTCTCGCTGGCAACGGCCGGACGGCGGTCCCCGCCCGCGTGTGGCCCGTCAAATCGCTGGGCGGGCGGCCCTGGTCGCTGCCGGCACACCCTGGCCGGACCGGCGCTTCCAGCCCCGGAAGAGCCGATGCAGCCAGCGACTGCGCGCGAGCTCGGCTTGCAGTTCGATCAGCGCCTCTTGCAAGGCCTCCTCGATGACCGGGTGGTAGAAGGGCATCTTCGAGGCCGTTTCGACCGTCAGACCGGATTCGATGCCCCACGCCAGCAGGTGCGCGAGATGCTCGCAGCGCGGCCCGATCATCGCGGCGCCGAGCAGCCGGCCGTCGCGTCGGTCCGCATAGACGCGCAGCAGGCCGCGGTTCTGGCCCATGATCAGGGTGCGACCGACCGGACCGAAGCGCCGCTCGGCGACGGCCAGATGCCGCTCGTCCAGTTGGTTCCAGCTGGCACCGACACAGGCGATGTTTGGATCGCTGAACACGATCCACATCGGTGTGCCTGGCTGGTAACGGCGCAGCCGACGATGGGTCGCGTTATATCCGGCGATGCGGCCTTGCGCGCTGGCCCGCTGCAGGGTGGCGAGACCACCGGTGGCATCGCCGGCCACGAAGACCCGATGACGGCCGACCTTGAGCGTCTCGGGATCGAAGCGAGGCGCACCCCTCGATGTTATCGGCACACCAAGCCGTTCGAGGCCGAGGCGCTCGAGATTCGGGCGCCGCCCAAGGGACACGAATAACCGTTCGACCTCGACCTCGCGTTGGCCGGCGCGTACGCGCAGACCCTCACAACAGGGCTCGACCTCTGGCTCATCGCCGAACCAGAGCGGAAATTCGCGGCCGAGGATCTCGATCGCCGCTCGGTTAATCGCGGGATCGGCCAGCCGAGATGCCCGCTGGCCATGGTCGATGCCGGTGACCGACACCCCCATCCGGCGCAGGGCCTGGCCGATTTCGATGCCGACCGGTCCGAGTCCGATGACGGCGACCGACCGCGGCAAGGTCTCTTGATCGAAGAGGGTGTCGACGGTCAGGATGCGGTCGCCAAACGCCTCCTGCCAGTGGTTGGGCACTACGGAGCGTGCGCCTGTCGCGATGACAACCGCTTTGGCGACGATCTCGTCGTCGCCGACTCTGATCCGCCGCGGACCGATGAATTCGGCGTAGCCGTCGATCAGGTGCTCGGGGTCCATCTCGTCGGTGGTGTTGGCGAGCACCAGGTCGACGAAGGTATCGCGCAGGTCACGGATATGCTCGAGCGCCTTGGAGGGGTCTAGCGCCAAGGTGTCCCCGCCGGCGATGCCGTAACGATCGAGACGATCCCGGGCCTTGAAACTGTCGGCGAGATGGATTGCCACCTTCGACGGCATGCAGCCGATACGGGCGCACGTCGTGCCCAGCGGGCCGCCATTGATCAGAACCCAATCGTCGGTAGCCTGGCGAATCTCCTTGACAGCGTTGAGTCCAGCATGCCCCGCGCCGATCACAGCGACCTCGACCGATCTTTTCATGGTTCGGATCCTCGTAAGAGATGGCCAGCACGCTTGCACCCAAGGCGCGGCACAAAGCCGATCCTTCTAGTCGGAATTGTAGTGAGTGGTGACCGATCTGCTATGAGAAATCGATGAGCGGGGATGTCAGAAATATCTGACAATCGCGATGGGTTCTCGGGTATGGCCGTCGCCCGGACCGACGAGGGAGGATTGGCAGCCGTGCGGCGCGATGGCGCCGACCGGGTCGTGGGAAGATCTCGATGTGGCCGGGCGGCCGCGGGCGATGGCTCACCCGCGGCCTCCCGGTTCCGATGACTCAGTCAGTCGGTGCAGGTTCTCGTCATACCGGCTTGCCGCGGAAGACGACCATCTCGGCGCCCTTCGATTGGGCGTAGTTGTCATAGCCGACGAGCCGCACATGATTGTTCGGATGCGCCTTGTGGCAGGATTCGGCCTCGGCGAGGATCCGGTCGACGTCGGTCTCGCCGAACATCGGCAGCTTCCACATGTACCAATAATGGTCGAAGGCGTTCTCCGGCTCGGTGTGTTCGATGGCCGGGTTCCAGCCCTTGCTGACGATGTATTCGACCTGCTTGCGGATGCGCGCGGCATCCATCGCCGGCAGGTAGGAGAAGGTCTCGAACTTGCGGCTGTTCGGATCCTCGAGGCTGGATTGGTAGTCCTGCATCTCGCTCATGTGTCATTACTCCGGTTTCGGTGGGTTCGGTTGCGCGCGCCCAGGACTGATTGCGTTCGCCTGTGGCGCCCGGCGTCGTCGTGCGTTGGGCCGCGCGTCGTGCGACGACGGCCTGGCCAGTTGGGGGCCTACTTGTGCGCCACGTCGAGCTTGTCGACGACGTCGAACTCGAACTTGATCTCTTTCCAGGTCTCCATCGCGGCCTTCAGTTCGGGGCTGTCCTTGGCGGCGTTGGTCAGCACCTCCTTGCCTTCCTTCTCGATCGCGACGCCCTGGTTGCGGGCCTCGACGCAGGCCTCGAGCGCGACACGGTTGGCCGCGGCGCCGGCCGCGTTGCCCCACGGGTGGCCAAGCGTGCCGCCACCGAATTGGAACACGGCGTCATCGCCGAAGATGGCCAAGAGTGCCGGCATGTGCCAGACGTGGATACCGCCCGAGGCGACGGCGAAGGCGCCGGGCATCGCGCCCCAGTCCTGATCGAAGAAGATGCCGCGCGAGCGGTCTTCCTTGATGTAGGATTCGCGCAACAGGTCGATCCAGCCGAGTGTCGATTCGCGATCGCCCTCGAGCTTGCCGACGACCGTGCCGGTATGCAGATGGTCGCCGCCGGACAGGCGCAGGACCTTGGTCAGCACGCGGAAGTGGATGCCGTGGTTCGGGTTGCGATCGAGCACCGCATGCATCGCGCGGTGGATGTGCAGCAGCACGCCGTTGTCGCGGCACCACTGGGCGAGGCCCGTGTTCGCGCAAAAGCCGCCGGTGATGTAGTCGTGCATGATGATCGGGGCGCCGATCTCCTTGGCGTATTCGGCGCGCTTGAACATCTCGTCCGGGGTCGGGGCGGTGACGTTCAGATAGTGACCCTTGCGCTCGCCGGTCTCGCGCTCGGCCTTGTCGATCGCGTCCATGACGAAGTCGAAGCGTTGGCGCCAGCGCATGAAGGGCTGGGAGTTGACGTTCTCGTCGTCCTTCGTGAAGTCGAGACCGCCGCGTAGGCACTCGTAGACGGCGCGGCCGTAGTTCTTCGCCGACAGACCCAGTTTCGGCTTGATCGTGCAGCCGAGCAGCGGACGGCCGTACTTGTTCATGACGTCGCGCTCGACCTGGATGCC
The DNA here is from genome assembly GCF_041197575.1 of Thioalkalicoccus limnaeus. Lineage (NCBI taxonomy): Bacteria > Pseudomonadati > Pseudomonadota > Gammaproteobacteria > Chromatiales > Chromatiaceae > Thioalkalicoccus > Thioalkalicoccus limnaeus. The sequence continues at coordinate 75,391 of NZ_JBDKXB010000006.1, read as the reverse complement.
GTGCGGCGGGCCGTTGCAGGTCATGACGTAAGCGATCGGGAAGCGCACGTCCTCGAGACGCAGCGCGCGCACCGCCTTGAAGCCGAAGACGTTACCGACCAGCGACGTGAAGACGTTGACGACCGAGCCTTCTTCGAACAGGTCGATCGGGTAGGCAATGAAGGCATAGAAGGCGTCGTCGTTGCCCGGGACATCTTCGATCGCGTAGGCGCGGCCCTTGTAGTGGTCGAGGTCGGTCAGCAGATCGGTCCAAACCGTGGTCCAGGTCCCGGTCGAGGACTCAGCGGCAACGGCGGCGGCGGCTTCCTCGCGCGGCACGCCCGGCTGCGGCGTGATCTTGAAGCAGGCGAGCAGGTCGGTATCGAGCGGGGTGTATTCCGGCATCCAGTAGGTTTCGCGGTACTCTTTGACGCCCGCGCTGTAGGTCTTAGCCATGGCCAATGTCCTCTGTTCCTGTAGGGTGATGAAGGGCTGGTGCCAGGCGGTGGCGACACCCCGCCTTTCGTTTGGTTATGCGCCGCATCGCCCGTTCGCTGAATCGGGCCGAGCCGACATCGGGTGGCTCGGGCGTTGGGTTACACCCAGCGGATTGGTCGCTGCGTAACCTCGGTGCATTATAGGCGGCCAAGCTATAATTTCTATTCAGTATTTCTAATCAAGGCGATAAGCAATCACTTATGCCAGTCATGGTAATACCCCAGATTCCGCTGATGCCGGTCCGTTGCCTGATCCACAGGACGCTCGGTCGGGGCGGGCGCCGCTTGGGGCTCGGGCATCGCAGCGGCCAATCGCTCGGGTACGGCACGTCAGCCGGCTGGGACCCTCAGCGATGAACCTCTCATTGCGGCAGTTGCGGATCTTCGAGACCGTGGCGCGGCGGCTCAGCTACACGCGCGCGGCCGAGGAGCTCCACCTGAGTCAACCAGCCGTCTCGATGCAGGTGCGGCAGCTCGAAGAGGAGGTCGGGATGCCGCTGTTCGAGCGCCTCGGCAGGACGGTCGCGCTGACCGAGGCCGGTCACGAGCTGTATCACTACAGTCGCAGCATCAACCAGTCGCTGAAGGACCTCGAGGAGGTCATCGCTGCGGTCAAGGGGCTGGATCACGGGCGGCTGTCTGTGGCGGTGGCGAGCACGGTCAAGTATTTCGCGCCGCGACTGCTGGCGCTGTTTCAGCGTCGCTACCCCGGCATCGCGTTGGAACTCGATATCACGAACCGGGAGCAGCTGGTTCGGCTACTCGAGGCCAACAACGTCGACCTAGTCTTGATGGGCCAGCCGCCGGACGGGGTCGACCTGGAATCCGAAGTCTTCCTCGACAACCCGCTCGTGGTCGTTGCCCCGCCGGACCACCCGCTCGCCAGGCTCGACCGCGTCCCGTCGGTGGCGCTCGCCGATCAGGTCTTTCTGATGCGCGAGCCTGGGTCCGGGACGCGCAAGGCCCTGGAACGCTATTTCGAAGAACAGGGCCTGGCCTTAAGGGCCGGCATGCAGATGACGCGCAACGAGGCGATCAAGCAAGCGGTGCGCTCCGGGTTGGGTCTGAGCGTGGTCTCGGCGCACACGATTGAACTCGAATTGGAGACGAAGCGGCTGGTCGTGCTCGATGTCGAGGGCTTTCCGCTGTCGCGCCACTGGTACCTGGTTTACCGGCGTGGCAAACGCCTCTCGCCGGCGGCCCGGGCCTTTCGCGATCTGGTCCTGTCCGAGGCGCGATCGCTGGCCGACCTGGCCGGGGTGACCGTACTCGAGCGCTATCGGGCGAGCCCGTAGGCCTTGTTCAGGTCCCTTCTAGGGCGACCCTTCGTGGCGGTGCCGCTGCGCGGAAATACGGGACGTACCACGAATATGCAGGCGGCGGCTAGTTGGTCCCGCGACTCCTGTTTTCCGATCTTTGAGCCCCGCTGCGGTCAAGCCCCCTGGGCTTCGCGACTCCCAAGGACGGTTGGGTTTCCGATCCCCGATCCTCAGGCCCAAAAGCCCGTCAGGCTCGCCCACCCCACGACGAGATCCAGGGATTGCCCCCGGTTTCGACAGCGATACATCGACTTATGCGTTTGACTCATTACGCCAGGCGTAATATCGTCGGCGGCATGATCCGCTCGTTCCGGTGCAAAGAAACCGAGAGGCTCTTTGGTGGCCGTTGCCCGGCGCGGTTTCGCGCCTTTCAGGCCGTCGCCGAGCGAAAACTGGCGCAGCTCGACAACGCGTCCACCCTGGACTTTCTGCGCAGCCCCCCCGGCAACCGGTTGGAGGCCCTGAGCCGGGACCGAACGGGCAGCTACAGCATTCGGATCAACGCTCAATGGCGGCTCTGCTTCGTCTGGCGCGAGGGCGACGCCTACGATGTGGAGATCGTTGACTACCACTGAGAGGTTAACCCATGAAACCCTTCAACGGCATGCGCCCGGTCCATCCCGGTGAGATCCTGAGGGAGGACTTCCTGGCGCCGCTCGGCATGAGCGTCAATGCACTCGCCCAAGCACTGCGTGTGCCGGCGACACGCCTACACGAGATCGTGAAGGAACGGCGCGCGGTGACGCCGGATACCGCCTTGCGCCTTGCGCGCTACTTCGGCGGTGACGCGCAATCCTGGCTGAACCTCCAGACAAGTTACGACCTGAAAATCGCCGAGCGCGATCTCGGAGCAACCATCGAGCGGGATGTGCGCCCACGCGCGGCCTGAGCGTCGGCCCGGGAAATCGGCGAGGAATCGGTTAGGACAGCCCCGCCCTGACCGTTGTGGCATCTGGTCTTGACAGAGATCAAGCGAGTGGGCCAAGCCGGCGGCCATGGCGCCGTCGGGTTGAACCAATGGTTCCGCACCGGATCATGTCGTTGGAGTTCTTCCGAAACAATTCGAGTCTTTCGTGCATGCGACACTTGCTCTGCCGCGGCTTGACCAGCGGCCTGATCCTGGTGCTGTCGGCCGTCTGTCATGCGCACCCGCATTCGTGGATCGATCTGCGCGTGGCCTTGGCTACCGACGACCGGGGGCGGATCACCGCGCTGCACCAATCCTGGCTGATGGATCCGATCTACAGTGTGCTGTTGATCGAGGACATGGCGCCCGAGGCGCGCGGCGAGTCCCTCGACGAGAAGCTTGATTGGATCGCCCGGACGATCCTGGGCAATCTGACCGAATACCGTTACTTCACCGAGATCGAGGCGGAAGGGCGCGCGATCGCCGCCTTTCAGGCGTTCGATCCGCGCCTGGAACGAGTCGGTGGGCGCCTCGATTTTCGTTTCGAGCTGAGGCTCGACGAGCCGCTCGATGCACGGGCGAATAAGATCCGTTATACCGTGTACGACCCGACCTATTTCATCGAGATCCTGCATGCCGAGCAGGATGCGCTGCGTTTCGTCGATGGCGCGGAGGGTTGCGAGTCGCGACGGATACCGCCGCGGCCCGATCCGGCGATCGTCGCACGTGCGGCCGCGATGGCCGTCGATCAGCGCGCCGATCCGACCTTGGGTCGGTATTTTGCCGAATGGATGGAGGTCCGGTGTCCGCACTGAACCGGTTTCTTCTGCTCGGGCTGTTGTTCCTATCCTGGCCCCTGTCCGGCGACGCGTCGCTGCTATCCGGTGCGGCCCGGGAGACGTCCGAGACCGACTGGCCGCAGGTTGTGGAAACCGAGCCCGCGACGCCGTGGGACAGGGCGGTGGCCTGGACGCTGGCGCAGCAGCGGGCGTTGCATCGGCAGTTGGCCGAGGGTCTGCAAGACCTGCGGGAGACTCCGTCGCTGTGGAGTGCCGCGGCCCTGGTGCTCGTGAGTTTTCTCTACGGGATCTTCCATGCGGTCGGTCCAGGGCACGGCAAGGCGGTCATCACGACCTACCTGCTGACCCAACGCGTCCCGGTTCGTCGCGGTGTCGCCTTGTCATTCGCGGCGGCATTGCTGCAAGGACTGAGCGCGATTCTCATCGTCTCGGTCGTCCTGTTCCTTGCTGGGCGTGCGACCCGCGAGGCCCTGAGCCAGGCGTCGCTGTTGGAGCAATTCAGCTTCACGTTGGTGATCCTGCTCGGTGCCTGGCTGACGTTCCGAGCACTGCGCGCCATCGCGGCGTCCAGGGGCCAACCTGGGCAGCCAATGCCTGGCCGCCGGTCGGATCCGTCGGTCTGCGAACGCGCGGGCGCGGGTGGCCCCGAACGCAAGGCCTCCTCGTCGGATATCGCCTCGGCCAAGTGGAACGCCGCGAACGCGGGGGCTGTGCCGGTCGTCGGCGTGATCGCCGCGGTCGGGGTGCGTCCTTGTACCGGAGCCATCTTGGTGTTGGTAGTCGCACAACTGATGGGGTTGTGGATCGCCGGTCTGGTCGCCGTCATGGCGATGTCGGTCGGCACGGCCATCACGGTGGCGACCCTCGCGGTCCTCGCGGTTCAGACCCGGCAACTGGCGATGTGGGCTACCGGAGCATCGCGGCCGGGCTGGCAGAGGGCAGGGCAGGTGGTCGCGTTGGCCGGTGGACTCGCGATCATGGCGGTCGGCAGTCTTCTGCTAGTGGGCAGCCTGAATGCCCCGGTCACGCACCCGCTCGGCATTCGATTCTGAGTGGATCGGGATCGCCGCCGGAACCCGCGGTCGGCTCGACCGGCGCACGGCCATCCGTGTGGCTCGTGTCTCCCCGTACCCTACGAAATCGCATTTCACGTTAGACTACGCGATTGTTCCAGCCAATGACGTGATGACCAGGCATGCCAGACCAGCCGAATCCTGACGCCTTGCTCGCTCCGTTGCGTTTCCCGCTGCTCAGTGCCGTGGATCTGCCGGCGGACCTGCGCCTTATGTCGGAGGATGACCTCCCGGCGCTGGCCCACGAATTGCGGGCCTTCCTGATCGAATGCGTGTCGCGCACCGGCGGCCATTTCGCCGCCGGGCTCGGCGTCGTGGAACTGACGATCGCGCTGCATTACGTGTTCAATACACCCGATGACCGGCTGGTATGGGATGTCGGCCACCAGGCCTATCCCCACAAGATCCTGACCGGGCGACGGCAGCAGATGCTGAGCTTGCGGCAGAAGGGAGGGATATCCGGTTTCCCGAAGCGCTGCGAGAGCCCGTATGACATGCTCGGTGTCGGTCACTCCAGCACCTCGATCAGCGCGGCGATGGGCATGGCGTTGGCGGCGGCGCGGAAGGGCGAACGGCGCCAAGTCGTGGCGGTGATCGGCGATGGCGCGCTGGGTGCGGGCCTGGCGTTCGAGGCGCTGAACCACGCCGGCGCGCTCGATGTCGACCTGTTGGTGGTGCTGAACGACAACGAGATGTCGATCTCGCCGCCGGTCGGGGCCATCAGCAAGCACCTCGCGCGGCTGTTGTCCGGCAAGCTCTACACGAGTGTGCGCGAGGGCAGCAAGACGGCATTGCGCGGGCTTCCGCAGATCCGCGAGCTGGTCGGGCGCTGGGAAGAGCACATGAAAGGCATGGTGATGCCCAGCACCCTGTTCGAGGAGTTGGGCTTCAACTACATCGGGCCGATCGACGGTCACGACATCGGGGCCTTGATCGCCACCTTGCGCAACATGCGCACGATGCCCGGCCCACGCCTGCTCCATGTCGTGACCCAAAAGGGCAAGGGCTACGAGCCGGCCGAGGGGCAGCCGGTCACCTACCACGGTGTCGCGCCGTTCGACCGCAAGACCGGGCGGCCCCGGGCCAGCGGCGCCGGGCCGACTTACACGCAGATCTTCGGCGACTGGTTGTGTGCGGCCGCGGCGCGTGACGAACGCCTGATCGCGATCACGCCGGCGATGTGCGAAGGCTCGGGCATGACCGAGTTCGCCCGTCGCCATCCGAGCCGGTTCTTCGATGTCGGCATCGCCGAGCAGCATGCGGTGACCTTGGCGGCTGGAATGGCCTGCGAGGGGCTCAAGCCGGTCGTCGCGATCTATTCGAGTTTCCTGCAGCGCGCCTATGACCAGTTGATCCATGACGTGTGCCTGCAAGGTCTGGATGTGACCTTCGCCGTCGATCGCGCCGGTCAGGTCGGCGAGGACGGCCCGACCCATGCCGGGAGTTTCGACCTCAGTTTCTGTCGGCCGATACCAGGGCTCGTGATCATGGCGCCGGGCGACGAGGACGAGTGTCATCGGCTGTTGCAGACCGCCTTCGAATATCCCGGCCCGGCCCTGGTGCGTTACCCGCGCGGCGTCGGGGCCGGGGTGGCCGTCGATCGGCAGGCTGGCACGGTCCCGATCGGTCGCGCGCGCCGGCGCCGCGAGGGTCGAGACATCGCGCTGCTCGCCTTCGGCAGCTTGGTCCCGGCGGCCTGCGCGGCGGGCGACGAGCTTGGGGCCACGGTCATCGATATGCGCTTCGTCAAGCCGCTCGACGAGGAACTGATCCTAGAATTGGCAGCGACTCACGAATTGCTGGTGACGCTCGAGGAGAACACCATCGCTGGTGGCGCCGGCGCGGCCGTCGGCGAACTGCTCGCCGCGCACGGATCCGCGACGCGCCTCCTGCATCTCGGCCTGCCGGACCGCTATATCGATCACGCAAGCCAGGCCGAGCAACGGGCCGAGTGCGGCCTGGACTCGGCCGGCATCCTCGCGGCGGTACGGGCGGTCTATTCGGGGCCCATGACCGAACCCTTGGCATCCGCTGGCTGACCAGTCCATGGGCGATGGGATGGCGCGATGACGGGCGAGATTGACGAGGCGAGGGCCAGGATCTCACCGATCCCGGCCTTCGACGACAACTACATCTGGCTGCTGCGGGATCCTGGGCGCAGGCTCGCGACCCTGGTCGATCCCGGGGATGCCGATCCGGTCGTGGCGGCGCTCGCGGACGAGGATCTGGCGCTCGCGGCGATCCTGATCACCCATCACCATCCAGACCATACCGGCGGCGTCCTGGACCTGCTCGCGGCCTTCCCGGATGCGTTGGTGTTTGGCCCGCAGGATCGGCGCATACCGGGCCTGAATCGGCCGGTGTCCGAGGGCGACGAGGTCCGGGTCCCCGGCCACGCGGAGGCCTTTCGGGTCCTCGAGGTGCCGGGCCATACGGCCACGCACATCGCCTTCCTGGGCGGGCGCACCCTGTTCTGCGGCGACACCCTGTTCGCCGCCGGTTGCGGTCGCGTGTTCGACGGCACCGTCGAGCAGTTGGCGCGATCGCTCGCACGCCTCGCGGCTTTGCCGCCGGACACCCTCTGCTATTGCGCTCACGAATACACGCTGGCGAACCTGGGGTTCGCCGCGTGGGTCGAGCCGAACAATGCCGCTCGGCAGGAGCGTCAGCGCGAGGTGGAGTCCCAGCGTGCCCGGCACGAGCCGACCGTCCCCTCGTCGCTCGCGCTCGAGCTGGCGACCAACCCGTTTCTGCGCACCGGTGAGCCGGTCGTGGTCGCGGCGGCCGAGCGCTTCGCTGGGATGCGCCTTCAGACTCAGGCCGAGGTCTTCGCCGCGTTGCGCCGCTGGAAAGACACGTGCTACGACTGACGCTTAGCGGACGCTGCCGAAGGATTTGTCGACGGCCCCGGCCGGTGGTTCGATGCCGGCCAGCCGACAGCCCTGCGCGATGGGTCCCCCGGGGAAGAGTGCGTAGAGATATCTGAGCCCACCGCTGGCGTGGAAGCGCTCCTCCAGCGCGTCCTGTAACTCGCGCATGTTCGGTCGTTCGTTGCGCGCGAAATAGCTCTGCAAGGCCTGGATCGTCGCCCAATGGTCGGCGCCGAGGGCGAGACCCTCGTTCCCCGCGGTGGCCTCGGCGGTCGCCCGAGTCCAGTCGCTCGGGGCATTCGGGAACTCGGCATCCGGTTCGTTCGAACCGGGGTTCAGGATGTCGCGCATGGTCGTCGTCATGGTTCGCCTCCTGCTGCTCTGGGATCGATGGGTCGAAGCGGCCGATTCGCAGTCTGCGAAGGTCCGGTGGTCATCGTCAAGCCCAGCGGCGCAGGGTAATCGCGTAATGATCCTCGCGGCCCCGTGAGCCATGGGAGCGATTCCACCGGACCCCGACCTCCTTTTCATTCCGAGCCTCACTTCTCGGGCGCCGTCACCTGATGGCTACTCGCCAGCGCACCTCTTCGCCGATCCAGTGGCGGTGGGCGGCGAGTGCCTCGTGCGACACCGATACCCCCTTTTCTGCTCGCTTCTTTGCGACGCGCCCCGTTGGATCGGGTTAGCGGCGCCAACGTCGGCACCCGGGGCCGCGAATTCGCGCCTTTAACGCATGATCCCTGAGGTTGACCAATGGTCAAACGCCGACTAGCTTTCTTTTGAACCTCGTGAAGCGGTCGGGTTTGATTTCCATCGGATAAGGCGCAGTGCCTCTGGCACGTTGCGCCCCTTGGCCCCAGAAAGGAGGGCTCGAAGATGGCAGCGAAACGGTCGTTCCTCCGCGCCGTCCTGATCGGTGTGGTGGCAGTTCTCGGTATCCCCGTCGTTTTGCTGGCCGCTTGGCCGGACTTGCGCGAGGAAGCGCTGTCCCTCACCGCCTGCTACCAACTCGGGCGCGCCGGCTTCCGGCCGGTCGCGCAGGAGCCCGCGGATCGGTTTCTCGGCAAGGTCCAGGAGTTCACGGCGCGCTGTCGCGGCGGTTCGAACGCGCTGGCTCACCGGGACACGCCCTGGGTCGATTGGTCCACTTATTGGGGCACGGGTGACGAAAGCACGCTATCGGGCTTTCGTCTGCTGCCCGGGGAGCGCTTCGATCGCTTCTCGCGCAACCAGCGTGGCATCGACGGGGCGCTGCTCGATCTCGAGTACCAACGCATCGAGTTGATCAAATTCAATCTGTTCGACAACTACACATACCCGGATTACCTGCGGGGCCGGGATGGCGTGGAGGGCCGGGCGGTTACTCAGTGGGCGGCCATGCGGCTGCCACCCGATCACCCGCACTATCGGGACGTGGGCGGCAGCGGCGATCAGCTCTGCAGCGGTGAACTGATTCGCCATCGCACCGTCAGCGGCGTCTGCAACGACATCCGCAATCCGCTGATGGGGTCGACGGGCACGCTGTTCGCTCGCAACGTTCAGTTCGAGGAAACTTTTCCCGAGCTCAGTCCGTCCGAACTCGTCCGCAACCGCCACGGCGACCGGCTGGGCGTGCTGCGGCCCGATCCGCAGCTGATCAGCCGCGAGCTCTTCACGCGTGAACAATCCGATCCGGAGCGCTGCAATGACGGCCTTGGGACCGGCGATGACCGGGCCCACTGCGACTACATCCAGGCGCCGTTTTTCAACGTCATCGCCGCCTTCTGGATCCAGTTCATGACGCACGACTGGTTCTCGCATCTGGACGAAGGGCGGAACAGCCCGACATTCATGGAAGTCGGTTGCCGCAACCGGCTCGAGGACGGCGTCGAACGGCCGCTGACCGAGGCCGAGATCGCCGCGCTGGGTTGCCGGCCGGGAGACCGGGTCGACCGCGCCTTGTACCAGGATACCGAGCCGGCCCCTGTGTTCACCGCGAACGGGCAGGAGCGGTTGGCGCGGGCCCACCGTACGACGCGCAACACCACGACGGCCTGGTGGGACGCCTCACAGATGTATGGCTACAGCGATGTCTCGCTGCAGCGTGTCAAGCGTGACCCCGACGACGCGGCGAAGCTGCTGATGGTCCCGCGTGACGATGCCGCCGGGCGAGAGGCGGCTGGACCCGGTGAACGCCAGGGCTATTTGCCGGTGTTCGAAGCCGACGATCCGATCCATCGCGACTGGCAAGGGCAGGAGGCTGTCGCTTTCCCCGACAATTGGTCGGTGGGGATGAGCTTTTTGCACAACCTGTTCGCGCGGGAGCACAACATCTTCGTCGAGGAATTCCGCCGCCACGCCGAGCGCAACCCGGATATCGATTCCGGCCTGCGCAACCCGGCCGAGCCGGATCGAGTCATCGCCTACCAGGACGTGACCCCCGACGAACTGTATGAGGTCGCACGGCTGGTCGTGGCAGCCACGATCGCGAAGATCCACACCACCGAGTGGACCACGCAGCTGCTCTATGACGAGGTCCTCCACCTCGCGATGAACTCCAATTGGCACGGCCTGTTCCGCGACCGCGACCGGGTGTCGCAGATCCTCGAGAAGGTGGTGGTGGATCGGTTGGGTACCTCGGTTCGAGATGTGGATCGCACGAGTTGGTGGTCGGTGTTCGCCTCCGGTTCAGGGATCTTCGGCCTAGGCAGCCGTCGCTACGCCGACAGCCCTGGTCTCCTGAAGATCCGCCCCTCGGGCGAGGATATCTGGGATCTGCGCAACCCAGAACACGTCAACGGTGGCGTCAACCATTTCGGATCACCGTTCAATTTTCCCGAGGAATTCGTCACGGTCTATCGCCTGCATCCGCTGGTACCGGACCTGCTGGAATACCGCCACTGGGATGATCCGAATCCGATCCGCGAACAGGTTCCGGTCATGTCGACCTTCCGCGGTGCGGCGACGCCGGCCATGCACGACCGTGGTCTGGCCGACTGGGCGGTGAGCATGGGCCGCCAGCGGCTCGGGGCGCTGACGCTGCAGAACCATCCGCGCTTCCTGCAGAATCTGCCGATGGCGCGGCTCGACAGCGAGACCCGGCTCCTTGACGTCGCGGCCTTGGACCTGATCCGCGATCGGGAACGCGGCATCCCCCGCTTCAACGAGTTCCGCCGCCAATACGGCCTTCAGAGTCTCACGAGCTTCGATGACTTTATCGACCGCCGGCTGCCCGCCGATTCGCCCGAACGTGAGCGCCAAGCGCAGATCGTCGTGAAGCTGCGCGAGATCTATGGTCAGCATCGCTGCGACGATTCGAAGGTGATCTCCGCCGTCCAACGCCTCAATGGCAAACCGGTCACGGACTGCCTCGGCCATCCCGACGGGACCCTGGTCGACAACGTCGAGGATCTGGACACGGTGGTCGGCTGGCTTGCCGAGTCGACCCGCCCGCACGGCTTTGCGATCTCGGAAACCCAGTTTACCGTGTTCATCCTCAATGCCTCGCGGCGCTTGTTCAGCGACCGTTTCTTCACCTCGAGCTTCCGCCCCGAGTTTTACACCCATTACGGCGTCGCGTGGGTCAACGACAACGGCCCCGCAGGAAGTGTCGCCGATGAAACGGGTCCTGCTGCGCACCATGCCGGAATTGGACGACGAACTGCGGGATGTGGTCAATGTGTTCGATCCCTGGGCGCGTGACCGGGGCCGCTATTATTCGTTGGAGTGGCGACCGCGCCGCGACGCGACCACCGATCCCGCCTTCGCGCCGCAGCCGTGAACCGGAACCAGGGCGCTGGAGCGCCCGGGCTCTTTGGTCTTGCGACGATGCTGTTGGTCGATCGCGTGCAACGGCGATCCGACGCCGATCCGGCCCGGGTCCTGTGCCGCTGGGCCGGCTTGCAGCCGGTCGAGGACGGCACGATCAGCGTCCGGACACCTGGGCGACGGGTCGCGCTGGTCGTTGACGGCGAGCGTTCCAGGCAGATTCTGGATGCCTCGCCCGCCAGCGGTGCCTGTCCGCCGGGCCGCCTGAAGCGCAAGGCCATGTCGTTTCTGGCGCCGCGGGCGCTGACCATCGCGCACGGCGAGGATTGGGCACGGCTGCGGGCCTTCCACGAACGAGTGCTCGACTTCGATCATCGGTATCCGCTGGCCCAGCGGTTCCTGGACCGCGTTCGCGCCGCCTTCGCACAGCCCGTGCACTCGCCCGAAGACATACGGCGTGCGATGGGGAAGGCGATGTTGGGCATCGTGCCGGGTGATGCCTCCCGGGAGGGTCTCCTTGACGACGTGCAGGCCCTCTTCGAGGCCGTGCAAAGCCCCGTCCGCCGCATGCTTCTGGGGTTCCGCTATCGCCGTGTCCGCGAGCGCCTGTACGAGGATCTGCGTGGCCGTGTTCGCCAGGGCGCTGCGGCGGACCCCGGCGATCTGATGGATCTGGCGCTGCAAGAGCAACCTCCGGCCGACGAGGATGAGCTTATCCAGCAGATTCCGCACTGGATGTTCACCTTCACCGGTTCGGGCACCGATCTGCTGACCCGCACCCTGGCCTTGATCACCGCCCGTGCCGAGGTCCACCGGCGGGTGCGGGACGAACTGGCGGGCGCCGGTGCCCTCGATCAGGCGGCTACCCTGAGCGCATTGCGCTACACCGAGGCCTGTCTGCTGGAAGCTGGCCGCCTGTTTCCGCCCGCCGCAAGAACCTTCCACCGCAGCGCCGACGACAAAACCGAGATCGCCCATTGGTTTCCCTTGCTCCATCGCGACCCTGCTCTCGGCGACTCGGTCGATGCGTTCCGGCCGGAACGCTGGCTGAACGTTGACCACGATGCCGCCGCCGATGCGTCCCTCCTGTTCCTGCGCGGTCCGCGCCGCTGTCCTGGCCAGCCCTTGATTCTGTTCGTGTGCAAGGCCGCGCTCGCGCGGCAACTCGGCGAGATCGGGTTCGGCGTGCGTGCGTCCCGTCTGTCCATGGACCCACTGCCGGTGAGGTTTCCGTTGGCCAAGGCCAATTTCCACCCGGAGACACCGTCATGATTCTGCTGGCGAAGGACCTCCGATCGATGTCCGGGAGCGAACTCGACACGCTATTCCGCGGCAGTCCTGCGGGGCCGATCCCGGTGGGCCGGACCCGTGGCACCGCGATCCTGTTTGCCGGCAGCTGGTTCGGCCGTCTCCTGTCAGTCATGATTCGCGTGCTGTTCTGGAAGGGCAAGATCTTCCGTCCGCAATCCGGCGACCTGAAGAACCGCGTCGGTCCGCTCGGTTGGCGGCTGATTCGAGCGGCCGTGTCCGAGGGCGACAGCTGGTTCGCCGACGGGCCGGCGGTCATCCTCGATTACTCGCAGACGTCGTTCCTCGCGCGAAAGATCCGCGACGAGATCCGCTTGGTGAGCCCCGGTTTGTATCTGGGCGTGGTCTATTGGGGCAAGCGTCGGATCGCCCGCTTCACGCTGGAATCCGACGATCAAGGGGAGGGCCGGCTCGCCGGTTTCACGAAGGCGGTCGGGGTCGTTACGCTCGCCACGCTGTTGATCGGCGGGGCCTATGTCGCGATCAGGTTGGCCGACGACCGACCGGTCACCTACGCGCTCGACGAGGACCATTTCAAGTACGGCTCCACCGGCGGCGAGCGCGGCTTCGGAAAGCAACTGGGGTTCGGTATCCCGTACTGGATGTGGGTGGCACTGCCGGAGCTGTTTCCGGAGTACCTGCCGGACGGCCAAACGGGGGTGGGTTACCGCGCCTTTGGCATGATCTATGAGCCCGATCGCGATCCGCGGCTCGAGCTTCCGATCGGCATGTCGATGCGCCGGGTCCAGGGCATCGACCGGGTCTATTTCAACTGCGCTGTCTGTCATACGGGCACCGTGCGTGCCGCGCCCGGCGAGCCGGCCGAGATCGTGCTCGGCATGCCGGCCAACACCTTCGATCTCGGTGCGCTGGCCGGTTTTCTGGGCCGCGCCGCCACTGATTGGCGCTTCCGCTCCGATCGGATGCTGCCGAAGATCGAGGAGCTCGCGCGGCTGCAGCAGGAACTGACGCTGTCCGGTGACCGCTACCAGCCGCAACCGCTCGATGCGCTGGACCGGGCGATCTTCCGCTATGTCGGCATCGCGTTGATGCGCGAGCAGTTGTTGACCCTGACCTCGCGCCTTGCGTTCATGGACATGACCACCTGGGGGCCGGGTCGCGTCGATACCTTCAATCCGCCGAAGGCCTTGCTCGGGTTCCCGATGGAGAAGGCGCCGGAACGCGAGCTGGTCGGGAATGCGGATCTGCCGTCGGTCTGGAACCAGCGCTGGAAGCAGGGCATGCAACTCCACTGGGACGGCAACAACACCAGTGTCGACGAGCGCAACCTGAGTGCGGCCTTCGGGACCGGGGCCACCCCGACTACCCTGGACAAGGACAAGGTGCTGCGGGTGGCGGCCTGGCTCTGGGACAAGGCTCAGCCGCCGGACTTTCCCGAGCCGTTCATCGATCGAGAGCTGGCCGCGCGCGGCAAGCCCGTCTACCAGCAATACTGCTGGTCCTGCCACGGCAACCGCGAGCCGCCCTATCGTACCGAAGGCGACGGCGGTTTGGTCGGAACCGTGACGCCGATCGCCGAGATCGGCACCGACCGCGCACGCCTGGATTCCTATACTCGCCTGCTGGCCGTCGCGCAGAACTCGCTCTATGCCGGATTCCCGGCCGACGAGGCGCACTGCCGGGACCGCCCCGGCGACCTGGAACGCTGCTACCCGGCCCGTTTCAGCCATTTCCGCAAGACCTACGGCTACGCCAACCTGCCGCTCGACGGCCTGTGGCTGCGCGCGCCCTATCTGCACAACGGCTCGGTTCCGACCCTGTATGACCTGCTCGAACCGGCCGAGAACCGGCCCGAGGTGTTCCACATCGGCTACGACGTCTACGACTACCAGGATGTCGGCTTCGTCAGTTTCGGACCGGACGCCGAACGCCAGGGCTGGCGGTACGACACTCGCGAACGCGGCAACGGCAATGGTGGCCACGACTATGGGACCCTGCTCGCGCCGGACCTCAAGGAGGCGTTGATCGAGTACCTGAAGACCTTCTGATCGGGGGGCAAGCCGATGAACAGCCAAGCGAAGAAACGCAACTGGAAAGGACGGCTGGTGCGGGGGGTCGCGTTCTTGGTCATCCTCGCGGTGCCGCTCGCGGCCTATGGCTGGTACAAATTCGTCCGCGAGGTGCCGCAACCGGCCTGGATCACCACGGATCCGGAAGCCAACTTCCTGCACGGCTCGATCGGCGGCGAGGCGGAAGGTGGGATTCCCTATTGGATCGTCGCGGTGCTGCCGCGGATCTTCGACGATTTGATGCCCGGCCCCGGCGGCTACGCGGCGTTCGGCCTGCCCTGGATCGAGGGCACCGAGTTGCCGGTCGGATTCTCTCGCAAGACCGTGGGCTTCGAGCGCGTTGGTTTCAATTGTGCTCTGTGTCACGCCACCCAATACCGGACCCACGATCAGGAATCGCCGGTCATCGTGGCCGCCGGCGGTAGCCATACAGCGGACATTCAGGCCCTGCTGGAATTCTTCAGCCGAGCGGCCAACGATCCACGCTTCAACGCCGAGACCATCCTGACCCAGATCGATCTCTCGTATCCGCTGAGCTGGGTCGACCGTCAGCTCTACAAGTACCTGTACATTCCGATTGCCCGCAAGCGTTTGCAGGAACAGGGCCGTGACTTTGCCTGGGCGGACGATCTGCCGCGTTGGGGACCGGGTCGCGATGCCCCGATGAACCTGACCAAGTTCAATTTCCTGGACATGCCGGTGGACGGCAGCGTGGACAACACCAGCTTCCCCTCGCTGTGGAATTTACAGGCCCGGGTGCAACCGGGCCGCACCTGGCCCGAGGACAATCATGCACTGACGGCCGACTGGTCCACCTTGGACATCGAACCCTCGCGGCTGATGTTGATGAATCTCGACGGCGCGACCACGTCGTTTCGGGCCGTGGTCATCGATTCGGCGCTGGGTTTGCAAGCCCAGAACACGCCGTTCTTCCGCCAGCGGGTACAGGAGCTGGAAGACTGGCTACTGACCCTGCCGGCACCGGCCTACCCCCTGCCCATCGACGCGGAACTCGCGGCGACCGGCCAGACCCTGTTCGAGCAGCACTGCGCGGGCTGCCATGCCGCTGGGCGCGACAACCGCCTCGGTACCGTGATCCCGCTGGCCGAGATCGGGACCGATCCCGAGCGCGCCGAAGCTTGGTCGCAAGAGGCGGCCGATGCCGCGAACCGCCTGGTGCGGGATCGCTTCAAATTGGGCCGGACGCCGATGGGGCAGCCGGAGGATCGCGGCTACATCGCCCTGCAACTGGACGGCGTCTGGCTGCGCGGACCCTATCTGCACAATGGTTCCGTGCCGACCCTGCGCGCGCTGCTGGAGCCTGAAGAGCGGCGGCCTCGGGTCTTCTACAGCGGCTACGATGTGATCGATCGCTGGAACGGCGGCTTCGTCTCGCGCCGCTGCGCCGGTGCGGATGCGGGGTTGCCGGCGGATCGCGAATCATTGCAGTGGGGCTGCATGCCTCGGCACGAAGGTTGGCTTTTCGACACCGCCGAGCGTGGCAACAGTAATCGCGGGCATGCCTACGGGACCACGCTGGATGAGGCGTCGAAGGACGCATTGGTCGAGTACCTGAAGACGCTTTAGTTCGGCCAAGGGCAGCATTCGCAAATTACCGGCATGCGAATATGATCATGGCAGCGACCCTTGATGCCTTCCGATCCTAATAGCAATAAGATCAAAAGGCCCAAGGTGCTGGTAGCACATTCTCGGGACACGAAGAGCGGAATTCGAGCTGCCAACGATCGGGGTGGGTCGTGTTATCGCAGCACGCGAATCCGCCAGCAACGGAAAAGGCGCCAGCACCCCGGACGACGAGCCCGCCGGCTCGGATGGCTCGTCCTATTCGTGGCCTTGACGACAGGAGAACGGACAGTGAAGAGAAGGCTCGATCGCTCCCCAATGGTCCGCACGGCCAAGGCGCGCCATTGCTGTCTCGCGTCAGCTCATCGGATGGTGGCCGTTTTGGCGCTCGTGCTCCCCGTCGTGGTCGGCACGGCCCTTCCGGCCCTGGCTCAGACCCCGCCGCCGCCGTATCAGACTGCGTTGGGGGTAACCACCGTGAACGGGGCCGTTCTCGGTGCGGCACTTTTTTCCACCTGCGCGAGCGGTGCCAATGGTCTGGGCAGCCCAAGCAATCAGGCATTCCAGAGTGACTGCAATCTCATCGTTTCCAACAGCAGCGCGGGTCAGACGTCGCAGGCTCTTGCCTCGCTCGCGGCCGACCAGATCAATGCTCAGAACTCGGGAGCGAGCCGGGCCGCCGGCTTGGGTGTGGCAATGATTCAGGGCCGTCTCGAGCGCCTCCGCCTGGCAAGCACAGGATCTTCCAGGCAGTCGGGTGACCGTTTAGCGGCTCACGGTCACACCGTGCAATGGACCGGTGGAGGGGCTAGCGGCGATCTGGCGTTTGGCCGCTTCGGCGGCTTTCTGCAATTCGACTATGGCACCGGCGAGGAAGATGCGACCCCATTTCAGCCGGGCTACGACCTGGACCGCTGGGCGGTTCTTGGTGGACTGGATTATCGTTTTTCCGACAATCTGATTGGTGGCTTAGCAGTCCGCTATCATGATATGGATGTCGACTATGACGCTGATCGTGGCGACATGACGGGGAACGGCTGGGCGATCACGGCCTTCGGCACCTATTTTCTACCGAATGGTTTTTTCGTCGATGGTCTCGCGGGTTATGGCCAGCATGATTACAACCTCGACCGCCTTGTTCGCTACACGGTCAGTGGTCAGGAGGCCAGCCAGATCGCCAAGTCGGAGCCGCGCGGGCATCT
The DNA here is from genome assembly GCF_041197575.1 of Thioalkalicoccus limnaeus. Lineage (NCBI taxonomy): Bacteria > Pseudomonadati > Pseudomonadota > Gammaproteobacteria > Chromatiales > Chromatiaceae > Thioalkalicoccus > Thioalkalicoccus limnaeus. The sequence goes on along the minus strand of NZ_JBDKXB010000006.1, from coordinate 58,075 downwards.
TTGGAACCTCCACCTCGGGGCCGGTTACACGCTGTCGCAAGGCTCCTGGTCCATCACCCCTACGCTGCGTCTCAACTACTTACAGAACGAGATCGATCGGGTTCGCGAGCGGATGGTCGGCTCGACCGTCACGGGGCGTAGCATGGCGCTCGCGATCGACTCGGAAACCTACACCTCGTTCACCTCGAACCTCGGGGTGCAGATCGCCAATGCGATCAGCCACCGAACAGGCGTGATCGTGCCCCAACTGCGCATGTCATGGATCCATGAGTTCGAGAACGATCAGAAAAGGGTCGGCGCGACCTTCATCAATGATATCAATCAACAGCCGTTGTTCGTCGTGACCAACGAGCCGGATCGCAACTACTTCGATCTTGCGGTGGCCGTGTCGGCACAATTCGCGCAAGGCCGATCGGCATTCGTCGCTTACAACACCTTGCTCGGTTACGACGATGTGACCTTCCACGCCATTTCGGCAGGCGTGAGATTGGAATTCTAGGACGGGGTGCGACCGGTTCGCCTAGGCCAGATGCGAGCCGCACTTGGCGTGTCAGGCCTTGGCGCGGTCGCCGTTCAAAGCCCTTCCCGTACGCTTGCGAGCAGCCTCGGCCACGCCTCGACCCAGCAACAGACGTGGTCGAAGCCGGCAATCAGGACGCGGCCGCGCAAGCGGCCAGCCTCCGCGGCCGGAGCCGATAGCGAGGGCGGCACAAGACGATCGTCCGTCCCCAAGAAGTGTCGTTGGTACACTTCCTGATTCAATGGCGGCCGGGTGTTGGGGTTCAGCGAGCCGATCAGCGGCGAGTAACCGTGATAGGTGGTCCATGAGGTCGGGTCGAGATTTCCGGCGACGGTGACGACGCCTGCCGTTTCAGGGAACCGCTCTGCGAGGAGCAGCGCGAGCGTGCCACCGCCACTGTACCCGATGAAGACGAGGCGCACCGGCGTCAGGCCTTGTAAATAGCGTCGCAGCGCGGCCTCCAGGCTGTCCAACGCCTCGGGTCCGTAGCGTCGGCTGGTCCAGATGGCAGCATGGCATCTGGGCGCTGTCGCCATGCCATGATAACAAGGTCGGCCAAGATACAGGCTCGCATCGGTATCCTGTGCCATCAAGGCGAGGGCCAGCGGCTTGCGCGGGGTCGGGTCGGGTGCAATGGTGTAGCGGTTGAGCCACGGCGAGCCGTCGCCGTCGAGATAGACATGGAGAATACCAGCGGGATCGATAGGCACTCTGTTCCGGTAGGTGACATGCATGAAACCCGAGCCATCCAGGACACCGCGCTCGAGGTCCATACCCGCCGCGGCGGCATCGATTCGCTCGGCCGGAGTCGCGCAGCTGCAAAGCCAGATCAGTGCGCTCAGGCATAGCCAGCCAGCCCAGATGGAGCGGCGAGTGCGGTGTCTCGAGTGCCGTTGGAGTCCTTCCCCCGTGACCCGCAGCGCAGCGCGACTGGGTGGGATCATGCCCAGGCGGCGCTGCGGAGCGGCGAAACAAACCGCCGCTCGGGTCGGCCACGGGTCGCGGCGCCGGCAAGCGGCCACCGCTCTGGTCGCACGCGGACGGCGGTCAGTCTCCGCTCACTCGCCGGTGCCTTTGACATAGACGACACGGCCCCCATCGGGCGAGAGGGACGGTTGTCGGCACGAGGCCGGCCGGCATCGCGAGATGTTGCGCGCTTCCCCAACACCTGCCGTCTCGATGAAGACATCGGTCCAGGTCACGGAAACCCCCTCGACCTCGCCGTGCTCCTCGCGGACAGAGAGCCGCCTGTCGCCGTATTCGCGGTCGTCGCCGAGCAGGTGTGGGACGAGGCGTTGCTCGGTCTGGTCTTGCTGTGGTGGGGATCGGACAACGCGGCGCTCCTGACGGTCGAAGACCGCGGGTCTAATGGCTTCGCCGTCCGCGTCTGTGATGAGCACCAGTAGTTGGTTGGGATCCTCGCGATGGGCACCGACAAGCTTGACGACACCGGGAATCGTGGCGACGAGCGTCGGCTCTGCGCCAAGCTGATGAATCTGGATTAGATTATTTCCGCTCAAGGCCAGGATGGCCTGGCCGTTCGATAGGAAGATCGGTGAGCGGTAGGGCCCATGAGCGAAGCGGAGACGCACACCTGTCGTGAGATCGGCCACCCACAGTTCACCAGCCCCTGGCTCGGTCTCCCCTTTGAGGTTGCTCGGGGTGGCCGATACCCCTAAGAAGTCGAGTACTTGTAAGAGCCATGGCGACGCTCGTGCCTCGCTGTCCGATATTGCCGCAGCAGGCGCTAGGAGGAGCAGAGTTAACAAGCCGATTCGCCCGAACACGGCCCCGCGGGCGAGGCGTTGCCCAGGCGAGCTGTATCGGCGGCTCAGGGGAGGGCGCTTCCAGCGGTCACGGGACTCAATGCAGGACGAAGAGCGGAAAAGACGGGCTGTCGGCGGGGGAGTCGAAGATGGCATGCTGGCGACCCTCGGTCAATTGACGTACCTGTTCGATGATCCAGGAGCCTAGCTCATGGACGTAGATCACGCCGTCTTTCGGCCCACCGTAGCCGTCGGCCTTGCCTGAAAGCCCACTGCGAACCGCCTCGGTGAAGGCGCCGAGCCCCCATTCCGCCTTCTCGACGGACAGCTGACGGCTTGTCGAGGCGGTAAAAGTGACCAGCCCAGAATTGGTGGCGTTGAGCTCCTTCACGAGGCGCGTCTTGTCGACCAATGCGCCTTTGTAACGGGTCCCGGAGATGGCCCCGGCACGGCAGGTGTCGACCATCAGCAGCTTCTTACCCGGAATGTGCACCAGCGGTTCATAGAGATGCGCCGCGCCGACACCCCTTACGTTCACCTCGTCCTCTGGCGAGTGGTCGACTGGCAGAAAGTAATAGTCGCCACGGTGATCGAGCACGCCATGTCCAGAGATGAACAACATGCGCACGTCGTTCTGTGTTCCCGTGCGCTCCAGCCAGTTGATGGCCCGTATGATGCCGTCGCGTGTCGCGTCAGCGTCGAGCACGACCTTTGCGTGCACCTCACCGAAGAGGCCGCCCACCTGGCTTGCGAAGAGCTCGGCGATGGTTTCGGCGTCTTTGGCCGCGAACTCGAGGCGCAAGGCATCGGCCGGATAGCGCGCAACGCCGATAGCCAGCAGGACCAGGTTGGGCTTGATCTCCTCGATCGGCGTTCGCGGCTCGAGGACCACCTGACGGACTTCTGGCTCCGAGATCCCTTTGCCGTTCAGGGCCACCACCTTCAGTGTGTTCTGTCCTTCCTCGAGATCCAGATCCAGCTCCAGGACCTGCTCGTCGAGACCGTCACCGTCGAGAGGCTCGTGCGCGTCGGCGGTAGCGAAGGGCTGGGCCAACACGAGCCCTCCGTTCAGTTCCACTCTGATCTCGGTGATCGGCCAATGGTACGACTTGGCCACGATGCGAACCGGTAGGGTCTCATCCTCGACGCGGAAGCGATCGCGGCGAAAGGGCTCGACATGCAGAAACGGCGGCACGATCGCGGCCACGCTTTCCAGTGGCCCGTCGGTTCGTTCAGCCAGGGTTCCGCCGCGGCGTCGGTTTGCTTGGCCGAGCGCGGCCTCGATGTCGCGCATCTCAAGCATGTTACCGACGACGTCGGGACGATAGAGCTCTTGCTGAAACTGTTGGGCGCGGAAGAAGTCGGCGGCGCGCGCTGGTCCGCGGTTGATGTGCCAGCCAATGTAACGGTCTCCAATCGGGCTCGAGGCGTAGTAGCCTGTAGTCGTCCAAGCGGCCCACTGGTCGTCCGCTGCGACGAAGATGGTCACCAGTTCCCTGCCCGTGGCAAGATCCCACAGACGGATCGTGCCGTCGGCCGACCCCGTGACGAGCGTCGAATCGTCCGGCGCCACGGCCACATCGTAGACATCCCCCGAATGACCAACCAGATCCCGCAACTTGTTACCGGTGGCCGTCTCGAACATCGCCAGGGTGCCGTTACTGCCGCCACTGATGAAGTGCTCGCCATCCTGCGTCAAGCTGTAGGAGCGGTGCCGAAAGCCGCTGGTCTGGTCGCGCTCGATTTCATACATCAGGATGCCGTCCCGATAGACCTGCATCACGCCTTGATAGCCGAACGGGCCGTCGCGCGTCCGAAGTTCGTAGCTGCCGTGCCGGCTTCTGGCGCGAAGGTAGGTGTCGGCGTCGTCAGCGCGGAGCGTCTCGCCGAGCTCGATGTGATATTCGCCATTGCTGCGGAAGCTGATTGCCCTTTGCAGCGGCCCAAGATAGTGGTCGGGGCTGTCGATATCGAACTCTTGCCCATAGGCGATGCTGTCGCCGTTGCGGGCGAATCCGACGGCCCAGACCATGCGCGCGAGACCCGAGAGCTTGGCTTTCAGGTTTCCGGATCCCAGGTCCCTGAGAAAGATCTCATCACGATCGCCACCCGCGATGGCGGCCGTATGCCCGTCCGGCGATATGGCCACGGCCAAGACAAGATTGTCGTAGCCGGTTTGGTAGACCAGCTTCCCGGTCGCGACCTCGAAGACCGAAGAATAGGCACCGGCCCCGTACCCGGCGCCGGTCAGCACAAGCCGCCCGTCGGGGCTGAACGCGATGCTGGTGACGTCGCTCTCTTGCCGGCCGATGATCGGCTCGCGGCCGTCCTCGCCGAGCACGGCCGTCCAGTCGTCGGTCTCCCAGAATCGCACCCTCTCGTCTTCTCCGCCGGACGCGAGCAGGCGGCCGTCAGGCGAGAAGGCCAGGGACAGCACGGCCCCGTCGTGTCCCTCGAACTGATGGGTCAGCGCCCCCGATGCCAGATCCCAGACACGCACCAGCCCTTCGGTGTCCGCTGAGGCGACGCGCACGCCGTCGGGCGAGACGGCCACCGCCGGAACGGGTCCGTCATGTCCCGTCAGTCGATGGCGGAGCGAAAACCCCCTAGTGTCCCAGACAATCGCTTGCCCGTCGGCGCCGGCAGATACGAGATGTGTCCCCGTCGGGGAGAAGTCGAGACCCAAGACCACATCTTCGTGGCCGACGAGCAGGTGCGTTACGACGCCATCGCGAACATCGTGCAGGCGGATCGGATGCTGACCAGGCTCATGGCCCGGTAGATTTCCGCCGACAGCCAGGATCGCGTCATCGGGCGACAGGGCCAGCGCGTAGATGGCGCCGGAAAGCCCATCGCCGATCTCGCCGCGAAGGACACGAGTCGTCTCGCCAGTCTTCGTGTCCCAAATGCGGACCGTCTTGTCGTAGCCGCCCGATACGAGCAGCTTGCCATCGGACGTGAATGCGAGGTCGCGGATCTTTCCCGTGTGTCCCCCCGTCTCGAAAACGCGCCATGGCGGCTCCTCTTCGGCGGCGGCTTGACCTAGGCAAAAGAGGAGCACCAGCAGGCTGCGTCGTCCCAGGGCCGTCAACCTCTGAAACGAAGCGTCAGGATCGGATCGAACCGTACGATGCTCATCTGCTGCTCGATCGAGCGATCCAGCATCAGTAGGCTCCAGCGGGACGCAGCTCCTGCGTCTTCGCGACAGGAAAGCACCGCCAGGCGGCTGCCATTCCAAATGAGCCAGGTGTCGGCGCATCGATCGAGCGAGCCATAGTTGGAGTCATGTACTACGACCTTGGGGACCGTTTTGCCGGCGATCAAGATGCCATGATTCACGGGCAGAAGCAGCACGGCGATCGCGATCAGGAGGGCAAGCAGCGCTTGCAGAGGACGCATCCATGGTTTACCGATCGGCTCGCGTCCGAGCGCCGCCATCAAGAGACCCCAGCAGGCGATCAGCGCGGCGAGCAATGCTGCGATATAGAGTGATCGCACGGCTTCGTTGTCTGCCAACAGCAATGCCTGCAGCCAGTCTGGCCCCGGCAGGGTCTCGCGAACCAATAGGTTGCTCATGACGAAGCATTGCCGCATGACCAATTGGATCAGCGCGGTGGCCAACAGGATGCCGAGCAGCACTGGTGTTGCCGGACGTCGCCACAGCGCGCGCAGCCCCGCGACGTCCCTCGGCGCTGGCTCGCGGCCGACCGGCGCCGGTAGCCAGGACGAAATGATCCGAGCGAGCAGGAACAGAGGCGCGGCGAGGCCGACGGCGATCAAAGCCAGCAGGACGAGAATCGGGATCGCGGACACGGTGTAGACGAGAAACCGGGCTCCGGCGAAGAGGTAGCGCTCGTCGAGGAGATTGAGGTCGGTTTCGATGCCGAGCGTGGTGAGGTGAAACCGCAGCGAGAGATAGCCGAAGAGATACACGAGAAAGCTGCTGACGGCGACAAGTGTGCCCCAATGGGCCACGAATGCCTTCAATGTCTCCGCAAGGGTCCGCCGTGGCGACGCACTCATGGCCGGCCGGATTCGGCGCCGAAAAGCGCGCAGGACTTACCGCTGGGCGAGGAGGCCAAGCACCTCATCCCTTTGCTCCTTGCGGCTGGCTTGGAGCTTTTCCAGCCGGGCCACCTGGTTTTCGAGTTCGGCGATCCGTCGACCGCCTTCCGATGACGCTTCGTCGAGCTGGCCTCTTGCCTGCTGAAGCTCCCGAGATGCCTCGTCGAGTTGCCGCTGTGTCGCCTCGATCTCGAGCGCGAGCTGATCGGCGCGGCTCTGCGCCTCCCGCAATTGGCTCGTCAACACCGATTGTTGCTCGGACAACGCCGCCTCGGCGGAGGCCAGTGCCTGGTCCTTCGCGGCCAACTGCTGCTCGAGGCTGGCCAGTTGTCGCCGCAGTCCCTCCGCGGCATCGCCGCCGCCTGTCCCTGGAGGGCTGCGCGCCTGTGCCTGACCTTCGAGCTGGCGGCGTAGGTTCTGGATCTCTTGCTGGAGGACCTCCTTTTCCCTCGTCTGGGCCTGGAGGCGGTGTTCGGTAGATGTCAGCTCTCTCTGAAGTGACGCTTGCAGACTGCGACGCTTAGCGGCCTCCTGGCGAAAGGCGGCACGTTCCGCCTCCAATGTCGAGCGAAAGACGATCTCGTCCTGATCCAACCCGGACGCGCGGCGATACCATTCAAGCGCAGCCTGCCTGTCTTGCGGGACTCCTAAGCCACGTTCATAGAGCGCCCCCAGTCGGATCTGAGCCGCCTCGTGTCCCTGTTCGGCGGCTTTGCGGTACCACTCCGCCGCGCGCTCATAATCCCGAGCCGGTAGGCCCAACCCTCTCTCATAGATCTCGCCAAGGTGCGTTTGGGCTACGGCATTTCCCTGCTGAGCCTTCGGCAGCAGGCTATCCCGCGCCGAGGCGTAATTGGCGCGATCGAAGACCACATATTCGCCGCCGCGGATCGCGCAATCCCTCGGTGTCGTCTTCACGAGCCGCCGCGGGCCGAGGTAGGTCACCATGGTGCCGAGTTGGCGCACCTGACCTGGGAGCATGCAGTCGCACAGGACGAAATCCTCCACTGAGTCGGGAGGTGAGCTGGCGCTTCGGGCGACCGGGGAGGCGCCGTCCGCTGGCAAGGTTACGCAGCCGCCGAGGCCCGACGTCAGCATGCCCAGCGACAGCGCCAGCAACAGCTTACCAGCCAAGCGCGGCTCGTTCATCTCCACCTATCCCTCGCGGACTCGTTGTGCTTACAAGCCTAGAAGAGGACTCGTCAATAGACAACAAAGGAAAAAGTAGGGTCAACAAGGATGAGGTTACCCTGTTGTCGCCGAAGGCACCGCGGTGACAGTTGTGTACAAGGCGTGAGAGGCGCCGAAGGGAAGAACCACGGTTGAGCCACAAGGCCCGTCAGCTTCGCCCGGCAGAGCGCGTCCCGTCGATGACCTGTCAGAATGCTAACGAGCGCTATCGGAGCGTCCGTGTGCGTTCCCGGCAGCGGCCTCGAGGGCATCGACATCGGCGCCCGTGATCTTGTCCAGATGGGCGGTGATCTTCTCGACCGGCCAGTCCCACCAGGCGATGGCCTCGAGTCGCGCGATGGTCTCGGCGCTGAAGCGCTGGCGAATGGGCTGAGCCGGGTTGCCGCCGACGATGCTGTATGCGGGTACGTCGCGCACCACCACGGCGCGTGCCGAGACGATCGCGCCGTTGCCGATCCGGACCCCGGGCATGATCAAGGCCTCGTACCCGATCCAGACATCGTTGCCGATGATGGTGTCGCCCTTGTACGGAAGGTCGGCCGGTTCGGGCTCTGCCGTCTCCCAGCCGTTGCCGAAGATGTAAAAGGGGTAGGTCGAGATACCCGACAGCGCGTGATTGGCACCGTTCATGATGAAACGCACGCCGCGCGCGATCGCGCAGAATTTGCCGATGATCAGGCGGTCGCCGGTGAACGGGAAATGGTAGAGCACGTTGCGCTCGAAGTCCTCGGAGTTCTCCGGGTCATCGTAATAGGTGTAGTCGCCGACGATGATGCGAGGGTTCCGCACAGTGTTGCGGATGAAGCAGACCTGCGGGAAACCCGGCATCGGGTGCTTCGTGTCGGGGCTCGGTCCGGGCATCGTTACCTCCGGCATAGCGCGGGTTCTAGTGGACCTCTTGCACGGCGGCTCATCAGGGCGCCGCGCCGTCGTTGGCCAGGGAAGCAATGGTTGCTCGAGAAGCCAAGGGCCTGCCTATCGCGAACCGCGACGGCGGTGCGGCTGTGGAACTGGCCGTGACCGAAGTGTACCCTACGCCGGTTTCGTGGGCGGATGTCTGCCTTGAACCGATGCAACACGTGCGATGGATACCTTGATAACGGCTTTAGCCCGAGAGGAGAATGCCTTGGTTAACTTGGATGAGGGTGTCGTCGCAGATATCGGCGCGGGTGGTCCTGACCTCGCCGCCGGGGGGCATTCGGAATGAGGGCGCCTCCGAGCATCGTCGGCCTGGTCGTTGGCGCGATGTTTTTCGCCTTTTCCCTGACCCCGTCGCTGCTGCCGCGCCCTTTCCTAGTCCAGGGCGCCCTCTCCGGGTTGTCGTTCGCAGCCGGCTATGGTCTGGGTGTCGCCGCCGTGTTTCTCTGGAAGTATCTGCAACTGCCCTTGGTCCGGGGGCGCGCGGTGCCGATAGCCAACGGGTTCGCGGCCGTGATCGGTCTCGTGATCACGGTGGGTTTCCTCTGGCAGGCCTCGCATTGGCAGAACTCACTCCGCGCGCTGATGGGCATGGAGGCGTCTCCCGGCGCGCACCCGCTTCTGATCGGTCTCGTGGCCATCCTCGTGGCTGTCGTGCTGATCGGCCTCGCGCGGCTGTTTCGCTGGGTATTTCGCCTCCTGTCACGATGGCTTCACCGATTCCTGCCGGCCCGTATTTCCCATCTGGCCGGCATCACCGCAGCGATCCTGCTGTTCTGGACGGTCATCGACGGTGTGCTCGTGTCGTCGGCGCTGCGGCTTGCCGACCGGTCCTTTCAACAACTGGACGCGTTGATCGAGGATGATCTGCCGCGGCCTGTTGGGACGCTGCAGACCGGTAGCGCTGCGTCGCTGGTCGACTGGAGGGATCTGGGCCGCCAGGGGCGCCGGTTCGTGGCGGGCGGTCCGACCTCCGACGAATTGAGCGAGTTTCTCGGCGCGCCGGCGCCTGCGCCGATCCGGGTCTACGTCGGTCTGAATTCAGCCGGTGATGCCGAGGAGCGCGCCCGGTTGGCCCTCGAGGAACTCAAACGCGCGGGCGGGTTCGAGCGCTCGATCCTGGTGCTGGTCACGCCGACCGGGACTGGATGGGTGGACCCGGCCGGACAGGATACCCTCGAGTATCTGCATCGCGGTGACATCGCCACCGTGGCCGCGCAGTACTCATACCTCAACAGCCCGTTGGCCTTGCTTACACAGGCATCCTATGGTGCCGACATGGCGCGCGCACTGTTCGCGGAGATCTATGGATACTGGCGCACCCTACCTCGGGATAGCCGTCCGCGACTCTTTCTCAGCGGCCTCAGTCTGGGTTCGCTGAATTCCGATCTGTCCTTCGATCTCTACGACATCATCGATGATCCCTTCGATGGCGTGTTGTGGAGCGGCCCGCCGTTCCGCCATGCGACCTGGAGGCGGATGACGGCCGAGCGGGATCCTGGGTCGCCGGCCTGGCTGCCCGAGTTTCGCGGCGGCTCGGTGGTCCGCGTCATGAACCAGGAGTTGGGTCTCGACCGGGGCCAGGCCGAGTGGGGGAATTTCCGGATTGCCTTCCTCCAGTACCCCAGCGATCCGATCACCTTCTTCAGCCCCGGCGCGGCGTGGCGCGAACCCGACTGGATGCGCGAACCCCGTGCGCCCGACGTGTCGCCCGAGCTGCGCTGGTTCCCGGTGGTGACCATGCTTCAGCTGGCGGCCGACATGATGGTCGGCACCGCGCCCAGCGGTTTCGGTCATGAGTTCGCCCCGACCCACTATATCGACGCCTGGCTCGCTCTGACCGAGCCTGAGGGCTGGAGCGAGTCAGAACTGGAACGGTTACGGATCCTCTTCGATTAGAGAGGACCCTATCGTTGCCCAAGGCATGCCCCAAATGACGGGCACGATCCATGTTCGAGCCGAATGTGCGAACGGGTGCGAACCCGGACCCGCGCGATGCGGCTAGAATCGCGCTGCGAATATCGCTAGCGTTGGAGTCTTGCCATGGTCGTCGCCGTCATCTCGCTGGTCATCTTGGCCGTTGCCGTTCTGTACGCGGTCCAGATCTACAACAACCTGGTGCGCCTGAAGCACGGGATCGACAAGGCCTGGGCGAATATCGACGTGGCGCTGAAACAGCGCCATGAAGAGCTCCCGAAGCTGGTTGAGGTCTGCAAGCAGTACATGCACTACGAGCAGGAGACGCTCGATCGCGTCGTACGAGCCCGCGGGGCCGTGTTCGAGGCCAGCGCGGAGGGTGATCCGAAACGGCTCGGGGCCGCGGAGGGGGCATTGCGTGCCGGCCTCGGCAGCCTGTTCGCGCTGGCCGAGGGCTATCCGGATCTCAAGGCCAACGACAGCTTCCGGCACCTGTCCACGCGCATCTCCGGCCTCGAGGAGACGATCGCCGATCGGCGCGAGCTCTACAACGAGAGCGTCAACCGGAACAATGTCCGCATCGAGCAGTTTCCGGATCTATTCGTCGCGCGCCTGTTCGCCTTCGGTCCACGGGAGCTGCTCGAGTTCGCAAGCGAACGGCAAGATGTCGATCTGCGCGCGCTGTTTGGCTGATGTTTGCGTCGATCGCGACCGAACTGCGGGCGCTGGAGAGCCAGGAGTTCTGGATCGGCGCCCTGGTCGCCGCCGGTCTCGCCGCGTTCCTGTTGCGCTCGGCGCTGACCAGTTTCTGGCGCCTGCGCATCGTGGCCGATACGCCGACGGCCCGCATCCGGTCGGCACCTCAGGGTTACGTCGAGCTGATCGGTCTGGCGCGGCGCCATCGTGAGTCGGCCGTTGCGCCACTGACGCGACTGCCTTGCGTCTGGTATCGCTATCGTGTCGAGAGAGAACAGGGCGCGGGGCGCAACCGACGTTGGGTGACCGTCGAGCACGGCGAGCATCCGGCCCCGTTCCTGCTCGACGATGGCACTGGGCGGTGCCTGGTCGAGCCGGCCGGTGGGACCTTCAAGTGTCGCACCGCCGATGTCTGGTACGGCGGCTCGCGGCAGACGCCGAAGCCGGTCAAACGGGTGTGGGTCCAGGTGCGATCGCGCTACCGGTTCCGCGAGGAGCGCATCATGGATGGTGAGCCGCTGTATGTCCTCGGCCGCTTCGAGACGCCGCGCCGCGGCGACGCCGAGAAGCAGGAATTGGTCCGCCGGCTGCTTGCGCGCTGGAAGCGCGACCCGGCGCGCGTTGCCGCGTTCGACCGCAACGGCGATGGCGAGATCGACCTTGCCGACTGGGAACGCGCGCGCGAGGAGGCCGAACGCCTCGCCGCGCGCGCCGAGTCCCGGCTCCGCGCCAAGCCGCCGCTGTCGCGCGTATCTGCCACCGGTGACGGTCGCCAGCCCTTTATCATCTCGACGTTCGACGAATCCGAGATCCTGTCGCGGCTGCGCTGGCGGGCCCATGGCCGGGCGGCCGTCTCGGTACTGCTCGCGATCGGTCTCGTGCTTGCGTTGTCTGCACGTTTTGCCGGCCCTTGACCGAAGAGGTGCGAACGGCTGCCGGCGTCACCGACAGGACGCAGGAGGAGCCTGATCGAGGCGACGCGTCAGCCGCGCGCCTTCAGATTGCGCGCCGGTGCTCCGAAAAAGGCCAGCACCGTCAAATCTTCGGTGATGTCGAAGAAGGCGTGGCTACAGGCCGCGTGGACGTACATCAAGGTGCCTTTCCGAACCTGATGTTCGGTCTCTCCGACCCGCAGCTGAGCGCGGCCATCGAGGACCAGGTACAGCTCATCCTCCTCATGGGCGCTGGCCATGTCCTTCGAGCCCGCCGGTAGATGATAGATCGAGCACGAGAGGGATGGGGTCCGAAGAAACTCCTTCAGGGTGACCCCGTTGCGTTCGACCTTGGCGACCAGGTCGTCGAGCTCGAAGACCTGCCACTCGGCTTCTTTCATCGCGTTGTTTACCCCATGAAACAGTTGGTTAGATCTCGGATGGCGGTTCTTGCCGCAGGCCCGGGACGATAACAGTCGCGGGCCGGTCGCGCAACTGAGAAACGTTTGCACCCTGGGCTCAGTCGAATTAGAATCGGAACTAGTCGCGTTTCCAACTGGCTTCGATGTGCGCTAGAGGTCCCCATGAGTCACTATATCCATCACATCCCCGGGCGTCTTCGTGTTCGATCGAACTCCTTCCGCTGCCGGACAGCCGCCGCGCAGACGGCGCATGATCAGTTGATGGCGATGGACGGCGTGAGCCATGTGCGACTGAATCCACGCGCCGGCAGCATCACCGTGCAGTACGACCCTGATCTGGTGACGCGCAGTCAGTTGCTCGCGGTGCTCGAGGACGCCGGTTGTGCCGGGGTCATGGCTCGGGGTGCCGATGCTTCGAGCCAGGTCGGGCAACTGTTCGGTAAGGCCTTGGTTGGTGCCATCGTCAACAAGGCCGTCGAACGCTCGGCGGTGAAGCTCGTCAGCGTTCTGTTGTGACCGGCTCGGGGTCACTCACCGTTGAGTAAAATCAAGCGTTTCACGGCACCGCCAGCGGTGCCGCAGGCCTCGCCGACGATCTCGAGGAAGGTCTCGGCGACCTCTGGCGCGCGGCGGCGCAACGACTCGAACTGCTGAAAGACGAGGATCATCGGTCGGTCGTCGTCGGTCTGTTTCGCGGTCAGCATGTCCGCTAGCGCATCCCAGTTGAAGCCGAAGTAGGCCGGAAATGCGCACCCCTGATAGAGCGCGTGCAACAGCGTGTCCTTGTCGAAGACCGGTGCGCGGTCAACGAGCACGACCCGATACCCGGCACCTTCCAGGGCCGTGCCGACAGCCGCGACCAGCCACTCGCGCGGCACCGTGAGGATCGCCGACTCGGCGGTCAGGATCTGTTCGACCAGTTCGTCGGTCGTGGTCATCGAATCCTCGTGAAGCTCCGATAGTGATCGGCCGTGTAATAGACCTCTCCGCCGGCACCGATCACGAGCCGCTGCGGACCGGCATGACGGATCCCCGGCGTGCGCACGACATACTCGCGATAATAGCCGCGTTCCTGGATCGGCAACAGCCGCTCGCGGTTCTGAAACACCGATCCGTCATTCCGATGCGGGTCCGGTTCGCCGCGCTCGATGCGGGCGAGCTCGGGGGTCAGGTCGACATCCCCGTGAAAGGCCAGTCGCCCGTCGAGATCGTAGACCTTCACGTCTTGCACGACCAGCGCCGACGGGGACTCGGACCGTGTCGATGGTGGTTCGATCACACCTCCATCGAGGCCAGTCAATCCGCTCAGGTAGGGGTAACCGATCAGCGCCCCGAGAACGAGGATCCCGATCAGGGCCAGCCGCTTGATCATGCGTCGTTTCTCCGTGTGTAGGTCCTGAACTTCGGTCGCCGCGAGCCGCAATGAAGCCAGTCAGCGTTCGCGTCAAGGGCCGATTCTAGCCGATCGCCGGCCACCCCGATCGCTAAGCGCGATCGGGGTGGCCTGGCCTCGGGTTTCCCATCGAGTTCGCCGGGTTATGCCCGGATTGGCTTGCAGGTCGCGTGAGCTCGGCCTAATCTGCAACTCAGAGAGGTCGCGCCAGCCATGCGGCCGTCAGTTCGAGGTTCGCACGCACCCCCCATGAAACCGGAAGCCGTACCTTCGTTCGCGGATCCAGCGCTGCTCGATATGGCGGCGATCCGCGCCCAGTTCCCGATCCTCGGTCAAAGGGTACGCGGCCGGCCGTTGGCCTACCTGGACAGCGCCGCTAGCACCCAGAAGCCCACGGCCGTGATCGATGCGATGGCCGATTACTATCGCGGCCAACACGCCAACATCCACCGCGGGGCTTATCAGCTCTCGCAGATGGCCACCAGGCTCTACGAGGAGGCGCGCGAACGGGTCGCTCGGTTTCTGAATGCCGCGGACCCCGTCGAGTGCATCTTCACCCGCGGCACCACCGAGTCCATCAATCTGGTAGCTGCGTCTTGGGGGGCGGCGAATCTCTCGCCGGGTGACGAGATCATCTTGTCGGTTCTCGAGCACCATTCCAATATCGTCCCCTGGCAGATGATCGCTCAGCGGACCGGCGCCCGGATTCGGGTCATCCCGATCAACGATGAGGGCGAGTTGCAGCTCGATGCCTATCATCGACTGCTGTCGCCGCGGACCCGCATCGTGGCCGTCAACCATGTCTCGAACGCGCTCGGCACCATCAATCCGGTCGCGGAGATGGTGGTCGCCGCCCACGCGGTCGGTGCCGTGGTCTTGGTCGATGGTGCCCAATGGGTCGCGCATGGGCACACCGATGTGCAATCGCTCGATGCCGATTTCTACGCCTTCTCCGGACACAAGCTGTACGGGCCGACCGGCATCGGCGTGCTCTACGGGAAACGGGCCCTGTTGGAGGCGATGCCGCCCTACCAAGGTGGTGGCGACATGATCGAGCGGGTGACCTTCGTCGAGACCACTTATGCGGGACTGCCGAACAGGTTCGAGGCCGGTACCCCGCATATCGCCGGCGCCGTGGGTCTCTCCGCCGCGATCGAATGGATCGAGGAGATCGGGCTGGAAGCGATCGCAGCGCACGAGGATCGCTTGCTGGTCTATGCGACCGACCGGCTGTCCGCGATCCGGGGGCTCGACATCAAGGGGCAGGCGCGGCGCAAGGCCGCGGTGATCTCGTGGGTCGCCGTCGACCCGCCGATCGCGACGCTCGACATGGGGGTGCAACTCGATCTGGAAGGGATCTGCGTTCGTACCGGCCACCATTGCTGCCAACCCCTGATGGACCGGCTCGGGGTCGCATCCACGGCGCGGGCCTCGTTCGGTCTCTACAATACATTCGACGAAGTCGATCGCTTGGCGACGGCGCTGACGGCGATCTTCGAGCGGGCGCGAGACCGGTCGCCCGCTGGCCCCGATCCGGATGGCGTCAGTCGACAACGGGCGGCCGGAGCGTGCCCGACCTCGGCTGAGCCGCTGGCCTATCCCGCCGCGGTGGCCGAATCGCCGCAGGCGGCAGCCGAGCAGATCGCCGAATTGTTCGAGATCCTCCCGGACTGGCCGATGCGCTATCAGCAGCTGCTGGAGCTCGGCGAGCAGTTGCCACCGATGCCGCCAGAGCTCAAGACGCCGGAACACTTCGTCGCCGGATGCCAGAGCCAGGTCCATTTGGCGCTGCGCGTGAGGCCAGGGTCACGTGATACCATCGAGTTTCTCGCCGACAGCGATGCCGCGCTGGTGCGGGGTCTGATCGCACTGCTGCAACAGCTCTTTTCCGGGCAGTCGGCCGCGGCGATCCTGGCCTTCGATGCGGTGGCCTTTTTCAATCGCATCGAGCTCGACCAACACCTGAGTCTGACTCGTCGCAATGGCCTGGCTGCGATGGTCCAGCGTCTGCGCCAGCTGGCCGGCGAACACGCGACGTCCTAAAAGGGGCCGCCGCCCATCGACGGAGCCATGGTTCCTCGTCGGTCGATCGGCGTCGAGGCAAGGGCTCGTGTCGCGTATCATGACCACGACGACGAGATGCACGAACAGGCGAAGCTTCGGGACAGATGGACGCGGGCCCTTCTGAATCTCGTCGGCCTCGGCGCGGCCCTGTTGCTGATGGTGTCCGTGACCGCGTTCGTGTTCGTCCAGGGGCCGGCCGAACTGGTCGACAGCACGGGGATCGTCACCAGCTATCTGGTGTTGTTCTTTTTCGCGATCTTCGGCGGTGTATCCGCGCTGACCTCGGCGTCCTTCTACGCGACGATGGCGGCCTTTCATGCCGGCGGCTTGGATCTGTGGCTGCTGGTCGTCATCGGTGCCGTCGGGCTGACCATCGGCGACACCTTCTTCTACTACGTCGGTCGCAAGAGCGGGGACCTGGCGAAGGAGACCCGGCATGCCGAGAAGGCCAGACGCCTTCAGAGGTGGGTCGGGCGCCTTCCGCCGAAATGGATCAGGGTATTCGTCTACGTCTATGCGGCGGTGTTTCCGTTTCCGAAGGACATCCTGTGCTTCGTGTTGGGGCTGACGAGGTACCCGTTCTGGCAGTCGATGATCCCGATGCTGCTCGGTAATCTGACCTACAACTTGCTGTTCCTCGAAATCGTCTCCTTGGGTATCGAATTCGTCGATTCGCTGTCGCTGGAGCCCTACCCGCCGTGACTGCTGTCGCAGCTATCGCCGCGCGCGGATGGTCAGCGCTCGCGTCGGCTGAGTCTGACGTCGTTCGGTCCCGATCGGATTCCTGTCGCCGCTGTCCGGCTCACTGACCATCATCATGTCCAAGCACGACCTTTTCGCCACCGCCCCGAAACACCTCGAAGACCTGCTCGCCGACGAGCTGCGTGGGCTCGGTGTCGCCGATCCCGAGGCCACCCGCGGTGGCGTCGCCTTCACCGCTGATCTGGCGCTGGCCTATCGGGTATGCCTGTGGTCGCGGATCGCCAACCGCGTGCTGCTGCGTCTGGCCTGCTGCCCCGCGCCGGACCCGGAGGCCCTCTACGCGGCCGCCCATGATGTCCAGTGGGAAGATCATCTGTCGCCGCAGCGGACCTTCGCGATCCGCGTCGATCGCGCGGGCTCGCGGACTGGCCACAGTCATTACGAGGCCCTGAAGGTCAAGGACGCGGTCGTCGATCGCTTTCGCGAACGAGTCGGCTCGCGCCCGAGCGTGGCCATCGACCGACCCGATGTGCCGATTCACGTCCACCTGGATCGCGAGCAGGCGACGCTGAGTCTGGACCTGACTGGCGAATCCCTGCATCGGCGCGGCTACCGTGAACAGGGTGCGGCGGCCCCGTTGAAGGAAAATCTGGCCGCGGCCATCCTGTATCGTGCCGGTTGGCCAGCCATCGCGGCCGCTGGGGGCTCCTTGGTCGATCCCCTGTGTGGTTCGGGCACCTTGCCGATCGAAGCAGCGCTGATCGCCGCCGATATCGCCCCGGGCAGACGGCGCTCCTATTGGGGTTTTCTCGGATGGGCCGGCCATGACCCGCGGCTGTGGTGCGGCCTGCTCGACGAGGCAGACGACCGGCGCCACGCCGGACTGACCGGGCAGGACCGGCGGATCCGCGGCTACGATCAGGATCCCGTGGCGATCCGCCAGGCCCTGGCCAACCTGGCGCGGGCCGAGCTCGGTCCCGGCGTCGTTCATCTGGAGCGGCGCGAACTGGCGCAGGCCGTGCCGATTCGTGCCGATGAGCGGGGGCTCGTCGTCGTCAATCCCCCGTATGGCGAGCGGCTCGGTGAAGAGAGCGAGTTGCCAGGCCTTTACGCCCGCCTCGGCGCGCACCTGCGAAAGCACTTCGACGGGTGGCACGCGAGCCTGTTGACCGGGCAGCCGGCGCTCGGAAAGCACATGGGGTTGCGCGCGCATCGGATGCATAGCCTGATGAATGGCCCGATCCCGTGCCGTTTGCTGCACTTCGCGGTCAGTCCAGACGCCTTCGTGGCCAATCGGCCGCGTGCGCTGCCGCCGGAGCAGCGTGGCACCGGGGCCGAGATGTTGGCGAATCGGCTGCACAAGAATCGGCAGGCGCTAGCGAAGTGGCGGCGGCGCGAGCAGGTCCATTGCTATCGCCTGTATGACGCGGATCTCCCCGAGTACGCGTTGGCCGTCGATCTCTACGAAGGCCACGAGCTGTGGGTCCATGTGCAGGAATACCAGGCCCCGAGCAGCATCGATCCCCAGGTCGCGCGCCGGCGCCTGCGCGAGGCGCTCGGGGTGATCCAAGAGGTCCTGGACCTGCCGGACGATCGTTTGTTCTTCAAGGTCCGGCAGCCGCAAAAGGGCGCCGCTCAATATGCCCGGCTCGGCCAGACCGGGCGCCTGCGCGAGGTCTCGGAGGGCGGCTTGCGGTTTCTCGTCAACCTCGAGGATTACCTGGACACCGGGTTGTTCCTCGACCACCGTCAGGTTCGTGCCTTGATCCGGGACCTGGCCGACGGTCGCCATGTCCTGAACCTGTTCGGTTACACGGGCACCGCGAGTTGCTATGCCGCCGCTGGCGGTGCCTTATCGACCACGACGGTCGATCTGTCGCGGACCTACCTCGACTGGGCGGGGCGCAATCTCGCGTTGAATGGCTTCGCCGGACCGCACCACCAGCTGATCCAGGCCGATTGCCTGCGCTGGTTGACCGACTCGCCGCGCCGGCGGCCGTTCGGCCTGATCCTGCTCGATCCGCCGAGTTTTTCGACATCGAAACGGATGCAGGCGACCCTCGATATCCAACGGGATCATGTCGCATTGATCCGTGCGGCACTGGCCCACCTGGCCACCGATGGTATCCTGGTCTTCTCGACCAATCGGCGGCGTTTCAAGCTCGACCAGGAGGCATTGTGCGACCTTCAGTGCGCCGACATCACCGCGGCGACTTGCCCGCGCGATTTCGCGCGCAACCCGCAGATCCATCGATGTTGGCGTATCACGCGCCGCTGAGGCGGGATCTGCGTCCGTCGCTGGCGGTCACAGGGTCCAGATCCTGAGACAGGAGCAGCCGATGAGCGACACACGGACATCCTTGATGGGTCGTATCGCGTTGGTCACCGGGGCCAACTCGGGGCTCGGCAAGGCGACCGCGACCGCGCTCGCCGAGCGCGGCGCAACGGTCATCATGGTCGCCCGCGATCCGGTCCGCGGTGCGGCGGCCCAAGCCGAGATCCGGGACCAGACCGGGAACCCGTCACTGCATCTGCTGGTGGCCGACCTGTCATCGCAGCAGGAGATCCGGGGCCTGGTCGAGGCGTTCGAGGCGCGGTTCGATCGGCTCGATTGGTTGATCAACAACGCCGGGACCGCGTTTCCGGAGCGTCGCCTCAGCCCCGATGGCATCGAGATGTCGCTGGCGGTCAACCACCTGGCGCCCTTCCTGCTGACCAATCTCTTGCGCGACCGGCTCGTGGCCGGCGCCCCGTCGCGGGTCATCACGGTCGGCACCCGCATCGATACCAGCATGGATCTCGCCGACCTGAACTGGCAGCGGCGCCGCTACCGGATGATGGCGGCCTATGGCCAATCGAAGCTCGGGAATATCCACTTCACCCATGAGCTCGCGCGACGCCTGGAGGGCACCGGGGTCAGCGCGTTCTGTGTCTTCCCCGGCGTCTTCATGTCGAACCTGGGCAAGACCGATGGGGCCCAGGGCGCCTTCTGGCGGATCGTCGGTCTGTTGGCGGGCTGGGCGATGCCTTCGGCGGCGCAGGCCGCCGAGCGCGTGCTTCACCTGATCCTGGCGCCCGAGGCCGAAGCGGCGGGGCTCCATGGTCGTTATGTCGCGGCCCGCGGTCGCCCGATCGAGCCCCCGTCCCAGGCCCGCGATCCTAAGATCAACCGCCGTGTCTGGGCGCTGAGCGAGGAGCTCACCGACGCCGATCGCCGCGTCCGTGGTGTTGATGGCTCCGCGAGCAATGGTTGACAAGGGCGTGCGGATTGACCAAGATTGCCGGTCTACCATCATTCAATCCAAGTACGACGGTTTTTTAGGAGAGTTCAGTCTTGGCCAACTCTGCCCAAGCCCGGAAGCGCGCCCGTCAGGCCGAGAAGCGCCGCCAACACAACGCTTCGCGCCGCAGCATGCTCCGGACCTACATCAAGAAGGTCGTGAAGGCGATCCAGATCGGTGACAAGGAAGGCGCGACGAAGGCCTATGTCGAGGCCGTTCCGATCATCGACCGGGCCGCGAACAAGGGACTTATTCATGCCAACAAGGCCGCCCGGCACAAGAGCCGGCTCAATGCGCATATCAAGGCGATGGCCTGATCGGCGTTGCGGCGACCGGGGTTTGCGCGTCTGTCTGTTGTGAGAGCCGGCCTAGTGCCGGCTTTCGTCGTTTGAAGTCAGCCGGGTCTTGTCGTGATCGCGGCGCTGGCCCGGGCCGGCGCGGACCGATGCGTGCCGCGTCGCCTGCCCTGCGACCGGGCGCCGGTCGGTCGGGGCTCGAAATCTACGCCGGTCCACATGATTGGATGGTCCGGCTCCGACGAGGGGGAGATCGATGATGATGCGAAGGCTTGTCGTGATTGCGTGTGCATGTCTGGCCCTGGCGGCCGGGGCTCAGGCGACCGAGTTTTCTGCTGACGAGGTCGCGAGCTTTCAGGGCGATCGTGAATCCGGTCGGCTGTACGTGAAGAGTCCCGCGGTCACGCGCAGCGAATCGATGGGGATGATCACGATCAACAAGTACCCCTTCATCTACCAGCTCTTCGAGGACACGAAACGTTATGTCGTGACCAACGTCGAAGAGTCGTCCTCGGGCGCATCGGGCGAGTTGCGGCCGTGGGAGTCGGGCGATTTTCAGAGCTGGGTGGCCGCTCAGGGCCTGACCGAGCAGGGTGCCGAAAAGATCCAGGGTTTCGACACCCGGATCTATCAGGGTGAAGTCGTGCTCGAGGCCGGGTTGCCGCCGATGCCGATCAAGGTCTGGTACGCACAGCGTTTGGATTATCCGGTTCGCCATGAGGTGACCGTGCCCGCGAATGCCCACATGGGTCTCGGGGTCGAAACGGTCACCGTTCAATTGGAAAATATCGAGATCGGGCCGCAACCCGACCAGTTGTTCGAGCTGCCGGACGGGTACACGGAGGTCGCGAGTCTGCACGAGGCCATGGGCTTGTCCGAGATGCTGCCGGGCATGTTCGATGACGGAAGCGGGCCGTCGGCCGAACAGATGGAAGAGATGCTCAGGCAACTCCAGCAGATGCTGCAGGACGGCGGCGGGCATCCCTGATGGGTCGCCTGATTCTCGCGGGACCCGTGCGCCAGGCTCTGTGCCGCTCGCGTCAGCTTCGTTCGTGACTGCTGGCCAGCATTTGAGTTTGGGTCGAGGCCCGTCTAGTCTTATCCGTTTTTCCCTTGAGCCCGAGGTGAGCGATGGGGGCGAGAACCCTCTACGACAAACTGTGGGATGAGCACGTTGTCCGCGTCGACGATGACGGGACGGCGCTGCTCTACATCGATCGGCAACTGGTCCACGAGGTCACGTCGCCGCAGGCCTTCGAGGGCCTGCGCCTCGCTGGCCGCCGGCCCTGGCGGGCGGGCGCGAACCTCGCGGTGCCAGATCACAACGTGCCGACCAAGGATCGCGATCTCGGGATCGCCGATCCGGTCTCGCGCGTTCAGGTCGAGACGCTCGACGCGAACTGTCGGGATTTCGGGATCACCGAACTCGCGATGGGCGATCCGCGTCAAGGCATCGTTCATGTGATCGGCCCGGAACAGGGCTTCACGTTGCCCGGTATGACCATCGTCTGCGGTGACTCGCACACCGCGACCCACGGTGCCTTCGGTGCCTTGGCCTTCGGGATCGGAACCTCCGAGGTCGAGCATGTGCTCGCGACCCAGTGTCTGTTGCAGCGCAAATCGAAGGCGATGCTGGTCCGGCTCGAGGGCGCGCTGGGACCCGGGGTCAGTGCGAAGGACATCGTGCTGGCGATCATCGCCGAGATCGGCACCGCCGGTGGCACGGATCACGTCATCGAATTCGCCGGCGAGGCGATTCGCGCTCTCTCGATGGAAGGCCGGATGACGGTCTGCAACATGGCGATCGAAGCCGGGGCCCGGGCGGGCCTGATCGCGGTCGACGATACGACGATCGACTATGTGCGTGGTCGGCCCTATGCCCCGCGCGGCGAACGCTTCGAGCAGGCCGCCGCCCACTGGCGGACCCTGGTCACCGACCCAGGTGCCGAGTTCGATCGCGTCGTGACGCTCGACGCGACGGCGATCAAGCCGCAGGTGTCCTGGGGCACCTCGCCGGAGATGGTGGTTGCGGTCGATGCCCGGGTTCCGGATCCGGCCCTCGAGCGCGATCCGGTCAAGGCGGCCGGTATGCGTCTGGCCCTCGACTACATGGGCTTGGAGCCGGGCACACCGATTACCGAGATCGCGCTGGACAAGGTCTTCATCGGCTCCTGCACCAATGGCCGCATCGAGGATCTGCGCGCGGCCGCCGCGATTGCCAAGGGGCGGCGCGTCGCCCCCGGCATCCGCCTGGCCCTGGTCGTGCCGGGGTCAGGGCTGGTCAAGGCGCAAGCCGAGGCCGAGGGGCTCGATGCCGTCTTCATCGACGCCGGTTTCGAATGGCGCGATCCGGGGTGCTCGATGTGTTTGGCGATGAATGCCGACCGGCTCGAGCCGGGCGAGCGGTGCGCGTCGACCTCGAACCGCAACTTCGAAGGCCGTCAGGGGCCGGGGGGGCGCACCCACCTCGTCAGCCCGGCGATGGCCGCCGCGGCCGCCGTGCACGGCCGTTTCGTCGACGTGAGGACCTTGTGATGAAACCCTTCGAGTCCTTCACCGGGGTCGTTTGTCCGCTCGATCGGGCCAATGTCGACACCGACGCGATCATCCCGAAGCAGTTCCTGAAGAGCATCAAACGCACCGGTTTCGGCCCGAACCTGTTCGACGAGTGGCGCTACCTGGACCGCGGCGAACCGGGCCGCGACAATCGCGGGCGTCCGTTGAACCCGGACTTCGTGCTCAACGACCCACGCTACGCCGGCGCCAGCATCCTGCTGGCCCGCGAGAACTTCGGCTGTGGCTCATCGCGCGAGCACGCGCCCTGGGCCCTGCTCGATTACGGCTTTCGGGTGCTGATCGCGCCGAGCTTCGCCGACATCTTCTTCAACAACTGCTTCAAGAACGGAATCCTGCCGATCCGTGTGCCGGCGGACACCGTATCGCGTCTCTTCGCGCACGCGGTCGGCGACGCGCCCTTGCGCATCCGTGTCGACCTGCCGGGCCAGATGCTCGTGACCTCGACCGGAGAGGAGATCCGCTTCGATGTCGATGCCTTTCGCAAGCACTGCCTGCTCGAAGGTCTCGACGATATCAGCCTGACCCTCACGCATGTCGCGGCGATTCAGGACTACGAGTCGCGTCGTCGCACCGAGGCACCCTGGCTGTTCGACTGACCACACGCTGTTTCGACGCCCGCATCGGGCGGGCTGCTTGGAGACCGAGACATTGAGCAAGAAGATTCTGATCCTCGCCGGCGATGGGATCGGCCCGGAGATCGTCGCCGAGGCGGTCAAGCTGCTCGTCGCGCTGCGCGACCGCTTCGGCGTCGATCTGGAGATGGACGAGGCATTGGTCGGCGGCGCGGCTTACGACGCGACTGGCCATCCGTTGCCTCCGGAGACGCTGGCGGCAGCCCGCGCGTCCGATGCGATCCTGCTCGGCGCGGTCGGTGGCCCGAAATGGGAGCCTTTGCCGATCGCCGTGCGTCCCGAGAAGGGTCTTCTCGGCCTGCGCTCGGGGCTCGGGCTCTTCGCCAATCTGCGGCCGGCGATCCTCTATCCGCAATTGGCCGCGGCCTCGACGCTCAAGGCCGAGGTCGTCGAGGGGCTCGATATCCTGATCGTCCGGGAGCTGACCGGCGGCATCTATTTCGGTGAACCGCGCGGGGTCGATACCTTGCCGTCCGGCGAGCGGCGTGGCATCAACACGCTCGTCTACACCGAATCGGAGATCCGGCGCATCTGTCGAGTCGCGTTCGAGGTCGCGATGCAGCGCAACCGGCGCGTCTGTTCCGTCGACAAGGCCAATGTGCTCGAGTGTACCGAGCTGTGGCGGGAGATCGCGATCGAGGTCGGTCGCGATTACCCGGACGTGACCTTGAGCCACATGTATGTCGATAACGCGGCGATGCAGTTGGTGCGTGCGCCGAAGCAGTTCGATGTGCTGGTCACGGATAACATGTTCGGCGACATCCTGTCGGATGCCGCAGCCATGCTGACCGGATCGATCGGCATGTTGCCGTCGGCGTCGCTGAATGCCGAGCGGCAGGGGATGTACGAGCCGATCCACGGCTCGGCGCCGGATATCGCTGGACAAGGGGTCGCCAATCCGCTCGCGACCATCCTGTCGGTCGCGATGATGCTGCGCTATTCGCTCGATGAGCCCGAGGCCGCGGGGCGTGTCGAGGCCGCCGTCGGCCGTGTGCTCGATCTCGGTCTGCGCACCGGCGACATCCTGTCGCCCGGTACCCGTCGGGTCGGCACCGCCGAGATGGGCGATGCCGTCGTCGCGGCGCTGCGCGACTGATCCGGGCGCGGGCTTGGTGTCATCATCCTATGGAACGAGAGGTGCGGCTATGAGGCGGGTCGGTTTCGTCGGTTGGCGCGGGATGGTTGGGTCGGTCCTGATGGATCGGATGCGCGAAGAGGGCGACTTCGCGTGGATCCCGGAGCCCGAGTTCTTCACGACGTCGCAGATCGGTGCCGCCGGCCCGGATGTCGGGCGCGGTGCCGTGACCTTGTCCGATGCCTACGATCTCGATCTTCTGTCGACCCTGGATGCCATCGTCACTTGCCAGGGCAGCGATTACACGAAGGAGATCCATCCGCAGTTGCGCGAGCGTGGCTGGGGCGGGTACTGGATCGATGCCTCGTCGGCGATGCGGCTGGAACGCAACAGTGTGATCGTTCTCGACCCGGTCAATCGTCCGGTCATCGACGCGGCGCTCGCAGCCGGCAAGCGCGATTTCATCGGCGGCAACTGCACCGTCAGCCTGATGCTGATGGCGATCGGCGGCCTGTTCCGCGAAGGTTTGGTCGAATGGGTCAGCGCGATGACTTACCAAGCGGCCTCCGGCGCCGGGGCCAAGAACATGCGCGAGCTGTTGCTGCAGATGGGGGCCTTGCAGGATGCGGCCGGTGCGGCGCTCGATGATCCGGCCGCGGCGATCCTCGACATCGATCGCGCGGTCACGGCGGCGATGCGCGCCGACCGCTTCCCCCGTGAGCAGTTCGGCGTGCCGCTGGCCGGCAGCCTGATCCCGTGGATCGACAGTCCGATGCCGAGCGGACAGAGCCGCGAGGAATGGAAGGGTCAGGTCGAAACCAACAAGATTCTCGGCCGCGAGGATCGGCCGATCCCGGTCGACGGAATCTGCGTGCGGGTCGGCGCGATGCGCTGTCACAGTCAGGGCTTGACCATCAAGCTCACACGGGACATCCCGCTGGCCGAGGCCGAGACCATCATCGCAGCCGCCAACCCGTGGGTGCAGGTGATTCCGAACGACCGCGAGGAGACGGTCCGTCGTTTGTCGCCGGCGGCCGTCACAGGTGCGCTGACGGTCCCGGTCGGACGCCTGCGCAAGCTGTCGATGGGCGGCGAATACCTGTCGGCCTTCACGGTTGGAGACCAATTGTTATGGGGTGCGGCCGAGCCCTTGAGACGGATGCTGACGCTGCTGCGTGACCGGGCGTGACAAATTGAGCGAAAGGTCACAGTAACAGCCCCGTTTTTTTGGAGGAAACCCATTCTTCCGCTATAGTTGGCGCCAGTGCCGCGCGACCCCGATCGGATCGAGGAGCCAGCGTGGCCATGACCGAGCCGGCGGGTCTCTGGTGTAGCCCGCCGCCCTGGTGACCCTGGAGGGGGCATGTTTCGCAGAATAATCCTGGCGTCGGCGGTGTCCTTGGCGTTGCTCCCCGGTGGCGTGTCGGCATTGGGCCTCGGCGAGCTACGCACCGATTCCGGTCTGAATCAGCCCTTCGTCGGCGAGATAGAGCTCGTCGACGCGCGTTCCGATGAGCTCGATACCATCAAGGCCGTGCTGGCATCGGAAGGGGAGTTCCGGCGGGCCGGTGCCGAGCGTCACTACTTCTTGACAGGTTTGCGATTCGAGCCGTGGATCGCGCCGGACGGGCGTACGGTTTTGCGTGTGACGAGTCGCGAGCCGATCCGCGAACCCTTCGTCAATTTCCTCGTCGAGCTGAACTGGCCAGCGGGTCGCCTGGTCCGCGAGTACACGGTTTTGTTGGATCCACCGACGATCCGGGAACGCCGCGCCGTGGCACGGCCAACGCCGGTGACCGAGACGCGCCGAGGCGCGCCAGCGGTGGAATCGGATCCTGATCGACCGCTGCGGGCCGCGCCGCCACGCATCCCTGCGGGAGTCGATGCGACGGCTTTCCCGTTGCTTACCGGTCCGGTCCCGTCCGGATCGGGCCTATTGCAGATGGCGAGACGTCTGGATCCGCCCGGGGCAACGACGGCCCAAACGGCCCTGGCCCTGTATCGAAACAACCCCGATGCCTTCATCGCCGGCGACATCAACCGGCTGCGGCTTGGCGAGCGCTTGGTCATTCCAAGTGCGGCCGAGCTCTTTGCGCTCGATGCCGCGACCGCGGAGCGGGACTTGGCGGCAGCGATCCGCGGGCAGCCGGTCGCCCGCGCACCGCTCACGGTGGTCACCGACCCGCCGGCGTCGGATGACGCCCGCTTGCGAATCGCGACCCCGACCGAGGCGCCTGCGCCGAGCATTCCCGCCCCATCGGTCGATGGCCCGGCACCCTCGCGGGTCGCGGAATTGGAGCGGGAACTTCTGCTCGTGCGAGAGGAGAACGAGAGCACGCGCCAAGAGACGGCCGAACTCCAGACCCGTATCCGGCAGCTCGAGGAGCAACTCACCGACATCCAGGCCCTGCTGATTCTGCGCGACGAGCAACTCGCCGAATTGCGGCTCGCCGAGGCCCTGGCCGCGGAGCCGCGGCCGGCGCAGCCCGGGGAAGGGCTGCCGCCACACACCGAGCTTCCTCGAGTCCAGGTTGAACCCGATGTCTTGCCACCGCCCGATGACAGTCTTCCGATCGGGCTCGATCAAGGGGTCCTTGCGCTGCCGGATGAGATGTCACCTGTCACGGCCGACCGACCCGAGTCCGTCCTCGAGGGGGCGTCCCCACCGGCTGACGATGAACCCGTCAGGCCGGAGGTGCCACCGGTCGCGCCGCAGACGCCCGACGATGCGCCGGTGAGCGCGACCGAGCCCGCACCGGCTCCGGTGATGGAAGCGGTCGAATCCGCCGCACCGGTCGCTACATCCCCAGCCGACTCGCCCACGCGCGCCGGTATCGCATCGCCGCTCGGTCTGGGTGCGGCGCTGGCGGTGGTGATCGGCCTCGGGTCCCTCTACTTGATTCGGCGGCGGCGCCGACTCGAGGTCGTCCCCTATGCGGACCACGGGTTGCCGCCCGACGAGGTCGTGGCGTCGACGCCACCGCCGGCGACCGAGGCGAGGGGATCGGCGGGAGCGCCAGCCGCAGCCCCGGCGCCGAGTCCGGCCGGGCCCGATATTTCCCCGGATTCGACACTGCGGCTGAGTGACGAGGAATCCGAGGTCGACGTCTTCTCCGAGGCCGATATCTATATCGCCTACGGTCGCTATCGCGAGGCCGAGACCTTGCTTCGCGACGAGATCTCCCGCGCCCCAGCCAGGCTCGATCTCAAGTTCAAACTGGCTGAGGCCTTGTTCGGGATGAAGGACATCGATTCCCTGGTCGAACTGATCGATGCCATGAAGGTCGCCGGGGCCGAGGAGTCGAGCCCCGAGCAGTGGCGCCGCGTGACCATGATGCTGTCGTCGCTGCGCAAGCAAAGCACGTCATCGGATGGTGAGCCGTCGGGTCGCAGCGAGCCACCGGGTGCAACACCGCCAGCCACTGCCATGACCGAGCCCCCGGGCGGGGCTGGGGAGGCGACCGGCGGCTCGATGGCGGAATCGAATCAGCCAAGAGTCGCGGCGGAGCGGCCCGTGACGCCGACTCCATCGTCCGCCACGCCGCGCACCGAGGTGCGTACCGAGAAGAATTCGTTCGCTCAACCGCGCGAGCCGCAACGGGTTCCGCCGCTGATGGATCTCGATCTCGATCTCGACGACCTGATCGGCTCGGTATCGGACCGAGCCAATCAGTCGCGAGGGGGTGGGCAGTCAAGGGTGCCGCCGAGGCCGGCGCCCAAACCGGATCGTCCCCAGGGGCCAGACCTGACGTTGGACGTCGATGCGGACCAGGAGTGGAACAGCATCAACTGGGAGGGGCGCGAAGGCCAGCCGGAACCGCGTCGACCCAAGTTGGACAAGGGCGGGGCAAGCCAACGCGAGGTGGCCGGCGCGGCGCCGGCGAAGCCGACCCCGCTGGATCTCGATCTCGGTGATCTGCTGGTGTCCGCTGACGAGATCGGTCGTCGACCCGAGGGGTCGTCCGGCGATCGATCCGGGCATGGATCCAAGCCGGGTGCACGGGACGAAGCTCCGCTGGATCCCTTCTCCTTCAGCGAAGGAACCGAGTCGGATTTCGCGCAATCCAGTTCGTTGCAGCGGGATACGAGCCCCTGGGACGAGGTCTCGACCAAGCTCGACTTGGCCCGGGCCTACCTCGAGATGCAGGACCCGGATGCCGCTCGGACGATCCTCGATGAGGTGGCCGAAGAGGGCACCGATGCGCAACGGGCCGAGGCGCGACAGCTGCTCGCGCAGATCAAGTGATGTCCTGTGGGATCCTCGTGCGCCCCATGGTCGGTTGCGGCGCGGCTCGTTGACCCTCGATCGTGGCTCCGGTGCCGTCTGCTGCCCGCCGCATCGCGATGGGGCTCGAATACGATGGTCGGGATTTCTCGGGTTGGCAGGAGCAGGGGCCGGCGCAGCGTACGGTCCAGCGGGTCGTCGAAACCGCGATCGGACGGGTGGCCGCCCATCCGGTGACCGTCCATTGCGCGGGGCGGACCGATGCCGGGGTCCACGCGTTGGAGCAGGTGATCCATTTCGACACCGCCGCCGAGCGGCCGATGCGATCGTGGGTCCTGGGGACGAACTCGAACCTGCCGCCGGATGTCGCGGTCCGTTGGGCGGTGCCGGTCGACGATCGCTTTCACGCGCGTTTCAGCGCCACGGCGCGGCACTACCGTTATCGGATCCTGACGCGACCAACGCGCTCGGCCTTGTCGCGCGACCGGGCAGTCTGGATACATCGCCCGCTCGACCTCGCACCGATGCGGGAGGCCGCCGCCGCGTTGCTCGGCGAGCACGATTTCTCGAGTTTTCGGGCGCTGGCTTGCCAGGCCAAGAGCCCGGTTCGCGAGGTGCATTATCTCGAACTGGCACGCGACGGCGAGATCATCGAACTGCGGATCGGGGCCAATGGGTTCCTGCACCACATGGTACGCAACATCGCCGGGGTCCTGATCACGATCGGTCGCGGCGAGGCCCCGGCCTCCTGGACGCGCGACCTGCTCGTGGTGCGTGATCGAACCCGCGGCGGTGTGACGGCCCCGCCGCATGGTCTGTATCTGGCCGCTGTCGACTATCCGGACGCCTTCGGGTTGCCGTGCGCACCGGTGCCCGATTGCAGCCGAACACCGAGCCCGATGGGGTGCCCATGACCGATCGATCGCCGTCGATGGCCTTACCGCCGAGCCGCACGCGGGTTAAACTGTGCGGTCTGACCCGTGAGGCCGATGTCGACG
The DNA here is from genome assembly GCF_041197575.1 of Thioalkalicoccus limnaeus. Lineage (NCBI taxonomy): Bacteria > Pseudomonadati > Pseudomonadota > Gammaproteobacteria > Chromatiales > Chromatiaceae > Thioalkalicoccus > Thioalkalicoccus limnaeus. The sequence continues at coordinate 28,405 of NZ_JBDKXB010000006.1, read as the reverse complement.
CCGCCGTGGCCGCTGGTGCCGATGCGATCGGTCTGGTGTTCTGGTCGCCGAGCCCCCGCGCCGTGACGCCGGCACAGGCGCAGGCCCTGATCCGCGGCGTGCCGCCCTTCGTGACGACCGTCGGCCTGTTCGTCGACGAGACGCCCGAAGCCGTGCGGCGGGTTCTGTCGGAGGTGCCGCTCGATCTGTTGCAGTTTCACGGTCACGAGGATCCGGACTATTGCCGCGGTTTCGCGCGGCCCTGGATCAAGGCCGTCGCGATGCGCCCCGGAGTCGATTTGGCTGCGGTCGCGACGCGCTACCAGGAGGCCGCCGGCCTCTTGCTCGACGCCTATGATCCGGCACGACCGGGCGGCACGGGCCAGTGTTTCGATTGGACGCGGATCCCGGTACGCCTGGCGCGGCGCATCATCCTCGCCGGTGGTCTGACGCCGGCGAATGTCGCCACGGCCATCCGCCAGGTACGACCCTACGCGGTCGATGTGAGCGGGGGGATCGAGGCGGCCAAGGGGGTCAAAGACGCGGCCAAGATAGCAGCCTTCATGCAAGGGGTAAGAGATGGCGATCAGCCCGAATAATGGCTACCACTGGCCCGATGCCAGGGGGCACTTCGGTCCCTATGGGGGTAGTTTCGCGCCCGAGACCCTGATGTATCCGCTCGAGGAGTTGCGCGAGGCCTATCAGCGCTACCTCGCGGATCCCGAGTTCCTCGCCGAGCTCGATGCCGATCTGCGCGACTATGTCGGGCGGCCCTCGCCGATCTATCACGCGGCGCGCTGGAGCCGCGAGCTCGGCGGTGCCCAGATCTTCCTCAAGCGCGAGGATCTAAACCACACCGGCGCCCACAAGGTCAACAACACGATCGGCCAGGCGCTGCTCGCGAGGCGCATGAACAAAACCCGCCTGATCGCCGAAACCGGTGCCGGGCAGCACGGCGTCGCGACGGCCACGGTCGCGGCGCGCCTGGGTCTCGAGTGCGTCGTCTACATGGGCGAGGTCGATGCGGCGCGCCAAGAGGCGAACGTCTACCGGATGCGCCTGCTCGGCGCTCGGGTCGCGAAGGTCGGCTCCGGCTCCAAGACGCTGAAGGATGCGCTCAACGAGGCGATGCGCGACTGGGTGACGAATGTCGACGACACCTTCTACATCATCGGCACGGTCGCAGGTCCCCATCCGTATCCGGCCATGGTGCGCGACTTCCAGTCGGTGATCGGGCGCGAGGCGCGCGCGCAGATGCTCGAACGCACCGGCCGCTTGCCCGATGTGCTGGTCGCCTGTGTCGGTGGCGGATCCAATGCGATCGGCCTCTTCCATCCATTCCTCGATGACGCCGAGGTGGCGCTGCACGGCGTCGAGGCCGCCGGCGAAGGTTTAGAGACCGGCCGCCATGCCGCGCCCCTGTGCGCCGGGCGGCCCGGCGTGCTCCACGGCAATCGGACTTACCTGATGGAGGATGCCGATGGTCAGATCATCGAGACCCATTCGGTCTCCGCCGGGCTCGATTACCCTGGCGTCGGCCCGGAACATGCGTGGCTCAAGGACAGCGGTCGCGCGCACTATGTCGCGGTCACCGACCGGGACGCGCTCGCCGCGTTCCACGCCCTGACCCGGATCGAGGGCATCATCCCGGCGCTCGAATCGAGCCACGCGCTGGCCCATGCCGCGCGGCTCGCGCCGACGATGCGTCCCGACCAGAGTATCCTGATCAACCTGTCCGGACGCGGCGACAAAGACATGCATACGGTCGCGTCCCTCGAAGGACTCTCGCTATGAGCCGAATCGCGCGGCGTTTCGCCGACCTGGCCGAAAGCGGCCGCAAGGCCTTGATCCCGTTCGTGACGGCCGGGGATCCCCACCCCGAGGTCACGGTGCCCTTGATGCACAGTCTGGTCGCGGCCGGCGCCGATCTGATCGAACTCGGCGTGCCCTTTTCCGATCCGATCGCCGACGGTCCCGTGATCCAGCGCGCGACCGAGCGGGCTTTGGCCCAGGGCGTCTCGATCCGGCGCGTCCTCGAGATGGTGCGGCAGTTCCGCGAACGCGACGATCAGACCCCGGTGGTCCTGATGGGCTATCTGAATCCGATCGAGGTTCTCGGCTATGCGGACTTCGCGACCGCGGCGCGGCAGGCCGGCGTCGATGGCGCGTTGGTCGTCGATGTGCCGCCGGAGGAGGGCAGCGAACTGGTCGCGGCCCTGCGCGCCGAGGGGCTCGATCTCGTCTACCTGATCGCGCCGACCTCGAGTGATGCGCGGATCGCGCAGATCGCCGCGGTGGCCTCCGGGTTCGTCTATTACGTCTCGATCAAGGGGGTCACCGGCGCGAGTCATCTGAATCTCGATGAGGTGGCCGACAAGCTTAAGCGGATTCGTCGCCATACGCGGCTGCCGGTCGGCGTCGGCTTCGGCATCAAGGACCCGGAGACGGCCGCGCGCGTCGCCGGGATCGCCGACGCGGTCATCGTCGGCAGCGCGCTGGTCGGCCTGATCGAATCGCTCGCGGCGACTCCGGAGGCGGTCCCCGCGGCGGTCGGCGAACGGCTTGCGGCCATGCGCCAGGCGATCGACGCGGCCGCGCGCACCTGACAACCCAACGACGGGTCCACATGACGATGAACTGGTTCGAAAAGCTGATGCCGAGCCGCATCCGCACCGAGGTGGTCAGCAAACGTGCGGTGCCGGAGGGGATCTGGGCCAAGTGTCCCGGCTGCAATGCGATCCTGTATCGGGCCGAGCTCGAGCGCAATCTCGAGGTCTGTCCCAAATGCAGTCATCACAATCGCCTGACCGCCCGTCGCCGACTCGACACCTTTCTCGATCCGGAGCCGCGCGAGGAACTCGCACCCGATATCGAGTCCGTCGATCCACTGAAGTTTCGTGACCTGAAGAAATACAAGGACCGCCTGGCGGTGGCGCAGAAGGAAACCGGAGAGAAGGATGCGCTCGTGGTTTTTCGCGGGGCCTTGCAGCGGCAGCCGGTCGTGGCCGCGGCCTTCGAATTCGGCTTCATGGGTGGCTCGATGGGGTCCGTGGTCGGCGAGCGTTTCGTCCGCGGCGTCGAGGCGGCGCTGGCTGACCAGGTGCCCTTGATCTGCTTCTCCGCAAGCGGCGGGGCGCGGATGCAGGAATCGCTGTTTTCGTTGATGCAGATGGCGAAGACCAGCGCGGCGCTGGGACGCCTGCGTGCCGAGGGACTGCCGTTCATCTCGGTGATGACCGACCCGACGATGGGCGGGGTCTCGGCCAGCCTGGCGATGCTCGGCGATGTCAATATCGCCGAGCCCAACGCCCTGATCGGTTTCGCCGGGCCGCGGGTCATCGAACAGACGGTCCGGGAGAAGCTGCCCGAAGGGTTCCAGCGCGCGGAATTCCTGCTCGAACATGGCGCCTTGGATCGGATCGTCGATCGTCGTGAACTGCGCGAGCGGATCGCCGATCTGCTCGCGATCCTCGCACACCGGCCAAAGTTCGTCGAAGCACCGCCGGAACCCGAGTCGCCGCCGGCTGCCGAGGACACGCCTGCCGCAGAGGCCGACAGCGAACCGGATGCGACACGCGAGTCGACGGCCTAGCGGTTGCGTCGGCGGCTGTCTGTCGCACCCGTCATTGGTTCTCCTCGCATGCGTCCCCGGACACTGGCCGATTGGCTCGATTGGGCACAGCGCCAGCATCGGCGTGCGATCGCGCTGGGCCTCGCACGCGTCGCCAAGATCTGGACGCGGTTGGGACCACATGGCTTGTCCTGTCCGGTCCTGACCGTCGCCGGCACCAACGGCAAGGGGTCTTGTGTCGCCCTCGCCGAGGCCATCTACCAGGCCGCCGGCTACCGCACCGGCGTCTACAGCTCGCCGCACCTGCTGCGCTACAACGAACGGGTTCGCGTCGACGGTGCCGAGGTCGATGACGCCGCGCTGTGCGAGGCCTTCGCGCGTGTCGAGGCGGCCCGCGGCGACACCGAGTTGACCTACTTCGAGTTCGGGACGCTCGCGGCCCTCGACCTCTTTGCGCGGGCCGGCCTGGATCTGGTCATCCTCGAGGTCGGGCTCGGCGGGCGGCTCGATGCAGTCAACCTGATCGATGCCGATGTCGCGTTGGTCACGACGATCGGCCGCGATCACATGGCCTGGCTCGGCGAGGACCCGAACGACATCGCGCTCGAGAAGGCCGGCATCTTTCGCGCTGGCCGACCGGCGCTGATCGGTCAGCGCCAAGCGCCGCCGGCGCTGCGTGCACGTCCCGAGGCCCTCGGCGCCCCGGTTTTCCAGTTGGGCCGCGAGTTCGATTGGCGCCCTGGCGACGACCCCGGCGCCTGGAGCTGGACGGGTCCGGACCGAACCCGCCTGACATTACCGCACCCGGCGCTGCGCGGCCCCGCTCAGCTCGACAACGCCGCCACCGTCCTGATGGCCGTGAACCGGCTCGCCGATCGTTTGTCGGTGCCCCTGAACGCGATGCGTCAAGGCCTGCACCGGGTTCGGCTGCGCGGTCGTTTCGAGGTCAGACCCGGACGCCCGACCTGGATCCTCGATGTCGCGCACAATGGCGATGCCGCCGAAATCCTGGCCGGGAACGTCAAGACCCTCGGTCGCGACGGCCGCCTGCACGCCGTGCTCGCTGTCCTGGCCGACAAGGAGCCCGAAGCCATTGCCGGGCCACTCGTCCCGCTCGTCGACCATTGGCATCTGGGCCAAACCAGCGATCCACGCGCGCTGCCGGTGGCCGAACTCGCCGAGGCCCTCGGGCGCCTGGTCGATTCCACAAGGATCAACCACCACGCGACGATCGATGCCGCGCTCGACGGCGCGACCCAGGCTGCCTATCCCGATGACCGGATCCTGGTGTTCGGATCCTTCACGACCGTCGAAGCCGCCCTGCGTCGCCTGGGTGCCTGATAGATACCCGATGGCAGATGGATTTTCGGCCGCGATGCACGACTCCTGCATCCGGTAGCGGTGTCGCGGCTCCTCGCCGTCGAGTCGACTATGCCTGGGCGCCGCGCTTAGCGAAAAACCCATGTAGGACGGGCATGCCTCGGCGGCGACCCGCGAAGCTCGGTATTCGCCGGTGCCGAATCGCTTTTTGACAGCGGCTTGATCGGTCGTATAATCAACCGTTTTACCCCGGCCAGGGGTTTACTCCTTGCCTCACCGCCGACGGTGGGAGGCTATCTGATCCGTAAGGAGCTTTCATGCGACATTACGAAGTGGTCTTTCTGGTGCATCCGAGCCAGAGTGAACAGGTGCCGGCGATGGTCGAGCGCTATCGCGGCAATCTGGAGCGGCGCGGTGGCAAGGTGCACCGTTTCGAGGATTGGGGTCGGCGTCAATTGGCCTACCCGATCAACAAGGTGCACAAGGCACATTACATCCTGCTCAATATCGAGTGCGATCAGGAGGCGCTCGACGAACTCGAGAGCGCCTTCCGGTTCAACGACGCGGTATTGCGCAACCTGATCGTCAAACGTGAGTCGGCGGTCACCGACCCGTCGCCGCTGGCGAAGGGTGCCGAGGATCGGGAGTCGGCCGACGCCTCCGGGCGCGTGGGCCATTTCACCGAAGACGAAGAGTAACCGACGACACTCGATCAGGAGCACACCACCATGTCTCGTTTTTTTCGCCGCAAACGCTATTGCCGCTTCAGTGCCGAGGGCATCGAGGAGATCGACTACAAGGATCTCAATCTGCTCAAGGCCTACGTCAGCGAGTCCGGGAAAATCGTGCCGAGCCGGATCACGGGCACCTCGGCCCGCTACCAGCGGCAGTTGGCCCTGGCCGTCAAGCGCGCCCGCTTCCTGGCCTTATTGCCGTACACGGACGGCCATTGACGCCAGGCCGGCGTGCGGAGCCTTCGATGCAAGGCCGGAACGCCCGGCCATCTGATCCGCTAGGCTGATCGATCCATGCAAGTTCTTGCGCGTTTCGCGATGCGCGGTCGCTCCCAGGCGGCCCTGGTCGCTGCAACCACGGCCGTGTTGTCGGTGTTGCCGGTCATCGGGTTGCTGGCCGCGCTGATCAGCGCCGGCGTGATAGCGTTGGCTACCCTTCGCCATGGTCCGAGCGAGGGTTTGCTCGTGGCGGGGCTCGCCGGACTCGGTGGCGGCGTTCTGGCCTGGCTGGCCTTGGGCAGTCCGTTGCCGGCGATCGGCTTCCTGCTGATCTTCTGGTTTCCGGTGTGGCTGCTGGCGGTCGCACTGGGCTGGAGTCGATCCTTGTCCGTGACGGTGCAGGCGGCTGCGGGCCTCGCGGTGCTGGGCCTGGTCTTGGTCTACGCGATCGCCGGTGGGGTTCGGGATCCGTGGATCGAGATTCTCGAGCCTCTGCGGCTGGCCTTGGTCGAAGCGGCGGTGCTCGGTGAGGCCGATAGCGTCGCGGCGATCGAGCGCGTGGCGGCCTGGATGCCGGGATTGCTGACCGCGACCGTTTACCTGATGGTCGTCTCATCGTTGCTGATCGGCCGTTGGTGGCAGGCCTTGCTGTACAACCCAGGTGGCTTCGGGGCCGAATTCCGCGCGCTGCGCATTCATCCCCTGCTCGGTGTCGTGACGGTCGCTGTCTATCTGCTGGTGGTGTTCCTGGGGGAGGCGCACTGGGCCATCGCCCTGTTGCTGATCCTCGGTCCCTTGCTGGTTTTGCAGGGCTTGGCCGTTGTCCATGCCCTGGCCTATGCTCGGCAGACGCACGTGGGTTGGTTGGCGGGGCTCTATGTGCTCTTCGTTCTGGGCTTCCCCTTGCCACAGATGATCGTCGCCGGGCTTGGTCTGGCCGATATCTGGGTCGATCTGCGCTCCCGTTTTTCGGGCCGAGACGATGAACGGCCCTGACGCCGGTGCCGTCGGTGTCCTGTACCAATCACATCGCGTTTCTGTTTAATGAGGATTCGTTCCCGTGGAAGTCATTCTGTTGAAAAAGGTCGTCGGTCTCGGTTCGCTCGGCGACAAGGTGTCGGTTCGTGCCGGCTATGGCCGCAATTTCTTGATTCCGAGCGGGCATGCGGTGGCCGCGACGGCTGCGAACCTGGATGCCTTCGAAGAGCGTCGCGCGGAACTGGAGCGTGAGGCCGCCGCGGCTCTCGCCGCCGCCGAAGCACGTCGTGAGCGTCTCGCTGGCATGACCGTGACCGTCGCCCGTCGGGCCGGGGATGAGGGGCGCTTGTTCGGCTCTGTCGGTGCGGCCGATATCGCCGAGGCCGTTCAGGCCCTCGGTGTGGATCTCGAGAAGAAGGAGGTCCGACTTCCCGGTGGGCCGTTGCGGGCGGCCGGCGAACACGAGGTCGCGCTGCACCTGCATCCCGAGGTCGAGGCGACCTTGAAGGTCGAGATCGTCGCCGAGGCCTGATCACCGTTTCTTGCCTGTGAACACGGCCGGCGATGGCCAGGCACAGGCTCGAGTGCGGTGGACTCCGCCTCGTATCGCGTCTGAACAGACACGCCGGGCGCCGGGGAACGGCGCGCGCCGCCCGTTCGATTGGCGGCACAGGCGCGCCGATCCATCGCTGGTCGTCGGGCCTGCGTTCAGGTAGCATCCCATCTCGTGGCGCCGCAGCGGCCGATCAGGTCTCGAGTCTGCGGCCGTCAGTCCGTCAACCCTGATCGTGCCGTCGGGGCCGCGATACAGCCGCGTCGGCGTGCCGCTCGCCGGGGCCTGATTCTTCCCGGGGCCATGCCCTGGTGTGGCGCTCGGATTGGCGCTGCGAGTTCGTTTCCAACCGTCTTGTCAGGCGTCTTGATTCCATGGTCAGTGTTCACGCGATGCCGTCGGAGACCGACGGCCGAGCGGCTGGTTTGCGTATCCCGCCGCACAGCCTCCAGGCCGAACAATCCTTGCTGGGCGGCTTGATGCTCGACAATGCGACCTGGGAGCGGGTTGCCGACGCGGTGTTGGAGCAGGATTTCTACCGCCGCGAGCATCGGCTGATCTTCCGCGCGATCACGCGGCTCGCGGAGGCCGATCAGCCCTTCGACGTGGTCACGCTGGCCGAAAACCTCGAGCGCAGCGACGAGCTCGATGACGCCGGCGGGCTGCCGTATCTGGGCACCCTGGTCAAAGACACGCCGAGCGCGGCGAACATCAAGGCTTACGCGCGGATCGTTCGGGAGCATTCGGTGCTGCGCCGGATGATCACGGCCGGGACTGACATCGCCGACAGCGCCTACAATCCGCAGGGCCGGGAGGTGGCGGAGCTGCTCGATGAGGCCGAGCGGCGGGTCTTCGAGATCGCCGAGCAGCAGTCGCGCGGCGGCGGTGGCTTCCAGCCGATCAAGGATCTGTTGCGGCAAGCCGTCGAGCGCGTCGATAAGCTGTTTCAGAGCGATGAGCCGATCACCGGGCTGTCGACCGGCTTTCAGGATTTCGACATGATGACGTCGGGGCTGCAGCCGTCCGATCTGATCATCGTGGCCGGGCGTCCGTCGATGGGCAAGACCTCGTTTGCGATGAACATGGCCGAGCATGCGGCGATCGAGACGCGCCGGCCGGTCGCGGTCTTCAGCATGGAGATGCCGGGTGATGCGTTGGCGATGCGCATGATGTCGTCGTTGGGCCGGATCGACCAGCACAAGGTGCGAACCGGCAAGCTGGCCGACGATGAATGGCCGCGCTTGACGTCGGCGGTCCACATCCTTGCCGATGTCCCGCTCTATATCGATGACACCCCGGCCCTGACCCCGACCGAGGTTCGGGCCCGTGCGCGGCGGCTGAAACGCGAACATGGCGACCTGGCGCTGATCGTGCTCGACTATATCCAGCTGATGCAGGCACCGGGGTCCGGTGAGAACCGGACCACCGAGATCTCCGCGATCTCCCGCTCGTTGAAAGCGCTCGCCAAGGAGCTCCAGGTCCCGGTCATCGCCTTGTCGCAGCTCAATCGCAGTCTGGAGCAACGGCCGAACAAGCGCCCAGTGATGTCGGACCTGCGCGAGTCTGGGGCCATCGAACAGGATGCGGACCTGATCGTGTTCATCTATCGCGATGAGGTGTACCACGAGGACAGCAAGGATAAAGGGTTGGCCGAGATCATCATCGCGAAACAGCGTAATGGCCCGATCGGTACGACGCGCCTGACCTTCCTTGGCCGTTACACCAAGTTCGAGAACTTCATCGGCAATGTCTACGGCGAGGAGGGCTATTGAGCGGGTTCACTCCTCGGGCGCTGCTCGACCCGGACGCATTCCGTCACAACCTGGCGCAGGTTCGCCGCTATGCGCCGACGAGTCGCGTCTGGGCCGTCATCAAGGCGAACGCCTATGGGCATGGTGCCGAGTGGGCCGCCGCAGTGCTCAACGCGGCCGAGGGCTTCGCCGTCGCGCGCACCGACGAGGGGGCGAGGCTTCGGCGGGCCGGCGCCTCGCGCCCGATCCTGGTCCTCGAAGGTCCGGTCGATACCGATGAACTCGAGGCCGCCGTCGAGCTCGACCTGACGCTGGCGCTGCATCGGTGGGGGCAGGTCGAGCTGCTTCCGGCCGTCGTCCGCGGGCGCTTGCCCAAGGTCTGGATCAAGGTCGATACCGGCATGCATCGGCTCGGTTTCCCGCCCGAGCGGGTGCCGGCGGTGTTGGATCACCTGATCGGCTCAGGGGTGCCGATCGCGGGCCTGCTGACCCATCTCGCGAATGCCGATGTGCCGGAGGATCCGCGTTCGGCGGAACAATGCGAGCAGCTGCGGCGGCTCGCCGGGGCAGCGCGATGGCCGTTGAGCATCGGTAACTCGGCCGGGCTGATCGCGGTGCCGGCGGCGCGTTCGGACTGGGTGCGTCCCGGGATCATGCTCTATGGGGTCTCGCCGTTCGCGACCGGCACCGGCGCGGATCTGGGGCTGGTCCCGGTCATGACGCTGCAGGGGCGATTGATCGCGATCCAGCAATTGCGCCGCGGCGCGGCCGTCGGCTACGGCGGGACCTATATCTGTCCGGAGGACATGCCGGTCGGGGTCGTGAACGTCGGCTATGGCGATGGCTATCCGCGTCACGCGGTCCCCGGCACGCCGGTCTTGATCGCCGGTCGGCGGGTACCGCTGATCGGGCGGGTCTCGATGGATATGATCCACGTCGATCTGCGTCCGTGTCCGCAGGCAGCCGTCGGCGAATTGGCGACGCTTTGGGGGAGTGGCCTGCCGGTCGAGGAGGTCGCTGCCTGCGCCGGCACCATCCCTTACGAATTGCTGTGCCGCGTGGCGCCCCGCGTTCGGCTGGAGGTGCGCTCATCAGGCCCGGCGCCCAGTGCCCCGTGACACAGGCTGCGAAACGGCGCCGGGGGACCTTCGCGTGCGAGGCCTGTGGCGCGCGGCTCCCCAAGTGGAGCGGCCAGTGTCCTGACTGTGGGGCCTGGAACAGCATCCTCGAGCTGTCCGAGCCAGCTCGCGGCACACGGGATGGTGGGTATGCCGGTGCCGAACCGGAGGTCCTGGATCTGACGGCCGTCGGCGCCGAACGCGAGGTGCGTGGTGGCTCCGGCATCGCGGAGCTGGATCGGGTGCTCGGCGGCGGGCTGGTCGCCGGGTCGGTCGTTCTGCTCGGCGGGGATCCGGGGATCGGCAAGTCGACGCTGTTGCTTCAGGTCTGCGCCGCGCTCGGGCGGCACCAGCCGGTACTTTACGTGACCGGCGAGGAGTCGCCGCAACAGGTCAGCCTGCGTGCACGGCGCCTCGGCGTGTCCGGGGACGGGGTGCGGCTCCTGGCCGAGACCTGTGTCGAGCGGATCCTGGGCGTCGCCGACAGCGAACGGCCACGCGTCATGGTCATCGACTCGATCCAGACGCTGTTCACCGAGAACCTGTCATCGGCCCCGGGCTCCGTCTCCCAGGTCCGCGAGACGGCCGCTCGGTTGGTCCGCTTCGCGAAGCAGAGCGCGACCTGCGTCTTCCTGGTCGGGCATGTGACCAAGGAAGGGGCGCTCGCCGGTCCGCGTGTCCTCGAGCACATGGTCGATACGGTCATCTATTTCGAGGGCGAGGCCGGTAGCCAGTTTCGCCTGGTGCGGTCGGTCAAGAATCGGTTCGGCGCGGTCAACGAACTCGGCGTCTTCGCGATGACCGACCGCGGTCTGCGCGAGGTCGTGAACCCGTCTGCGATCTTCCTGTCGCGTCACGATGAGCCCGTGCCGGGCAGCGTCGTTCTGGTGACGCGTGAGGGCACCCGTCCGCTGCTGATCGAGGTCCAGGCGCTGGTCGACGAGAGTCCGTTGGCGAATCCTCGGCGCGTGGCATTGGGCCTGGATCAGAATCGGCTGGCGATGCTGTTGGCTGTGCTCCACCGCCATGGTGGCATCGGAATGTTCGACCGCGATGTGTTCGTCAATGTCGTCGGCGGTGTGCGGATCGGTGAGACCGCCGCCGATCTCGCGGTGATCGCGGCGGTGCTGTCGAGTTTTCGCGATCGACCCCTGCCGCTCGATCTGGTCGTCTTCGGCGAGGTGGGCTTGTCCGGCGAGGTGCGGCCTGTGCCGAATGGCCTGGACCGCCTGCGCGAGGCGGCCAAACACGGCCTCAAACGGGCCATTCTGCCGGCCAAGAACGCGCCGAAGGGCGGGGTGTCTGGCCTCGAACTGGTCCCGGTCCGCGGTCTCCGCGAGGCGCTCGACGCGCTGTGACGCGGAGGGTCGAACGTCGGCCTACCCCTGGTCCTGCTTGAGCCGCCGAATCAGCTCGGCCAATTCGCGGCGCGACCTTTGCACCGTCTCTTGCGCAGTGGCCAGCCCGACACGCGAGGCGTAGAAGCCGCGCAACGTCGTATAGACCTCGCGTTTCAGAAGGTTGCAGTGGCGGCCGTAACCGAAGTTGTCGATCGGCCGCAGGAAAGGGTACCGCCCGGCGTTGTGCACGACTGCGATGCGTCGGCCCTGCTCATCGAGAAAGATCCCGTCCTCGATCCGGACCGTCTCGGCCGACGAGGCGATGACGAAGTTGTAGCGACGCTCGAGCTCGTCGAACCCGTCGCGATGGAACAGATAGTTGACGACGAGCTGTTCGGGGCCAAACCGGCTCTTGTCGACGAGGATTTGCAGAAACCGCTCGCAGAGCGCCTTCATCGGTTCGCGCGGGCCGATGATGAAGCCACAGTTGACCATCCGATTCTTGGCGAAGGCCTCGGCAATGCGCGGCTTGTCCTCGGGGCGGAAGACCTCGTCCTTCAGAAACAGCGAGAAGACCGGTTTGTAGTCTTCACAAACGGCACGAAACCGGTCGGGGCTGCGCTCGAAAAGCGTCGAGATGTCGTCCTGGAAGATGATGTCGCCGCTATCGCAGAGGCAGATCTGCTCGTACGGACGGTCCGCGAGCAGGGCCAGGGTCTCGCGGTAACGCAGCACCGTGACATGCCCATCACGCGTTCCGGGACGCAGCAGCACGCCCTGATGCTCGAGATAGAAGCGTTGTGCGACCGACAGACCGTAGTCGAGCACGACGACATCGGTTTCGGTCAGGCGGACATTGTCCACCAGCGACGCAAGCCAATGCTCGATCAGGAAATCACCGTATTTTCGGTCGGAGGCCGTAACGATCGCAAAACGCTTCATGAGTCACCGAGCCGCAACATCAGGGTGGCCGCAGGCCATTGGCGATACCGGGTATCGCAACGGGGTCGCCGTTTGGTCTGGCCCATAGCCTTATCCTCGCATGCTACAGGGAATCGGATTGGGTCAATGATTGGCATCGTCAATTCTTTCGTGCCGCCGGAGCATCATCCGGTGACGGTGTTGAGGACACGCTGTGTCGGATAAAAGGGTTGCGGCTTCCCGAGGTGGTACCCCTGCGCGTCGTCGACGCCCAGCTCGGCCAAGACCTCGAGGATCGCCGCGTTCTCGACGAACTCGGCGACGACCCGTTTGCCGAGCCCGTGGGCCATGTCGGTGATGGCCTTGACCAGGATCCGGTCTCCCGGGTTCGTCGCGATGTCGCGGATAAAGGCCCCATCGATCTTGATGACATCGACCGGCAAATTGCGCAGATAGGCGTAGGAGGCGTAGCCACTCCCGAAATCATCGAGGGCGAAGCGGCAGCCGAGCGCTTTCATTCCTTGCATGAGTCGCGCTGCGTGCGCCAGGCTATTGATCGCGGCCGTCTCGGTCAGTTCGAACATGAGTCGTTCCGGGGCGATACCGCGGCCGGCCAGCCGTTCCTGCAAGAAGCCCAGCAGGGATGGATCGTCGAGTGCGTTGGCTGACAGGTTGACGGACAAGCGCAGGTCCGGTTCCCGATCGAGACAGGCGAGCGCCGAGTCGATGACCCAGCGATCGATCGCATGAATCAACCCGTCCCGTTCGGCAATCGGAATGAACTGACTGGGGCTCGCGACCTCTCCTGTCTTGCCGCGCATCCGCAATAGCGTCTCCAAGTACCTGACACGCCCGGTCGCGATCTCGATGATCGGTTGCGCATGCAGCACGAAGCTGTCCTCTTGCAAGGCTCGCGTGATCTGATCGCGCATCAGGACGCGTGCGTCGAGTCGCTCCTGTTCGAGGTCGTGAGGGGAGAACAGATACCAACGGCCGCGGCCTCGTTCCTTGGCCTGATACATGGCCAGATCGGCGTACGCCATCAGTTGACTGGCCTCCGTGCCCTGGGTCGGAAAGAGACAGATCCCGATACTGGCCGAGACCTGGTGGCGGCGGTTGCTGGCCTGCACGCTGATCCCCCGAATCGCCCGCTGGATCGATTCGGCGCTGACGACAGCATCGGCCTCGGTAGCCTCGGGCAGCGCCAGCGCGAACTCATCGCCGCCGAGGCGCGCGAGCAGGTCACTGGTTTCGGTGATCAGGCGCAATTGTGCCGCCACCTGTTGCAGGAGCGAGTCGCCGATGGGGTGGCCGCTCAGGTCATTGACATCCTTGAACTGATCCAGATCGATGAAGAGCAAGGCACCCTGGTGCCCGAAGCGCCTGGCTTGATCGAGGATCCGTTGAAACTCCTTGTTGAAGCGGCGCCGGTTGAACAGGTGAGTCAAAGGATCGTGATCGGCCAGCCAAACCAAGCGGCTCTCAGCGCGTTCGCGATCGCTCTGAAGTTCCTCCATGCGATCGGTCAGATTGCCGATCGTCTCCGTCATCAGATCGATTTCATCGCCGAGCTTGAGGTAATGGTGACGCTGCGGTAGTTGATTGCGAAGATCCTCGAAGCGGTTCTCGGCCAAGAGCGGGACGACGGTCGCCAGATCCCGCAGCCGATAAAGCGGTCCCTTGATGATCAGCAGCAACAATCCGCCGGAGAGGAGGAGGCCGAGCAACCCGATCAGCAGGCTGCCGAGCGTCGCGGCATTGATCGCAGCCCGCTGAGCGGTGACGTCGTTGACGACCAGGGCGTCGATGCCGGCAGCGAGCGATGGCACGCGAAAGACCTCGAACCAACGGTTGCGATGCTGGACCAACATCGGTTGCCGGCCCAGGTTTGTGGTCAGAGCCGGCATCGCCGCCTGAAGGACCGGAAGCGTCTGATCGGGAAAGGTCATCGCCGGAAATGACGGGTGAACGAGGTCATTGGTCGGTGCTCGATGGGCGGCGGCGTGTTCGTCATCCCAAGCCATGGCGACCTCGGCGCCGGTCAAAGCCTGGAAGGTCAGCAAGGCATCGGCGACCGACCGGCCCAGGACGAGGTTACCGGCAAAGGTCCCATCCACGAGCAGGGGAGTGGCGCGGTATTGGCGGCATTCGGGGTCGCAATACAAGGCCGCGAGGGCCTGTTCCGGGTTGTGCCGCAGGTCCTCGATCAAGGCTGCGGGAAGGGCCGCTGCATTCTCCGGCCAGCCCAGTGTTTCGGTCCCGTCGGCGAGGAGCCAATGCACCGAGCGGATGTCCCATTCGAGATCGAGCAGGGCGCTGTGGCTGTCGAGGGCTTGGGCGATCCGCTCCAGCAGGTCGGGGGTCACGACTTCGTCGGTTCCGAGAAGCGGGACGAGGCTGGCTAGTTTCGACATCTCCAGATTCCGCTCGTCGACCAGCGCACGAAGCTGGCGCGCCTGCTGGTCGCGGACGTACCCTTGCTGGAGCTCGAACTGGCGCGCGAACTGGGCATTCGCGATCAGGGCTAGCGAGGCATTGACCAGGATCAGCGCCAAACTGAGCGCGATCAGCGATTTCCAACGCAGACTCAGGTAGCGGGATGATCCGGGTCCTGGGCTGGGGCCGTCCACGCCGTGGCCTTAGAAGCGGAACGAGATCGACGCGGCGAAGACGTCCCATTCCCGGACCAGCGAATTCGGGTCTGGATTCTCGCGGATCGACAGCGCATAGGTCCCGTCGTGGCGCTGGTACTCGAGGCGCAACATCGTATGCGGATTGATGTCCCAACGCAGCCCCAGGGTCCAGATCTTCGTAAAGAAGTCGAAGGGCGGGACCAGACCGCCGGTCAGGTCTGAGGAATTGCGCCCGCTGCGATCCGTGCGGTCCGCGAACCCTTCCTCGTAGCGTGTCATGATCTCGAGGTTCGGTCGCAGTCGATAGGCGCCCTGCAGATAGTAGCTCTCGGCAGTCTGTTTTTCGAACGGGAAGAAGGGTCCAAAGTCTTTCCATCTGGTCGGGGTGCGCGCGTACTCGCTTGACAGCGTCCAACGCTCGGCGTTGTACTGCACGGATAGTACCCAATCGGAGATGTCGATGGAGCCCGGCGCAACCGGCGAGGCTGGCCCGGCATCGAAGGACATCTCGGTCATCAAGGCACTTAGGCCGATCTTGAACGTCTCGGCTGGTGTCGCATACCAGAGGCTGCCGATCGTCCAGTTCGGGCCCTCCGCCTTCAGGTCCCCGTCGAAGTCGGTGCCGAAAAGGATCCACTCGACATTCTCGTCGATCACCGAGCGCCCGGCGCCGAGCGCGAGCGACAGGTTGCCGTTGTCTTTGAACAGATCGCCGTAGAACATCAGGCCGTCGTATGACAGGAGCAGGTTGCGGATCTTGTCGAAGTAGATGGCCTGTGGCAGGAAGATCCCCGGCCGCGTGAACGGGACGTCCCGGGTCTCGTTGTAGAGCCCGATCGGATTCTTGATCCGTCCGATCCGTAACCCGGCGCGCCGTTCGGCATCAGCGATCGGCGTGAAATCGATCAAGGCATAGTCGAGCGACGGGGTGCCGTCGTACATCTCGCCGGCGCGGCGGGACAAGACCTGGCCGCCTAGGAGGAGACGCGGGTCGATCTGATAGGAGGCGTTGAGGCCCAGTTCGGTGAAATCGAACGAAGTGCTTGGGCTGTTGCCGAAATAGCGGTTCGCGGAGCTGTGCACCACGGTTTGACTGGCGAATCCATGAATGTGCAAACGGCCATCCGCGAGCTCGAAGGCGTGGGTCAGCGGCGGGGTGAGGCCAATGGCAAGGCCGATGGTCAAAACGCGGCGGCTCATTATGCTTACTGCACCTCAATCACTCGAAGGGCCGAATGTTCGATCTTATGACTCAGGTAGCCCACGGCCCCGGGCGTGGACTGGAGGCGGTCGAGCATTTCCTGTTCGTTCGTGACCGTGATCGGGATCTGACCGGTCCCGGAGAAGAGTTGACGATCCCAGACCCGCCGAAGCTGATAGGGGTAAAGGCCCAGGATCTCGTTGGCGAAACGACGATGTAACTCGTGATTGTCGTTCAGGACATAGACCTTGGTCAGGGTCCCGTTCGGCCAGTTCTTGAGCCGCATCGTGAAGAACAGTCTCGCCTCGTTGCGTGTGAGGCTTGCGATCTCGGCGCTCTCGTGAGCGATCAGGAAAACCTGCGTTGACCCGCTTGGGGACACGAGAGACAGGATTAGCAGCGTCAATGCCTTGAGACTCCGCCCCATGGCGCGATCCCAACGATCCTGGTCAATTGTCCGGCGAGGGGGGTTCACTCGGCCAACAGCGCCACGCAAAGGTCCGAACACGGGTCGCTTGAGTCTAAACGGACCCGAATGCACAACACAAGGTCCGTGATCTATGAAACTTCGGTGGAACTCGTTATTTCCGATTCAGGAATGAACCACAATAAGGACGTGAGGCCGCTTAAGACCAGGAAGCGGCGCGCGACGCGCCCGGCGGAGCCGATGACTTGAAGCTGGGCCTCTTCGTCGAGGAGGTCGACGATGATAGAGGTCTGTCACGCTGCCCAGGTGGCCCTGATGCGACGATGGGTAGCAAACTGGGGCAGTATTCTCCTCGGTGCGGGAACCTGAGTAGAATGGGGCCGCAACGGTCGCAGTGTCGCGGATACGAGTCCGGGAGCCTCGCCGAGCCGTACACTCACTCGCGGTCATGGATCAATAGCCGAAAATCAAGAACTCGACAGTCCCCATGGAACACTACCAGACTTTGACCCGCCGGAACACCGGTTATGTTCCGCCTGCGGTTCAGCATCGTATTCGCACCACGCATCTGCTGGTTGCCGGCTGCGGCATCGGCAGCACCTTTGCCGAGACGGCGGTGCGGCTCGGGTTCGAGCACCTCACCTTGGCTGACGGTGATGTCGTCGACAGCCATAATCTGAATCGTCAGGCCTTCGCCACCGCCGATGTCGGGCGACCGAAGGTCAGCGCGCTGGCCGACCGGCTGCGCGCCATCAATCCCGAGGTGAAGATCCGTGAGGTCGCGGCCAATCTCGGGGCGGCGAACACCCAGGAGCTGGTCGCTGCCGCAGACCTGGTGTTCGATACGATCGATTTTCTCGACCTGGCTGCCATCATCGGGCTGCATGACACTTGTCGGAGCCTGCACAAGCCTGCGATCACCGCGCTGGCGGTGGGGTGGGGGGCTGGTTGCATCTATTTTCCGCCGGATAGCGACTGGCCTTTCCGCCGGGTGTTCGGGATTGCCGACCAGGCCGCAGTGGACGACGTCTCTTATGCCGCCGCGTTCGCGCCCCTGGTGCAGCGGCTCGCCGATCGGCTCGACCCGCGGGTGGTCGAGGTCGTCGCCCAAGCGTTGACGGTGATGGCGGACGGCGCCCCCTGCCCAGCCTCGCAGGTCGCACCCGGTGCCGCCGCGGTCGGCGCGTTGGCCGCGACCCTGGTCGTGCGCCTACTCGCTGGCGAGCCGGTGACGCCGGCGCCGCACCTGCTCGTGATGGACCTGCCGACAGTGCTGGCCGGACCTGGGATCGATCTCTCGGCCTCACCGGCGGACGGAAGAGGCTGAACCTGGTTGGAGGGAGCCCCGTGAGGCGTGTTAACCTACACTTTACGAGGTATCAGCGTCGGCCTGGAAGACCAGCTGCGCCGCTCGCTCCGAGGAGCGTCCGTGGTGAGTGTCTCATGGGCTGATCCTCGTTTCTCGGCCACTGGTATCTGTAGCCCCGTTGCCCGGGCCGTTGGGCAATCGAGCCTCCTTCCCGTCGCTTTGGATTTTGAAATGACTGCCAGTAGCTCTGAAAGGGAGTTGTCCAGCCCGAGGGATCCTCGAGATCGCAGAATCAAGGCAGGCCGATATGAGTCTGGATAGTATCGCCGTTGATGCGCCCGCTCGGGTCGGCGAGCAGACGGATGGTTTCTTTGTGTACTTTCTCGCGCGGGACTCCTCCGAGTTGGAGGCCGTGTATCGGATGCGCTACCAGGTCTACTGCGTCGAACGCGGTTTTGTCTCGGCCGCGCATTGTCCAGGGGGGGTCGAGCGCGACGAATACGACGACCACTCGATCCATATTCTCGCCACGCATCGGTCGGGCCACCCGGCGGGCACGGCGCGCCTCGTTCTGCCGTCGCCACTGGGATTCCCGTTGATGCGGTATTGCACGTTTTCCGGCGAGTACGAGTTCCTGAACGACCCGCGACATCCGGCGCTGGCCAAGTTTGCCGAGATATCCCGACTGGCCGTCTCGAAGACCTTTCGGCAACGCGAGGGCGACAGCGAGTATGGCGGCCCCCCGAGGAGGCCAGAAGACCCGAGGCACGATGGCCGGGATTTCAGTCTGCAGCCCGGAGACGGTCCGGAGATCTTGCTTGGGGCGTCGCGCTTGATCTATCAGGAGACCAAGCGGCGCGCGATCACGCACTGGATGGTTGCCATGGAGCGGGGCCTGCACCTTATGTTGAAGCGGATCGGTTTTCGCTTCATCCCAGCCGGGCCGGAGGTCGATTATTATGGTCCGGTGCGGCCTTATGTCACGAATACGGCCGAGTTTGAGCGCTACCTGTACCACCGGCGTCCGAATACGCTCCGATATTTCGTGTCGGGCCTGGATCACGGGCTGGTTCCGGACTCGTTCCGGGATCTGGGTCCGGGCTAGAGTTCCGGTATGACGCGCTGACGGTCGGGATCCCGGTTTACGAGGTGCCGCGTATGGCGCGACCCCGGGATTTGCCTCGAAGGACGGCAGAGCTTCATGGGCCGATCGGTGCGCACTTCAGGAGGTTTGATGCCTCTCGATGCCGGCGCGCTCCTTCGAACCTGCGTCAAAAGATCAGGTTCAGCACGGACAGCGCCACGACGAGAAACAGGATCGTCATGATGCCGCCGGCGCGCAGGTAATCCGGGACTCGGTAGCCGCCTGGTCCCATGATTAGCGCATTGACCTGATGGGTCGGGATCAGGAAGGAGTTCGAGGTGGCGATTGCGACGGTCAGCGCGAACAGCGCCGGGTCGGCCCCGACGCCGAGCGCGATGTTGACGGCCAGCGGGACCAACAGCACGGTCGCGCCGACATTCGACATCACCAGCGTGAAGAAGGTCGCGAGGATCGCCAGCGCCGCCTGGATGATCCAGATCGGTTGATCGCCCAACCATACCAGCGTCTGTTCGGCGATCCAGCGCGCCGTGCCCGAGTTTTCGACCGCGAGACCGAGCGGGATCAGCGACGCGAGCAGGAACACGGTCTTCCAGCTGACCGCCTGGTAGGCCTCTTCGATCGATAGGACCCGGGAGAGGATCATGCCAATCGCGCCGACCAGCAAGGCCACGGACAACATCAGGTCCGTGAAGAGCACCAAGGCCAGCGTCACCGCGAAGAAGAAGAGCGCATGGGGCACCTTGTTCGGGCGCAGCTCCTCATGCGGGTACTCGGTGGTGACGATGACGAAATCGCGATTGCGCTCGAGCCGGGCCAGATCGACCCAAGTGGTGTGCACGACCAAGGCATCGCCGGGGCGAAACGGCGTGTTGCGCACACCACCGGTCTCGAAGTTGATGATGTCGTCGCCGCGATGGATCGCCAGCAGCGATAGCCCATAGGTCTTGCGCATCCAGATGTCGCGAGCCGTCTTGCCGACCAGCGACGAGCCGGGCGGGATCACGATCTCGGCGATCCCGGCCTTGGTCGGCGCCAGGACCTCGGCGAACGTATCCAGTTGTGGCTTGATTTGCGCCTGGTTGGCGGCGGCGAAACGCTTGAAGGGCGCGGGTGCGCTCAAGAGCACCAGGGTCGAGCCGGGTTCGACGCCCAGGGTGCGATCCACTCCGTCGGCGCCGACCCGCAAGCCGTCACCCTTGTCGACGCCGACGACTCGCACTCGCCAGGTCTGTTCGATCTCGTCGACGCCGAGGCCGATCAGCGGCGATTCGGCGAGCACACGAACCTCGTTGATCGTGAAGCCGGACAGCCCGTAGTGCTCCGCGAAATAGCGCGTCGCGTCGCTACCCTCGAGCTTGTCGGTACCGCG
The DNA here is from genome assembly GCF_041197575.1 of Thioalkalicoccus limnaeus. Classification (NCBI taxonomy): domain Bacteria; kingdom Pseudomonadati; phylum Pseudomonadota; class Gammaproteobacteria; order Chromatiales; family Chromatiaceae; genus Thioalkalicoccus; species Thioalkalicoccus limnaeus. The sequence goes on along the minus strand of NZ_JBDKXB010000006.1, from coordinate 7,877 downwards.
CGACGGCAACACGAAGCGCCCGGCGATCACGAAGTAGAGGATGCCCGCGGCGACCAAGGCCAAGCCGACCGGGGTCACGTCGAACAGGTTGAAGGTCGCCATCGGCGCGACATCGTCCGGCAGCGACCGGTTCGAGGTCTGAATCAGGTCGTTGAGGAGGATCAAGGGGCTCGATCCGACCATCGTCATGGTACCGCCGAGGATCGCGCAGAAGCCCATCGGCATCAGCAGTCGCGACATCGGCAACCCGGTGCGGGCGGCGATGCGGCTGACCACGGGCAGAAAGAGCGCGGCCGCGCCGACGTTCTGCATGAAGCTGGAGATCCCGGCCACCGTGCCGGAGACCAGCGGGATGATCCGTTGCTCGGTGGTCCCGCCGACGCGCATGATGGCCGCGGCGACCCGCGACATCAGGCCGGTGCGATCGAGGCCGGCCCCGATGATCATGACGGCGATGATCGAGACCACGGCATTGCTCGCGAAGCCGTCGAACAGATGCTCCGGTGGGACCAGTCCCTGCTCGATCCCCATCAGCGGCGCAACCAGTCCGGTCAGACCGAGGAGCACCATGACGGAGATCGCGGCGACATCGATCGGCACGATCTCGAAAGCGAACAGGAAGATCGTCAACAGCAGGAAGGCCAGGACCCAGGCGATCTCCGGTGTCGGTACCAGAGTTCCGAGGTACAGCGCGGCGCCGGCGAACAGGATGGCGACGAGCAAGTCGCGTCCCGACCGGTCGCGTATCACATGCAACATCGAAAATACCTGCAATTGCCAATCCGACTGGTCGGCTGAAACGGCGCCTGCCGCCCTAGCCCAATGCTGGAATGCGGTGGGGATCTATGGATGTGGTCCGGTTGAGTCCCGGTCACCAGCCCATTTACGATCCTATCACGATCACGCCTTGGCTTTCCGGGATGCGGCTCGGACGATCGCCTGCGTCCAGTCTACCAAAGCATTTAACCGTATTTTAATATTAACCGATTCGATTTTGTTTATTTCTGCGATTCTTCTCTGAGGAGAGCGACCCGTGCGTGACAATCCCATCATCAACCGACAACGGCTCGGGCGGCTGTTCCCGTTCCTCGGCTGGATCGGTGAGCTCAAGAACACGCGCACGCTGCGAGCCGACCTGATCGCTGGCATCACCGTCGCTCTGGTGTTGGTCCCGCAGTCGATGGCCTACGCGCAGCTAGCCGGGCTCCCCGTGCACTACGGGCTCTATGCCGCCTTCCTGCCGCCGATCGTCGCCGCCTTGTTCGGGTCGTCGCGGCAATTGGCGACGGGGCCGGTGGCCGTTGTCTCTTTGATGACGGCGGCGGCGCTCGGGCCGCTCGCGACCGCCAACCCGGAAGGCTATCTGGCCTACGCGCTGCTGTTGGCGTTGATGGTGGGGCTGTTTCAGTTGATGCTCGGTCTGTTGCGGTTCGGGATCCTCGTCGATTTTCTCGCCCATCCGGTCGTGATCGGGTTCACGAACGCGGCGGCCCTGATCATCGCGACGTCGCAGATCGGGAAGCTGTTCGGCGTCAGCGTGCCGATGGCCGAGCACCATTACGAGACGCTGTGGTACACGATCCAGGCCGTCATCACCTCGACCCATGTGCCGACCTTGTGGATGGGGCTCTTGGCCTTCGCTATCATGCTCGGCCTCCGTCAGGTCGCGCCCCAGGTTCCGGCCGTGCTCGTAGCCGTCGTGGTCACCACCCTGTTGTCCTACTTCACCGGCTTTCAAGCCGCCGGTGGGGCCGTCGTCGGTGATATCCCGGCCGGCCTGCCGAGCTTCGTGGCGCCGGTCTTCGACTGGTCCGCGATCGTTCACCTGATGACGGCGGCGGTGACCATCTCGCTGGTCGGGTTCATGGAGGCCATGTCGATTGCCAAGGCGATGGCCGCGCGGACACGCCAACGCTTGGACGCGAATCAGGAGTTGGTCGGCCAGGGCTTGGCCAATCTGACGGCTGGGAGTTTTTCCGGCTATCCGGTGTCGGGGTCTTTTTCGCGCTCGGCGGTCAACATCAACGCCGGGGCCGTGACCGGATTCGCCTCCGTGGTCACGGGTCTCGTGGTCGCCGCGTCCTTGCTCTGGTTGACGCCGTTGCTGTTCCATCTGCCGCAGGCGACGCTCGCCGCCGTCATCATCATGGCCGTCGTCAACCTGATCAAGATCCAGCCGGTGATCCATGCCTGGAAGGCGGTACGGACCGATGGGATCATCGCCGTCACGACCTTCGCGCTGACGCTGCTCTGGGCACCTGATCTCGACAAGGGTATCCTCGCTGGTGTCGGGTTGTCGTTGGTCCTGTTTCTGGCGCGCAGTATGCGCCCGCGTTTTGCGGTGTTGTCGCGTTTTTCCGACGGCACCCTGCGCGATGTCCGAGTCCATCCCTTGCCCACCAGTCCGAAGATTGCCGTGGTGCGCTTCGATGGGCCCCTCTACTTCGCGAATGCCGGTTATTTCGAGACCCGGATCCTTGGCGTCGTCGCCGATAACCCGGAGCTCGAGTTCATCATCCTCGACGGCGCGGGAATCCATGAGCTGGATGCGACCGGCGAGGAGGTCTTGCATCACCTGGCCGAGCGGCTGCGGGCGCAGGGGATCGAATTGCTGGTGGCGCGGATGAAGAAGCAATTCATGGACACGATTCGCCGAACCGGCTTGATCCGGGTCATGGGCGAGGATCATTTCTTTGCCCGTGTGATCCATGCGTTGGAGTATGCGTGGGATCGGCTCGGCGACCGCTACGATCGAACGACCTGTCCGCTGCGTTTGCCCGCCGGGGCGGCCGGGGGCTGATGCAGGCGAATCGGTGTAGGTGCGGCTTCAGCCGCAATCATCAGCTGAAGCCGCACCTTATCGCGACGGAACACGGCGGGGCTCCTGCCCCGCACGGCAAGCGCTGAATCGTTCGGCGCTTCCCTAATGGGCCAAGTGCCAGAAAGCCGGAGGCGACTCGATATGTCCAGTGCAGGCCGTGGTGCGATCCTGGGCCTTTGTGCCTTGGTTGGGTTCGGCCTCCTCGATGCCCGCGCGGCGAATCGCGTCCCGGTCATCGACGAGGTCGAACGGCTGGCGAGTCAGTACGGTTTCTCGGTGACCGGGCTGTCTCATACCGCAGGGGCCTGGGGGCGCGTCGAGGACGCGAATCTTCAACGCCGCCTGCGGACCCTCCTCGAGGAGTACGATTACGTCATGGTTGCAGGCCCTGGCGGCGCCGTCACGCGGCTGATCATCCTCGGGGCGAAATCACCGTGGACTCCGCCGGAACCCCCGCCGGGCGCGGGTCGGCCAAGCACGGGTGACGCCGCGCAGGGCGGTGACATCGGTGACATCGTCCTGGCGACGACCCGCCACGGTGCTCAGCATGCCGTGGTCGTCGCCTTGGAAGGGACCGGTGGGCAGCGGGTCCAACAGGCGATGGTGATCGATACCGGGGCCGAGCTTGTCGTATTGCCGACCTCCTTGCTGCCGAGGCTGGGGCTCGATCCGGCACAGCTCGAGGATCGCGAGGTTCAGACCGCGAATGGCCGGACCCTGGCCCGGCTCGGGCAGTTGTCCGGGATCTGGCTCGACCAGAAACGGGTGGCCGATGTCGATGTCGCCTTCATCGATGACGAGCGTCTCGGGGGCCACGCCCTATTGGGTATGAACGTGCTTGGCCGTTACCGTTTGACCATCGATGATGAACGAAGCGAGCTGCGGCTGTTGACGCGCTGACAGGAAAACCCGTCGCCCCAGCCCGGATGGTCAGGGCGGTGCTGAAGAACGTAGCGCTTCCCGCGCGGGCCAGGAATTCCAACGTGTTCGGTCGCGACCAGCGATGGAACAAGACAGAAGTCGGAAGCCGCGCTGTCGATTTCCGTGCCGATCTTTGGCCAAGACGGTCAATAGATCAGCGTCTCCTTAAGCGTTAACATATCCGGTTTTTCCTTGGCGATGGCCTCCTAGATGACCCAGCTCAACGAACAACTGAACAGGCGTCGCACCTTTGCGATCATCTCGCACCCGGACGCCGGCAAGACGACCCTGACCGAAAAGCTCTTGTTGTTCGGCGGCGCCATCCAGATGGCCGGGACCGTCAAGGGTCGCAAGGCGGCGCGCCACGCGACCTCGGACTGGATGGAGCTCGAAAAGCAGCGCGGGATCTCGGTGACCTCGTCGGTCATGCAGTTTCCTTATGGCGATGCCATCGTGAACCTGCTCGACACGCCGGGCCACGAGGATTTCTCGGAGGACACCTATCGGACGCTGACGGCCGTCGACTCGGCCTTGATGGTGATCGATGCGGCCAAGGGCGTCGAGGACCGGACGATCAAGCTGATGGATGTGTGCCGCCTGCGGGATACGCCGATCCTGACCTTCGTCAACAAGCTCGACCGCGAAGGGCGCGACGCGATCGAGATCCTCGACGAGATCGAGGAGGTCCTGCGTATCCAATGTGCGCCAGTGACCTGGCCGATCGGCATGGGCCAACGCTTCAAGGGGGTCTATGATCTGCGCACCGGCAAGACACACCTGTTCAGCGCCCAGCATGGCGGTCGGATCCAAACCGGCGAGGTGATCGAGGGTCTCGATAACCCGCGGCTCGACGAGTTGCTTGGCGATCAGGCCGAGGAACTGCGCGCCGAACTCGAGTTGGTCGAAGGTGCGAGCCACCCGCTCGATCTCGATGCCTACCGTGCCGGCCGCCAGACGCCGGTCTTCTTCGGCTCGGCGATCAACAACTTCGGGGTCAAGGAGCTGCTCGACGCCTTCGTCGACTATGCCCCGCCGCCGCGACCGCGGGCCACGCAACAGCGGGTCGTCGCGCCGGACGAAGCGCGTTTCTCCGGGTTCGTATTCAAGATCCAGGCCAACATGGACCCCGCGCACCGTGATCGGGTCGCCTTCCTGCGGGTCTGTTCAGGGTCCTACACCAAGGGCATGAAGATGCGCCACGTGCGGCTCGGCAAGACGGTGCAGGTGGCCAACGCGATCACCTTCCAGGCCGATGAGCGCCGCCATGTCGATGAGGCTTGGCCCGGCGATATCATCGGCTTGCACAACCACGGCACCATCCAGATCGGTGACACCTTCACCGAGGGCGAGGACTTCAAGTACGAGGGCATCCCGTATTTTGCGCCGGAGCTCTTCCGCCGCGTCGTGCTCAAGGACCCGCTGCGGATGAAGGCGCTGCAAAAGGGGGTCGTCCAGCTGAGCGAGGAGGGGGCGACCCAGGTCTTTCGGCCGCTGAAGAACAACGACCTGATCCTCGGGGCCGTCGGCGTGCTTCAGTTCGATGTAGCGGCCTACCGGCTCAAGGACGAATACGGCGTCGAGGCGATCGTCGAACCGGTTGGCGTCTACACGGCCCGTTGGGTCGTCTGCGACGACGACAAGCGCCTTGCGCAATTCAAGGAAAAGGCCTACGAGAATCTCGCGCTCGACGGCGATGAACAGCTCGTCTACCTGGCCCCGACGCGGGCCAACCTGGCGCTCACCGAGGAACGCTGGCCAGAGGTCCGTTTCCTGGCTACGCGGGAGCTCTGAGGAGACGCTGATCTAAGCGAGGAACCCATCATGTTGACTTGGCGAGCAGTCCTACGGTTGACCGAACAGCCGCTTCCGGAGCCCATCCTGACAAGGACCGATGCCGAGTGGCGCGCGCACTTGACGCCGGAGCAGTATCGCATCACCCGCGAGCAGGGTACCGAACGGCCGTTCAGCTCGGCGATGTGTCAGTCGGTGGAGCCGGGGCGTTACGCCTGTGTCGGCTGCGGCACGCCCTTGTTCGAGGCCGACGACAAGTTCGACTCGGGCACCGGCTGGCCGTCCTTCTCGCAGCCGGTCACCGAGGACGCGATCGCCTATCGCGCCGATCACGGATTCGGGATGACGCGGGTCGAGACCCTGTGTCGCACTTGTGGAGCCCATCTCGGGCATGTCTTCCCCGATGGCCCGGAGCCGACCGGCCTGCGCTATTGCATCAACGCGCTGGCCTTGCAGAAGAACGGGTGAGCGAGGCCCGTCGCGCGGGCATCAACCGTCTAGCAACTCGTCGAGCAGGGTCAGCGCCTGGGCGAGCTGTTCTTCGGCGAGCTCGTAATATTGGGCGTGGCTCGCGTGGCGGAAGAAGTCGCGGACGGCGTCGAAGTCGGCAACGGCGAGACGGGCGATGTCGGCGTCGCGCGTGTGTCGGGCAAGAAGTTTGCGCGCGGCCCCGAGGTTGGCTTTGGTCATGGCCCAGACGAATGGCATCCGTTCGCGGGTCCATTCCTCGAGGGCCTTTTCGTAGGCCTCGATCGCCTGGGCGACAGCGGCCGGGGTGTCCTGGCGTTCGCCGAGCTTGTGCAGCGCGGCGCCGAGGTTGTTCTGGGTCATCGCCCAGTCCTGCGGCGCGCGTTCGCGGGTCCGTTCGGTCAGTGCGTTGCGGTAGGCCGCGACGGACTGTTCCAGCGCCCGCGGGTCTTCGCCATGCTCGCCGAGCAAGCGCAGCGCGGTGCCGATGTTATCGAGCGTCGTTGCCCAGTCCTGCGGCGCGCGCGCGCGCGTCCATTCCTCTAGCGCCGCCTTGTAGGCGTCGATAGCCCGTTGCAGCGACGCCGGCTCCTTCTTGCGCTGCCCGAGCGCCTGCAGCACGGCGCCGAGGTTGTTCTGGGTCATGGCCCAGTCGCGCGGTGCGCGTTCGCGGGTGCGTTCTTCGAGTGCTTGCTCGAACGCTGCGGCCGCGCGCTCCAGCATCTCGATGTCGTGTCGGCGTTGTCCGAGGATTCCGAGGGCGTTGCCGAGATTGTTCTGCGCGGCGGCCCATTCGAGCGGCGCGCGCTCGCGATGATATGCGGCCAGCGCCTGCTCGAAGGCGGCCACCGAGCGCTCGAGCAACGCGGTGCCGGATTGGCGCCGGCCGAGCAGCCCGAGCGCCGTGCCGAGGTGGTTTTGGGTCGTGGCCCAATCGTCGGGCCGGGTGTCGCGGGGCACAAGCGCGAGGATCTTGTTCTCGTAGAGGTCGATCGCCTCTTCGATGGCCGGGCTGTCGACGAGGTCGCGGCCGAGCGCTTCCAGAATCAGCGCGCGCTCGGTCTGGTACCGCCATTGCGTCGGCGCGTCGAGGCCGGCCATTGCCGCGGCCTCGGCGAACAGCTCGGCGGCGCGCCGATGCTCGAGCCGGATCGCGGCGATCTGGGCCTGGCTGGCGCGGATCCGGGCCCTATCGATCGGGCGAGCCACACCCGGTGCTTCCGTAGGTCGGGTTAGCGCAGCTTCATCGGGCTGCGGGGGTTGCTCGGTCCTCGCATGGCCTTGCTGCGACACGCCGTGAATACCTCCCTGTAGGCTCGACGGCGAGATCCCTCTCGCCGACGGTCGCGACAAGGCCATCCGAGAACCTTCGCGCGGAGCACTCGTAGGTCGGGTTAGCGCAGCGTAACCCGACATCGGGGGCCGAGCTGTACCGCTTGTTTTCGAGTTATCCCTATCCTCGCGCGAACCCTGGCCTTGGACACAGCGCTGGAACGCCTGCTCGTAGGCCTCGAAGGCGTGATCGACCGACAGCGCCGCGCCACTTTGCAACGCCTGCGCGGCCTGCTCGATCGGCGCCGCCGCCGGCGGTACCCGTGCGGCGATGTCGGCGAGGTCCGCGCCTTCTTGACGCAGCGCGCCGAGCCGCGCATGGCCCTGCCGGAGCAGGTCCGGCACCTGCTCGCGTGTAACTTGTTTGGTCTCGATGAAGCGCAGCAGATGCCGCAGATCCGCCGGATCCGCCTGCAACGATTTGGCGGCCGCGATGATCTCCGGCTCGTAACCCGTGTCGCGGTCGCTTGCGGCCGCTCCTGGTTTGTCGGATCTGGGGGGGGCGGACATCGTCATGTCGGTAACGGCTCGGCTGTTGGTGTCG
>NZ_JBDKXB010000005.1:0-247360 GCF_041197575.1 Thioalkalicoccus limnaeus | reverse complement strand
TAGACACAAAGGACATGAACCAATGAGCGGGGTAAACCAGGACATCGGACCCCTTAGCCGCGGGGCGAATGGTTCCTCCGTTTGTCATCTCCGTGCATTCACGCCGCCGACAAAAATGGTATGTGGAGAAGCGCTGTGACGCGAGCACATTTTCAGAGCCCTCTACCGAAAACGGACCGCCTAAGCCCTGAATTGAGCGGTCATGAGCGGTCGTGTCCGGACGCGCACGCGGGTGCTGATCAACCGCGAGGCCAAGCCACTGCCTCGTCCTCCGTTCATCCGACTCGCCCTCGCGTCCTGGCTTGGACGGGCAAGGCGCGCCCACGTCTATTGCCAAGAAGCGTATTTCTCGAGGCGGCAAGACGCGAGCAGCTTAAAGCGATACGAACAGACGCCAAGGTTTGCATGGTGCTCGTTTCACTCGGCGAAGGTTGGCGCACATCCCCGGAGGAACTCTTTGAATTGTCCGGAAGACTCCAGAATCATATTCGTGAGACGGATTTGCTCGGCTGGTATGCGCACAATCAGATCGCGATACTGCTAGACACTGATGAGCATGGCGCGAGGGAGTGCATTGGCCGAATCAAATCGAAAGAGAAGACCGACACCGCAGGGCATGCGCTTACGTTCCAGCTGCTGTCCTATTCTGAATCAGCTTCCTCCTTCGTTGAATCGCATCGACCCAGAGTCCCGGCGCTATTCATCGACTGTGACCCGAGAATCGCGTCAAAATCCCAGCTTATTTCTAAACGACTACTGGATCTATGCGGCTCGTTGATCGGCATCCTGCTGCTTGCCCCGGTCATGATCGCAGCTGCCCTGGCCGTTAAGCTTACGTCAAGCGGGCCGATTATTTTCCGGCAGGTTCGCCTCGGAAAAGATGGCAAACCCTTTAAGTTCCTCAAGTTTCGCTCGATGAGAGCCGACGCAGACCAAAGCCTGCATCGTAGGCACGTAAAGGCGTTGATGGCTAGAGATGAGAAGGATGAGGCGATGTGCGAAAGGAAAGCTTGGTTCAAAATAGAGGCAGACCCCCGCATTACGCCTGTTGGGCGCTTCCTTCGACAGACCAGCATCGACGAGTTACCACAGCTGTTTAACGTTTTAAGAGGCGATATGAGCCTCGTTGGTCCACGTCCGCCGATACCCTACGAGGTGGAAAGCTACAGCGCGTGGCATCTCAGGCGCATTCTCGAGGTGAAGCCGGGAATAACAGGGTTCTGGCAAGTCGAGGGCAGGGGTGCTGTTACCTTTGATGACATGGTTCGCCTCGATCTCCAATACGCACGACATTGGACTGTGCTCACTGATATTCGAATTCTACTCAAGACCGTTATCGTCGTGTTACAGCAGCGCGGGGCCGCATAAGAACGAATCCGGGTATACAGGATGTCGCCGACCACAGCATCTGTTAGCGGTTAAATCGCCGTGCGAGACAGTTCGCGGCCATGGTCTCTGCTTTCGGTCAGCAACCCGTCATTGTGGCCTCCTACTACTACGTCCCTAGCTCACCTTGGCCCAGCGCCTCGCTCTCCGGTCTGACGCGGAGCATCGCGAGGCATGCCTCGGGCGATCTTGGCCGGATCACAGGTAGAGTTCGCGTCGGCAGTAAACCAGTGCCCCACGAGCGAGGCAAAGCTAGACGCGCCAGTCGGGCGAAGAAGCACCAATGCCAAGACCTTACGGTTTATCGAGCCGAAAGGGAAATCCTGCAGACACTGCTTGTTCCCCCACTTCCGCGCCCCTAACTACGGATATCAATGGGATATCAGAGGTTTAGCTTGAAGTCGATTCAAACAGCTGATTTTTTCGTGATCGGAGGCGGCATCATCGGGGTAATGATGGCCCTTCAGGCTAAGCGCCGTCACCCAGATGCCCGTGTGGTGCTTGTTGAAAAAGAGAGGCAGCTTGCCCTGCACGCGAGCGGCCGAAATAGCGGGGTTCTGCACGCCGGCTTCTATTATTCTACGGATAGCTTGAAAGCCCGCTTTACACGCGAAGGAAACGAGCGATTGACGGCCTACTGCATTGAGCGTGGCCTACCGATCAATCGTTGCGGGAAGCTTGTCGTTGCAAATGACGACACCGAGCTGGAGACCCTTGAGAAGCTTTTTCGCCGCGGCAAGGAGAACGGAGTAGACCTCGACGAGATTAGCGCCGCGGAGGCGCGGGAGATCGAACCGCGGGCAAAGACGTTTGAGCGCGCGCTCTATTCGCCGGCAACGGCTTCAGTCGATCCAAAAGCTGTAATGGGTGCCTTGGTCAAGGATGCAGCCGCCCTTGGCGTCGAGTTTCGGGCGAATAATGCCTACGTTGGATCTCGAAATGGGAAAGTCGAAACAGCGGACGGATATTGGTCAGTAGGCTATCTAATCAACGCAGCGGGCCTCTACGCCGACCGTATCGCAAAGGATTTTGGCTTTGGGTTAGACTATGCAATTTTACCATTCAAAGGTCTATATTTATACAGCGATGAGCCAGCGTCGGCGTTTCGGACGAATATCTATCCAGTTCCCGATCTACGCAACCCTTTTCTCGGTGTTCATATCACCTTAACGGCGTCGGGTAGAATCAAGATTGGACCAACGGCTATCCCCTGCCTCTGGCGTGAACACTATTGTGGCTTGGAGAATTTTAGTTTTCGAGATCTGGCGGAGATCGTGCCCTGCGAGTTGGGCCTATGGTGGCGCAATGAGTTTGACTTTCGGCGCCTCGCACTCGAGGAGCTCAGAAAGTACTCACGCAAGCATATTATTACGCTCGCTAATCGCCTGGCCACCGGCATCGAGCCAGAGCTGTGCCGGCAATGGGGCGCTCCCGGCATCCGCGCGCAGCTATACGACACGAGAAATCGCCACCTCGTGATGGACTTCCGGTTCGAGGGTGATGACCGGTCGTTTCATGTCTTGAACGCCGTTTCACCAGCTTTTACTTGCGCTATGCCATTCACAGACTTCATGTTCGACCAAATTGATGGGCTATTGAATAAGTCAGCAGGCACACGGGACTACTGATCCTCGCGTGTGCGCGGCAAACAAGGAGATCGGCATCTGAATACCAATGTGGCTCTCCTAAGTTTGGTATCCAGCGATTTGACAGCGTTATTCTGCTTCCGGCGCCAAACTGCTGAGGCCCCGCCCTTGCGTCAGCGGGATGACGGTATCGAGACGCAATTCTTGGTCGCTTTCCTTGCGTACTCTTTGCCAGCGCGTAGCAGAGTGTGCAGCGGGTCGGCTTCCCCGATCTCTGGTTGCGAAAGAGCTCTCAGTGTAGACTCGGGCAACGCGTATCTACCTCTGTTGACTGTGATCTTGGCGGTGATCAGTCAACAGGATACGCCAACCCTGCCGGCCTACGCCGTACACCAGAAATCACCATAACTCCTTAGCAAGTCACGCTTGAGTAGCGCCTGCGCGCCCTCGCGCCGAGACTGACGCAGGGCGCCGCGTTGTGGGAAGTAGCTACAATGCATATGGTCGACGTGTATCTGCCGATCAAGGACGGACGCACAATGATCCTCGGCCGTTGCACCGAGCCAGAGAGGGATCAATAGTCGTTCCGCAGCCGGAACTGGCTGGCGCTCTGACTTTTGCGCGCGGGAGGTGCGGACAATGGTCCCTGCTCCGATCACGACGGGGTCCACGATGGACACGGCAACCACACGGGTGCCGCGGAGCCACGAGGAATGGCAGGCCCTTCTTGAGCGCAGCGGGCTGAGCACGGCGGCACAATGACGCCGCGAAATCGCCGTTTACTATAAACTGATCCTAGCCTAGAGGGTACGTCGAGATGGCCTATGTTCTGATGGCGGCCTATACGAATTACCGCCGAGACCCACGAGTAAAACGCGAAGCAGAGGCGCTCGTCGAGCAGGGCCATCGGGTCGTCTTTCTCGCGCGGCGTCAACCCGGAGAGCCAAATCGCGAGACGATCGCCGGTGTGGATGTCATCAAGACCATCGGCCTGCGGAACAAGTGCAACTCCGTGGCGGAGTACCTAGCTGATTACAGCCTATTCTTCGTGATGATCTCACTGCATCTGCTGGCGCACCCGCTTCGGTATCGCCTCGTCCACATCAACAACATGCCGGACTTCCTAGTCTTCGCTGCCTGGCTTCCGCGTCTCCTCGGTCGGCCAATAATCCACGACATCCACGATCTGATGCCGGAGCTGTATCTGGAGAAGTTCTCCTCGGGCGAGGGGCACTGGGGGGTCCGAGCACTCAAAGCCCAAGAGCGATGGGCTGGGAGATTCGCCTCGGCCGTGCTCACGGTGGAGGAGCGGCTGAGAGACATCCTGACCGGGCGCGGCATTCCCCACGAGAAGATCCATGTGCTCATGAATCTGCCAGACGAGCGGATCTTTGCTCCGCGTTCGACGCTCAGGCCAAAACCGGAAGGATCGCCCTTCGTCCTCGTTTACCACGGAACCCTCGCACGACGGCTGGGGCTCGATATTGCCATTGAGGCCGTTGCGAAGGCCAAGGAGGCGATTCCCGAAATGAAGTTTCGGATTATCGGGGCTGGTGAGGAGCGCGAGGAACTGATCCGGCTGCGTGACCGCCTGAGATTGCAGGACATTGTGACGTTCAGCGAGGGGTTCGTACCGGTGGAGCGCATACCAGCAATGGTGGAAGACGCGGATGTGGGCTTAATCCCGTTGCGCGTCTGCAGCGGCACGGACATCATGCTCCCCACCAAGCTGCTCGAATACGTCGCCATGGGTATTCCGTGCATCGTCCCGAAGACAGGCACCATTTCCCGTTACTTCGACGAGGAAATGGTGCAGTTCTTCGAGGCGGAGGACAGCGCATCCCTGGCCGACGCCATAACCGCCTTGCATCGGGATCCGGATCGGCGCTCCTGGCTTGCGGCGCAGGCGACCAAGCGGTTTGGAAAGCCTTTTCGCTGGAGCGAGCACCAGAAAGTGTATCTCAACCTAGTCGATCGTTTGATCGCTGACCAATAGTAGACCCCGTTGCTTTTCGGACGGAGCCCGGCAATTTGTCCCTAAAGCGGCCGTCCGTAATTGAATTGGACAGCGTGGGGTGCACTTCACGGCTCTTTCGCCATGAAACTCGTCGGGCGTTGGGCTGATGCTCTGAAAACCCCTATCGCTGACCTTGATGCCCGCTTGGAAGAGGTTGGCGTCGAGCTCGGCTTAGATGCGCAGACAGGGATCGATCCTCTTCATCCGCGCTCACGGCGAGAGGACCGTCCTATACCGAAATAGAGGATGCCCGCCACCTCGGCCTCCTCTTGGCTCCAGAGATTGCGACCGTCCAAAGCGACCTCGAGACCCGCCCCGTGCCAGGCGGAGAAGTCAGGATGCGCGAACTCGGGATGGGCGGTGTTCAGCACGGCGACCGCGGCGCCTTCCACCCGGCCTGGATCAAAACCCGCGGCTTTGAGCTCTTCATCGTCGTAGTGGGGGTCCTCGATGGTGACATGGGCGCCGCGTAGCGCGAGTTCGCGCCTGAGCTTATACGCGGGGCTGAAGGTGTCCACCTTGACTCCAGGGCGGAAGCCGAGGCCGAGGATATGCACCCGGTGGCCGGCGAGGGGCTTCCAGACGTGAGCGACTCGGTCGAGCTGCGTGGCCGGTTGCTCATCGTTGATCTCCCGCGCCGCCTCGGATAGGCGCTGGGTGATGCCGAGCCGGCGTGATTCGCGGGTGAGAAAGTACGGATAGACGGGCGTGCAATGCCCGCCAACACCAATTCCAGGCAGAAGGAGATTGGCCTCGCCATCGGTATTGGCCGCGGCACGGACCCGGCCAAAGTCGACACCGGCCACCTCGCAAAAGGCGGCTAGCTCATTCGCCAAGGCGATGTTGACATCCCGATAGAGCATGCCGAGCAGCTTGGTCATCTCGGCGGCCTCAATGGAACCGACGTCGTCAACGGGGGCACCGAGGTAGCGGCTATACAGCTCGACCGCCCGCGCGCGGGACGCGGTGTCCAGACCGCCGACAACCTTGGGGGTGGTCTCGAGGCGAGCCAGGACGAGATTGGCCTTGACCCGCTCCGGACTGTAGGCGACAAGGAAGTCATCGCCCGCTCGCAGTCCACTGTGCTCCTCCAACACCGGGATGAGGCATCGCCGAGTGCCTCCGACCGCCACGGTGGTCTCGTAGACCACCAGGGTACCTGGCCTCAGGCCCTGCCCAACCTCCGCCGATGCTTGCCGGAGAATGCTGAAATCGATATCACGGTCAGGGGTTAGGTGGGCAGGCACGATAACGATTACTGCGTCCGACAGGGAGACGGCATGTGCCGTATCTGTCGTCGCAGTCAGCCGCCCCGCTTCATGCAGTTCCGCCATAAGGCCTGGCAGACCAGGCTCCTCATAAGGGCTCAACCCTGTTTGGATCAGCTCAACGATCGCGGGATTGATGTCACTAACTATGACGTTAGCGCCGCGCTTTCCAAAAGCGCAAGCGAGCGGAAGTCCCATGCGGCCTCCGCCGACAACGGTGATCTTCATAGCCTGGTACTCCCAAACTGCAAAGAGACGATGATCTATTGATCGTCCTAGCAAAATTCCACACGGACCAAGGGCAACCAGTTATTCCCCTGTTCGGCCTTGCCCATGATTCTGGCCCAGGCCCGTTATCATCGTAGGGTATCGGCGCCAATACCTCTCGAGATCAGCGTTTTACCTCGCATGATCGGCGGGAAACGCGACCGATGGCCGCCATTACAGGCGAGCCCCCCCTGTTCCCTATCACTGCTTCCTCCGCCCGGGCGACGTTTGGGGCATGCGGCCTTGCTGCCCCACACAGAGGACCCCGAACCCCTCAGTGACTCCCAAGCCCCCGCCGCCGCCTTCCAGCCATCCGAGACAGATACCCCCCGTCACTACGCCCTTGGATCCAAACGCCCTTGGTTCCGTCTCTCCGGGATTTCGAAGGGCGCGTCGTCCTCGGGGGGATCAGGAGGGCGAAAAAAAAACCGAGCATAGCCATACCCCAGCGTCTCCGAAAAAACATCGCGAATCCCCGCGCTGTATCGCCACCAGTGCTGAGTATCGTACGTCTGCTCGGCCAGTGCGACAATGCCGACTTCTGTTTGATCACCGAACGCCTGCTGGTATAACAAGCGGGTTCGCCTCGCGTGGGCGCCCAAGGTTGCGACATCGACCGACTCCAAGGATTGCCCACTGTCTACAAGAAAGCGGCGCGCGACGCGAGCACCATGATGGGTACGATCACGCCGAGTAACCGGAGCGATCACCACTCGAACAGATTCCGCCGGAACGCCTTGCTTCACCACGACTGACCGCAGGTAGTCGTCATAGAACGAGCCGTCGTAGAGGTCGTCGCCATCGTACACTCCGACCACGACGAGGAGATGCGCATAGCCACCGTGGCGATACACATCGGCGACCTCCACATAGGCACGTTCTGGTATCCATCCTTCGACAATGAGGACCTGGGCACCCACGGGCTCCGTAATCGCAAGAAAAGGGTGAACCCCTCGCGCAACCATCATCGCCGCGATCAGCAGGAAAAGAGCCAGAGCTACCTTCGCCCGAAGCGTCAGAACTCGGCATTGCTTCCTAACAATCCAGCCTCGGCTGAGCCAGTCGATTACCGAACCCCGCAAACGTCCCCACATTCATGTACCCCACAGGCCCGGACGTCGCTCCGCCGGACGGCAACTCTATAAAATAGGCCAATCAGAGAACATAAGGACGCAAAGAGGTGCGCGCAGGAGCGGTGCTTCATGCGCTAGGCTCAGTGCTTTCTGAGTCGCCTGCCGACTGACTCGATCTCGACCCTTCCCAGCGTTGCCTTTGACAGCTCCAACGTCGGTCCCTCCCTACAGGCAAAACGTAATGGTCGGGCCGATTCCCGACTGCAACCTCCAGCACGTCCAACAGA
Source organism: Thioalkalicoccus limnaeus (assembly GCF_041197575.1). NCBI lineage: Bacteria > Pseudomonadati > Pseudomonadota > Gammaproteobacteria > Chromatiales > Chromatiaceae > Thioalkalicoccus > Thioalkalicoccus limnaeus. The sequence continues at coordinate 239,476 of NZ_JBDKXB010000005.1, read as the reverse complement.
CAATCCGTTGTCGCAACTTCGTCGTCTCCGGCCATAAATGGGGCTCCCCACTCCAGGACAACGGTTCCGTCGCTTTCGAGATAGGGAACGCAGGTTATAATTGGGCACTTTGCGAGCTGCGCCAAACGAGCGACACCCGTCGCAAACTCACGACGCCGGTTTCCGAGGAAGGGTCTCACGTGAACGCCTCCATCAGACTTGCGCCAGGCCCAAGGCGCGTCTACATGTACGTAGACCACCGTACCGCCCCTTCTAAGCTTCTTGTAAATTGGTAGGGCTGGACTGCGGTGCTGCGGACTCACATATACAACGTCGTCTACACGGTCCAGTAAGGACGACAAAGCCCTCATCGTCACGCTATATTGCAAGCGAGCCTGCCTCTCGGCAAGGGTGCTGACTGCGGACGGGATCGGCGCCCCAACATGGATCCGTCGACCCGGAATGATCCCTGAAAAATACATGGGGGCGAACGCTGCGCGCCCGAAATGTCCGGTCGCAATGATAAATGACTTTCCTGTCGCCCGCAGCCGCGCAATACCATCGGCATTTTTCTCGATGATTGTCCACTTGACGACATCCTCCCGCCCATATAACAGACGGTTGAGTATGACGAAGTCTGCTAAGGGCCTTAACAGTCGGCGCCGGGCGAGCCCAAGGGCTTCGAGGTACCCGAGACCAAAAGCGTCTCGTGCCTCCAAAAATGCAGGCACGCCGGGACGAGGCAGCAGCAGCAATACCAAGGACACCACCTCCGCTACGGCCAGCCCCCATCGCCTTGGAAGAAGGTAGGCGGCTGGGCGCAGAATCACCGTCAGGACAACAACGCGTACGAGGCCTTCTGTAGCGTTTGCTATCTCGTTTATCACCGAACGAATCGCCATGTCTGTCCCTCCGCGTTGCGAAACCGTTATGCCCTCAGGCCCCGCAAAAAAAGCGACTCAACGGTCCGTCGTACTGTTGTTGCAGCCACCACTGGTACTCTAGCCGCTTTTGCCTAACACGGTTCTCCAGCCGACACCAATCATCCCTTACTTCGTTAAAGTGCTCGATCAAGATCCTCAACTCAAAATCTTCGATCTGCTGGCAATATTTCTCCAACCCGACATCCCGCATGAGGGCGGCATGCCTCGGGAGATACCCGAGCGAGATCATTGGCTTGTCGAGGAGCACCCCCCAGACGAGGTTGTGGAATCTTGTCGCGACCAGCATATCTGACAAGGAAATTTCTGCCAGCACCGCCTCCACCGACGTCTGCGCGGACCAGATCAGCTTCCCCTCGATGCACCCTACCAAGCTCTTGGCTCGACGAATAATGAAATCCGCCGCCACCGCATCTCCACGCTCACCCAGGATCAGCCGAACCGAGTACCCGCAACCCAGCAGCCAAACAACGAAATCAGCGATCTTATTTACGTATAAGCTAAAGGTCACCTCACCCCGCACAGGATCATTGGCCCACCCATAAAAGGCCATTACCCCAACACCGATCACCGACGGCTCTCTACTGACCCCGACGTGAAGACGGGGTGTTGGGGGCGGAAGGCTGAAGGTCAGATCGGGATATACCCTGTCCCGCCGGGTGTCAAGTCCCAGGCTCGTCATGAAATCTTTTGAGATCTGGTCCCGAAACGAACGATAGTCGGCGAGTCGCGCGGCCGCCCTCATCAACCACCGGCTCGTAGGGTGGGTGATCGGGCCGGCACCGACGCTGACAAACAACACCTTAGCCCCAGCCAGGCGCGCCGCCACACACCACCGGAATAACCCATAAGGAAGGTCACCCGGCGACACCGCGTAATCGTCCAGGATACCGGTGCCCGGAATGACCAACAGGTTCACCTCCCGCATGTAAAGGACGCACCTCACCCAGGCTCTCACGTCCCACGGGAGTCGAACAAAGACCCTATGTAGCAAGCGCATCGCAAAGCTTGAAGAGCGCCGATATTCGAGCGCCTCCCGAATCGGAATCGCGGGAACGCCATGACGGGCTTCCACAATATGCGGATACGTGCAGATTGCGGAGACCCGCACTCCCTCGCAGGTCGCCCTAAGATGGTTCAGCATCGCAACGAGGGACCCATCATTCCCGAAGTTATCGGCGCCAAAGATCCCGAAAAGCGCGATCGTGGGAGGATATGATCTGGCCACTCTCAGTGTTCCTGTTACACCGAGGTGGATCGCTGAGCGACAACGACCCGAAATTGACCCAAGCCGGCCCACTCCTTGACCCTGGTGATCCAGCGCCCTGGAAGGATCCGCTGCAGCGGGTCATTAAGCCTTCTCGCATTGATGATCTTCAAAACACCAAGCTCGCCGGCCGGCAGGACAGTGTAGGAGCGCTCAACCCTCCACCCTGAACGCCCGAGCATGGCGTGAAGCTCTTTGTTAGTTAGCCAACGCCGAAACTCACCCGCGGCCGGCGGCCTGATCCAGCAGATCCTGGAGTACACGAAGGGGTTCTCGGTTGTCAAAACGAGATGCCCTCCGGGTCTGACAAGACGCCCCATCTTCTCCAACACGGCCTCCTGGTCAGGCGTGTGCGCGATCTTGTCAACATACAGGATTAAGTCGAAGGATTGCTCCGGCGCCTCCCAAGGGAGAAACTCGCTCGCGAAGAACTTGGCGTGCGGGAAATGAGCCTGAGCCTCGGCGACCATTTCAGCGGACGGATCTATACCCAAGAAACTTGAACAGCCCTGCAACTGCCCGGCGAACCAGCCCCGCTCACAATTCACCTCGAGGACCCGCGCACCATTGAGCGGGAGGGCGCTGAGCTCTTTCATGAGCAGAGCGGCTAACTGAGAGTGCTTATGCTTGACCACGACCACGTCACTCCTCTTTCTAAACTGAACGCCCGCGGATAATCCTGAGCGCCCATGCTGGCACATACTTTTGCAGGCCAAGGCGCGCGGCAATCCGATCGTAGATTTCGTACAGCTCTGCCCTTCCTCCGGGAATGATGAACCAAGCGGCAGCGTAACTAACTACCCCCACTAACAGCCCCGCTGCCAAGGTCGCCAAGCCCGGAGTCGCGCCTGTTGTTATCTTCCATGCGACCAGAATAATCACCATGAAGACCGCAGCTGCGGCGGGCCTCGCAATGGCGATAAGAAACAAACGAACGCTTATAGGCGTCCCGTGAAAGCTCCAGTAGAGCTTGGGAATCAGAAAAACCCAGGTCGCCACAAGATGAGCCGAGGCGATTCCCACCACACCAAAAGGCAGCCCGGCCACTAGAAGCGCCACCAGCACGACCGCTGACGCAAGCCCAATCCAAAAAAGACGCCGCGATAAACCGCAGGTAACCATCACGGCACCCGCCGTAACTCCTGCGGGATATAGTGTTGCCGCGATCGCGAGGATCCGAAACACTGGAATGGCCTCCAACCACGCCGGCCCCAACAGAACCGTAACGAGTTCCTTTGAGTAGGTAGCCATGAACAGCCCGAGCGGAAAGGTCACAAAAGCGACCACGGTGAGCATGTAACGATAATAATGGCGGTACGCCTCTGCGTCGTGTTGCAGACGGCTAAGCGCCGACTCCATCACAACCCGCACCGGATAGGCTAGCTGGTTCATGGGTGCTAGCACCAGTTGATAACCTTGCCGGTAAACTCCAAGCGCGTGCGCCCCGAGTACCTTACCGACTAGCAATTGGTCGATACTCTGAGCCACCAGAAACACAAAATTAAACGCCGTGATGTCCGCTCCAAACTTCAACATCCTCCCGACACCCGAACGCAGACAGAGCCCGCCCGGTATCCAGGGAAGGAATATCCAGGCACCGACCGACAGGAAGATGCTCCGGGCGACCTCGCGGCCAACAAGTGCCCAATAACCGAAACCGTTCATCGCCATCGCGACCGCAACGATGACGCTCAACACACTCGCTGCCACCTGAATGACAGCAATCTCCCGGTACTTCATCGCGCGCCGAAGCAGCGCATAATGCTGGCTGGCGAAACCGCTCCAGAGAAATGTCAAGGCAATGGCTAGCGTGATGTGGAACAGCCTTGGATCGTCGTAAAAAAGCACCAATGGGTAGGCGAGGCCTGCTACACATCCCGCCATCAACCACCCCGCGCCGACATTCACCCAAAATAGGGTGCTCGCTTGCTCATGCGAGAGCGTCGGACTCTGAATCGCGGCGGCGGTGAGACCAAGGTCCTTAAAGCGCTCGGCGATCATTGTGACGGCTGTGACCATGGCGATAAGACCGAAGTGCTCGGGTAGGAGCAATCGCGCCAGAATCACCACAGAGGCCAACCTTATAAAGAAATCGACACCCTCACCCGCGAGGGCGTAAGCGCCGCTACGAACGGTTTTTCGCCCAAAATCACTGCCCGCGGCCGGATTACCAACTAGAAACTCGAACCGATCTCTCGCGCTCATAAATTCGGCTCGCCAGACCTGCGGAGATCCATCGCAGAACTCCCCTGATGGAGCGGCTTCAGCCGCCGCCGAGAACCCACCAACGCAATGTTATCGCGGTCGCAGCTGTGGTAGGGTTCGGCCTGTCGCAGTAGAGTCGACGATTTGCAAGTTGCGTCCACTAGACTAGCGTCCCGTTATTATGTGTGCGCTTGGCGCGGCCACATGAGGTTTGATGTTAACTGAACAGGTTTTCTGAACATCGACTCGAACCACGGGTGCTCGGTCCGCGAGCCTTCTACCCCATCCTACCCGCGGTGGAGGCGGACGCATGTTCGCTCGTAAACTGCTTTTGGCACCGGTCGCGGGCATCTTCCGCCGCCGCTGTTTCGTCAGTGCGTCGAGCCGTCTAATGGTCATCAAAAGGTCAAATCGTTCACATGCCTCGATCAGTTTCTTTGCCTGACGTTCGCCTAGCTGACGTACCGTGAGAATCTCCGCGATAACGACGCCGCCATCTCAGAAACACTGGCACGCCGATAGCGGGGCCATTTAACCACCAACTTTCCCGCCCTCACACTACCCTTGCCGCCCGCGCTGCTTCCTCCAATCTTGCAACTCTTCTCACCAGACCAGTCGGCTCCGGCAAACCGGCACGCTCAAACATTGTCAGCCACCGGTGAGCCCAGTCGTGACGACGTAGCGCCATGACCATGTTCTGTACGCTAATCGCCTCAAGTCGCCCCGTATCAGCCAGAAGATCCCTCACCACACCATAAGCGTTCCTTCCATCCGCTCGGATTTCAACGATCGAATCCTTCCAATCGAAATTACTACGGAACGCGTCCGCATCCGGAGCGCTTCCAACCAGCACTGCCCCCGCGGCCACACCCTCAAAATATCGGTAACCAATATCAGCCTGCCCGCCCGTCTGCCTCACCTGGTCGACTTTACCGGGCGCAACGATGAAAACCCGACTACGCTTGCACAAATTCGCGTACATTTGCCGATGAGAAGAGTAATCGTCCATCCTGCTTTCGCCACTATGCAGGGTATCGAAGACATAAAAGATCCCCTCTTCTTGTTCAAGCCGGAGCAGTTCCTTGTGCACTGCATCTACACGTCGCCCGACACTGTAAACGTCTATCCCTCGTGCCGCGTAATTCGAGATAGGCCGAAATTTCAGTGTGTCAACTGCCCCCACAAGCAAGTGACAAGGCCGCCCGAGCGCTTTGCTTAAGGCATGCTCCGAGCCCGGGACACCTACGAAGATATGGTCAAAGTCATCCAACCAGCGAAACCAATGCTTCACACCCGGGATTTCCCTCACCCAAAGCTCATCGATCCAACAGATCGCCGTCCCACAGCGACTCCTCCATCTCTTTATGGCATTGATCCAATGAAGGTCCCTCCAATACGGAAAAACGGCGATAAACACATCGCATGTTCCTCCAAGCTCCGCCGCACGCAGACCAACGTTCGCCTTAGCTAACGCCTCGAACCCCGGCAAATGTGCAAGCCGATGGTGAACCGAAGCTTTCCAAGCAAAGCTACTGTCCGGCACCAGATCTATTGGCTCGGCACCTGCACAACCTACAAGGATCTCCTGCGCTTCCATCATGCCGGCCCGGAAGGCCTGCCGAGCGAACGAACCAAACCACGGCGTAACCAAACGCATTTCATTCCCATCCTCGGAATAGCACTGGTGGGTCCTAGAGACACAACGAAGACCTCAGGAAGCTGCACCAACGGTCGATCCAGCCAGAACTAGGCGATTGCCGGCCCTAGATCCCAGGGACGTAAAGGATGCCAAATCCCTACCGCCGCTCGGACAAAGCCGGCGGTATTTCCGTTATGGCTTGATTGAGCGGCTTCCCCTATTATCGTGTGGTGGCTTCGCTCGCCCCAAACTCGCTGTTATAGGGCGCCATCATCCATGACGCCTGAACACTGGCATCACCGGCCGACCGACCAGGTATTTTTCCACACCATCCTCTAATGCGCGCCCGTAAACCCGAAGCGCCGCCCGGACGGCGTCGACAGTCTTGTCGATATCATCTTCCGAATGTGAGTAGCTGACAACGAAAGAAGGCGCGAGGACACCATGGCGAACAAGCTCTTGCATAAACAGCGCCCGCAACGCTTGGCTTGGACGCCCTTCTGCGTCCCTGGTCACGAACAGCAAATTGCAATCGCGACCCACCACCTCAACATGACCGTAGAGGCCGAACTCACAAACAGCCTCCACAAACCCTGCCCGCAGCCGCGCACCCCGCTCATAAAGGGTTCCCACGACCGGATGCGCCTGGTAATACTTCATCGTCGCCAATGCTGCCGCGAGTTCGTGAGCCTCTGCTCCATGGGTTGTCGACAGCAGAAAAACACGCTCCCGATCATGCTGACTGCCCCCCAGTTTCATAAGTTCACGCCGCCCACAAAGCGCAGATACGGAAAACCCATTCGCCAGAGCTTTACCGAAAGTGCTCAGGTCTGGTGTCACTTTGTAAACTCCCTGAGCGCCGCCGTTATGCCACCGAAACCCCGTGATCATCTCATCGAACACGAGGACAGCGCCGTACCGATCTGCAAGCTTTCTTACCTCTGCCAGGTATCCCTCATGGGGTTCCTCGGTGCGCGCGGCCTCCATAATGACACAAGCTATCTGCTTCGGGTGGAGAGCAAACAACGCTTCCAGGTCATCGATATCGTTGTACCGGAACTTCAGCACCAGACGCTTTGTTGCATCTGGAATGCCAGCGCTCATTTCCGTAGTTCCAATAAACCAGTCACTCGTGGAAAAAAATGGATGATCGCCACAAACCGCGATAAGATCACGACCGGTAAACGCGCGAGCTAGACGGATAGCCCCATCAACAGCGTGAGAGCCGTCCTTGCAGAACTTCACCATTTCCGCGCCTGGGACCATCTCGAGCAAGCACTCCGCGCATTCCACCTCGACCGGCGACGGACGAGTGAAATTGCTGCCCTTGGCAAGCTCCCTGATGGCGGCTTCCAATATGGGCGGGAAAGCGTGCCCAAGAGTCACTGCACGCAATCCCATGCCATATTCAATATACTCGCGCCCGTCGCAGCTCCAAACATGCGATCCCGATCCCCGCACAATAAATGGCGGCGCTATCGCAGGAAACTGGTCGTCACCCTTCGCGTACGTATGGCAACCTCCAGGAATAAGCCTCGCGGCTCGTCCCCGCAGCTCTTCGCCAGAAAGCCCAATAGTCGTATCGTACGTCATCACAATAGCTATCACATTCGCTAACCAACGAGAACCACCGCTCTTCCGAGCGTCCGTACAACTATACACCCAGAACGAAACACAGCACGGCTCATCGATACCGGAACGCCCCTACACAACGAGTTTCCGCGAATAGAAGCCTTCAGCATAATTGCTGCTCGCGTTTGCCTCCATCCCTCGCAACCTCATAATCGCAAGAAACGTCTCCTCAGAAAACCATGCTTTCCCACGCTGGGAAGGAAAGCAGTCAAGTAGGTGTCTTACCTTCTCACGACAGTACTCCGCCTTGAGCTCCACAAGAACATTCGGACTGGAAAGACCCCCATCATACTTAGGAATCTCGTATTCGAAGATCAGGTGGTCTCTGAAGCTATTCCAGGTCAACTCCGATGCGATACGATGATCTTGATGGAGATCGGAACGAAAATGCGTGAATATTAGATCTGGGGAAACCTCACCTTTCAACCAATCAAAGTAAGCCTTGATTTCCGCACCAATATAAGGAAAATAGCCGTCCCGAAACCCCGCAACGAGAATACGCGTCTCTTTTGCCCTTTGCAAAAACCGACCGGCACTTACCTCCGCCTCAGCCCGTCGCTCCTCATTCGCGGACAATACGACCCACACGACCCTCAGCTCTTTGTATTCCTCAAGAATCCGGATGATGGTCCCGCCGCATCCGATCTCTATATCGTCGCTGTGCGCACCGATACAAAGCAACTGCGTTGGCCCTTCACCAGAAAACAAGGGAACCTTGCGCACTTTTCAAATACCCTTATCGCTTAGCCTTTCCATACCATCCATGGGCACTCGCCGCGCCCCTCCATACGGTCATATGCAATCTTCTCCTTGAAGGTGTCCATCTGTTGCCAGAAGCCTCGATAGCGAAACACCCCCAATTTTCGGCGCTGAATCAACCGCTGAAACGGTTTCTCCACGAGCTCCTCGCCTTCTTGAATAAAATCAAAGACCTCCCGACGAAAGCAAAAAAAACCGCCGTTTATCCAAAAATTAGCCTCCTGCATACTGCCGAACGATGTTACGATGCCTTCCTCATCGGCGTACACGCCGTGAAAGCTCTGCGATGTCGGAACAGCAACGAAACTTGCGACCAGCTCTTGGTCGAGAAACGCTTCCACATGCTGATCAAGCGGAAGATCAGTCAGCGCATCCGCATAATTCGCCAGGAACACCTCGTCGTCTTCCAGATAGCGTCGGACGCGCGTCAAGCGTCCAGCGATGTTCGAATGCAGGCCCGTGTCCACGAACGTGATCGTCCAATCATCCAGATCCCGTGATAGCAGTTCTACCTTGGCTCCACCTTGAGTAAGCACAAAATCATTCGACATACACTCATTGAAGTTAAGAAAGTACTCTCTAATCAAGTCACCGCGATATCCCAAGCAGAGGATAAATTCATTGTGCCCAAAATGCGCGTAATAACGCATCAAGTGCCAGAGAATCGGCCGATAACCAATGTTTACGAGCGGCTTGGGAATCGTGTCGGAATGCTCTCGAAGACGCGTCCCAAGACCTCCACAGAAAAGCACGACTTTCATTTGCCTTAGCCCCCTGACTCTATAGGCCTTTCGACACCTCTGATTTCCTCTCTCTCCATAGACTCCTTCAGCAAACCCGCGCGTTCTAGAAGCCTCGCAGCACGCGCAAGCTGCGCAAAGGGCTTCCCGGAACGAGCGGCTATATCAAGTATAGAGTGCTCCCCATCCGAGAAATTCAAAACCCAAAGAAGCGCCATTTCCAGCTCTTTTCCGTCAGATTGACCCCCTAGTTCGCTGTACAGGCCTCTGCGTCCCAACTGCGGCTCGCATTTGGGATACTGATTCCGGTAACGACGGTTCGTGTCGACTACGTGCAGTATGGAAAGGTATGCCTGAAGCGAATCTTCCAAGGCGTCGGCACTCAAAAAATCCAAGTTGTCACCAGATGTGTGATATTCGAGATACCGTCCGTAAGGTGTCCGAGTAAGAGAACCAACGGCCAAATCGATACCGGGTGAACAATACTGCCTCTCGTCATATCCATACGGCGAGAAGTCCTGGACCTCGTAGGCTGCCCCGCTATGCCCGAGCACATGGAGAGCGGCTTGATCGATCTCCGCGCAGCGTTGCCGACTCTTTTTGTATGTAAGCTTGCCGCGATCCCCAACCAAAGCCACCACTAAGCCGCACTTGATCTGGCGTATGAAATCCTCATTCAACGCCAGCCAAGTAATCGCACCAATAGTGCCAGGAACGAATAAAAACCGATAAGAGTATCTCCTATCGTATCCTTCCAGTAACTGCGCTAAGGCTGTGGCCAGCGCGACACCGGACAGGTTATCGTTAGCAAGGGACGGATGGCATACGTGACAGGAAAGCAGGACCTCCTCCGTAGTCTGTCCCTTCAACAAGTACTCCCCAAACGAAAGATGCCCGTCTTCGAGCGATGAATCGATAAAAACCTCATACTCCCCTTCAACCAACTCTCGTTGCTGGTTATGGCTAAGGCAGAACCCCCAAGTCGCCTGGTAGTACGACGTTCGGTACGGTATAAGATGAGGCAACTCGGGGAGGCTGTGCAAGTGCTTCTTCAACTCTGGGAGCGACAACTTCTTATGCACGGGAACGCTGTAGCTCACAACATGCAAATTACTGTTCCGAAGTTCGATGATCTTCCTACCACTTGGGTCCTTCACCCAGGCATCCCGAATGTTCCACTCCCGAGGGATCGTCCAATCAAAAACTTTCGTACCGGTGGGAACCTCCCGAATCTGCAACGGAACTCGTTGACCGATTATCCGCAGTGTCTCCCGCACCCCATTCCCCGTGATGCTGCGACAAATGGGATAGAGTTGCCGGACGAACTCATACATCTGAAGCCCGCTGTCGGGCTCGCAGTACCACCCAACGTCTTTCGGCTGAATGGTCATAAAATCATGGCCAGATAGGGACTATTCCGGTCTCGTTCCGATATCACCGCAATCTCAATCGGAAAATCGATTCCCAACGATGGGTCATCCCACCTGAAACTCCTCGAACACTCAGCCGAATAAACCTCGGACATCTGGTAGAACACCTCCGTATTGTCCACAAGCGTTATAAAGCCGTGAGCAAAGTCCTCCGGGACATACAGCATTCGTCGATTCTCCGCCGACAGCACGACCCCGAAGTGCCTTCCGAACGTGGGGGAATCGCGCCGCAGATCGACAATGACATCGTATATCGCACCGCAAGTACAACGCACAAGCTTGGCTTCTTGATAAGGCGGCGCCTGGAAATGCATACCGCGGAAGGTGCCCGCCTTCCTATTAAATGACACATTACACTGCGCAACTCTCCCCGAGAGCCCGTGGCGGCGGAATTCCTCGGTGCACCAGGAGCGCGCGAAGAACCCGCGCTCATCCGCCGCCGGCTCCAGGTCAACAATAAAGGCGCCCGAGAGTGCGGTCTCCGTGAATCTCATTAAAGAATCTCCGGTTCCGGGATCGGCACAATGAACCGCCCGCCCCACTCCCTAATAAAGTCATTTTGCGCAACAATCTCGTCCCTGAGGTTCCAAGGCAAGATCAGCAAATAATCCGGTCGCGTTTGCCTTATCTTCTCGGGAGCGTAGATGGGGATATGCGTACCGGGGAGTACCTTGAAATGCTTGTAGGGATTTCGGTCGACGGTATAGTCCAAAAAATCGGTACGAATGCCACAGTAATTCAACAGCGTATTGCCCTTCCCCGGAGCACCGTAGCCCACGATCACCTTGCCCCGACTCTTCAGGCCGATGAGCATTCTAAGCAGCTTGAACTTCGTTTCCTTAACCTTCTGTGCGAATAGCGAGTAAGTATCTACCCGCATCAGGCCGAATTCTTCTTCGGCCGCTTTCAACGCTTGGACCCGCGAACAAATCGGCCGGGTCTCATCTTCAGCGTGACAGCCATAGATGCGTAACGAGCCACCGTGGGTCGGCAACTCCTCGACATCAAAGACCTTCAGGCCATGAGCCCCAAAGATTTTCTGCACCGTAAGAAACGAAAGGTAGGAGAAGTGTTCGTGGTAGATAGTGTCAAACTGATTCCCCTCGATGAGCCGAAGGAGATGCGGGAACTCCATCGTGATAACACCGCCAGACGCGAGGAGCACCTTCATTCCCGCCACAAAGTCGTTGATATCCGGAACATGCGCAAGAACATTGTTGCCAAGAAGGAGGTCCGCGTGACTCCCCTCCGCCACGAGGTCTCTCGCCACCTCTAGGCCAAAAAACCGCGGAATCGTTTTAATGCCTTTGTCGTTTGCCACCTTGGCAATATTCGCCGCTGGCTCGATTCCGACTGCACCTATGCCTTGCTCGACGAAATATTGCAGTAGGTAACCATCATTGCTGGCCAGCTCAAATACCTTACTTGATCCATCAAGACGCAACCGCTCCGTGATCATTTTCACGTACGCTCTAGCGTGAGCGAGCCAGCTATCTGAGTACGACGAGAAGTAAGCGTACTCAGTATAGATATCTTTAGCTTTCACATATTCCAGCAGTTGCACAAGGTAACAATCTTCACAGACATAGACACGCAGCGGATAAAAGGCCTCCATCTTGTCGAGATCCTTGTTGTCTACATAGCTTTCGCAAAGTGGAGACATCCCGAGATCAACGACTGTCCGCTCCAAGCCAGCACCACAGAAACGGCATTTCGGCGTAAGGTTCACTTTAGTATCCGCCCTCACTACAAACGTGTTTGTTTCCCGCCCGCGCGTCTTACGGCATGGCCCAGCGCAGTTGTTCGTCGAGTAGTTGTTTGGCCCTCAACTCGGTAAGCACATTGAGTCGCATGTAACTCGATCTACGGAAATCTTGATCCGAGAAACCAATCTGCTCCAGACCAGAAGCCAGTTCTTGAATCGTCGAATAGAGATCGTATTTCGGCTGGTGCTCTGAGGCCAGCCTCCTATAAAGATCAAAGTTCACTCGATAAGAGCGCTTGTCTGGTGCTGCATCTTGATTGATGGATATAGCAGTCTTTGGTATGACATCTGCCACTGCTTCAGCAAGATCCTTGACCTGATAATTCCACTCACTGCTTCCGACGTTCACCGCCAGGAAAGCCCCGGACGTATCCTCTCTCCTCAGCGTCGCCCACTCTAGTGCCCTCGCCATATCCTTGACGTTGATTAGCGGCCGCCAAGGGGTACCATCGCTTAATATCTGAATTCGTCCAGCCGAGAGGGCTGCAGCAACAAAATCGTTGAGAACGAGATCCAGGCGCAGCCTGTCGCTCATCCCGCAAGCAGTGGCAAAACGTAGGCAAGTAACCACGAACTGCGACGACGCCAGCGGCTTCAGGTCTCTCTCGGTATAAGCCTTTGACCGCGCATATGCTGTCAAAGGATTCAACGAGGAATTTTCAGCTTTAGCCGAGTCGTCAGCCGACCCATACATACTGCAACTCGAAGCGAAGACGAATGAACGGACGCCCGCCTCCTTGGCCTTCTGTGCCAAGCTGATACTAGCTCGATGGTTGATCTCCGAGGTGGCGTCTTCAAATCTGTTGCCGATCGGATCGTTGGAAATGCCTGCGAGATGCAAAACCGCGTCCACACCCGCCAACACGCCAGGGTCGATGTCGCGCACGTCCCTAAAGTGTTGCAGATCGAGCAGAACTTCGGGTAAAAACTCTGGGCTGTTGATACAGTTTCCGAAGTATCCCGTGTCCAACCCAAGCAGTGACGTACCCGGAAAGACATGCCGGAGATGCCGCTCCAAAACTGGCCCTACGTACCCCATATTCCCGGTAATCAATATTTTCCGAGGTTGCTGGATTTCCACAAAGGTCTCCTACCGGGTGTACCCGGCTCTCACGCTACGGAAACGAACGCGCGCTCCGAAATGGAGGCTTTAGACTGGCTTCGCTTTCTCCGACGTTGTTTCGTTGAACGAACTGACGGCTTCGCAGACCATTTTGACTTGCTGCTCGGTTAGTTCCGGGTACATGGGGAGCGACAGGAGCTGCTTGGCAGCAGCCTCTGTCACCGGCAGATCACCATTGCTGTACCCAAAGTCCCTGTATGCCTTCTGGAGGTGTACCGGAATTGGATAATGAATGGCGGTCTGGATCCCCTGTGATTGCAGCATCTCCTGAAGCCGATCTCTCTGTGCGATTCGCACAGCATACACGTGATAGACATGGCGGGCCCAATCTAACTCGATCGGCCTTGCGAGATTGAGACCATCCAAGAGCGCATTGTACCGGGAGGCATGCCGCCTGCGCGCATCGGTCCACCCGTCTAGATGCCGGAGCTTCACGCGCAAGATTGCCCCTTGAATCCCTTCCATGCGATAGTTGAAGCCTTTGAGATCATGGTGATACTTCCGCTCCTGACCCCAATCACGAAGCATCCGCACGGTATGTGCAAGCTCTTCATTATTGGTCACTACCATACCGCCCTCCCCGTACGCGCCTAAATTCTTCCCGGGGTAGAAGCTAAAGCATCCAAGATCGCCGATTGAGCCAACACGACGACCCTTGTACTCGGCGCCGTGGGCCTGGGCGGCATCTTCGATCACATGGAGCTTGTTCTTCTTGGCGATGTCAAGCACCGGGTCTAGGTCAGCAGGGTGACCGTGTAGATGCACCGGCAAGATCGCTTTCGTGTGATTGGTGATCGCGGCGGGAATCTTGCTCACGTCCATCGTGAGCGTTGCAGGATCTACGTCGACAAAGACAGGTCTAGCACCCACGTAGTCAATTGCCGCGACGGTCGCGACAAAGGTGCTTGACACGGTAACAACCTCATCACCGGGTCCAACTCCAGCAGCGAGTAAAGCCAAGTGTAGGGCGCTGGTGCCAGAGTTCACACCGACGCCAAACCTAGCTCCGGTGTACCGTGCGAACTCCTCCTCGAAAGCTGCAACCTCGCTTCCGAGAACATGTTGTGCGCTGGCAAGGCTTCGCCGCACTGCCTCGAGGACTTCGCTTTCGATGCCGGCATACTGGGCTTTTAGGTCAAGGAAAGGTACCATTTCGTTAGCCCCCCCGCCCCTTCCAACCAAGCTTCACGGGCCTACCCCGCTCTTTGAGAGATTGCGATGCCGCCTCTAGTAAGCGCACCACTCGCAGGCCCGACTGTCCGTCGGTGATTGAGCGCTCGCCAGTGATGACGCAGCGCGCGAAGTGATCTGCCGCAATGTGAAGCGCCTCAGCATCATCCAGCTTTGGCGCCCACATGTCACCCGCACGGTACCCTATCCGGCGACTGTACTCATTATCTTTCGTACCATGAAGAGTAACCCCCTTGTCGTACACCTTAATCTTTTCGCTGGGCTCGAGATCGTCGTAGACGATCATCTTGCGACTACCTCCGACTAGCGTCCTGCGAATTTTCACAGGCGCAAGCCAGTTAACGTGAAGGTGGGCAATGAATTCATCCTCATAGAAAACAGTCAAATATGCCAAATTAGCCTCATTGCCTGCGATATGATTCATGCCCGACGCAGAGACTGCGGTGGGCTTGGAATGAAACACGTAATCCATGATGGAGAGATCGTGTACCGCGAGGTCCCAGATGACATCTACGTCATTTTGGAACAGGCCTAAATTGACCCGCACAGAATCGTAGTAGTAGACGTCACCCAACTCGCCATCATCTACCAGCGAGCGCATCTTGCGAACGGCGCCAGTGTAGATGAAGGTGTGGTCCACGTGGAGAACCAGTCCGCGCCTATCTGCCTCGGCGATCAGCTGCTCAGCCTGCTCCGCAGTCTGCGTAAGTGGTTTCTCGATGAAGACATGCTTGCCCGCGCGCAAGGCCTCCAGTGCCAGCCCGAAATGCGAAGAGACGGGGGTCGCGATGGCAACGGCATCGATTTCGGAATTCGCGAGTAAGGCCTTGAAGTCTGTCGTCACCTCTATCGAGGGATGGCGCCTCTTGACGAGACGTAATCTTTCCTCATCCAAATCCGCGACGGAACTTACCTGCGCATCGGCGATAGCCGAGAAGTTCCGGACCAAATTCGGACCCCAATAGCCATACCCAATCACACCTATGTTGATCATACTTTATACCTTGTTCGCAGCCTGCTAGAATTCAACGGCCATCTCATGGCACCCCGCAGAAACCGGAGTGGGCGGGCAACTAGCCCGGCCTTGATCAAGCATCCTGCCACTTGAGCCACCGAGCGCGCAGTCAGGCCATCTTGGCCTGACGCCGTTAGGGCTCGAAGCCTAGGCCACGCAAACATCACAGGCCCCCAGCCGGAAAAACGACCGAGACCATTTACGCCGTACCTCGACCAACCCCGCAACGGCCCGCCCTGCCAATTCGATCCCGGATATCCATGCCGGGATGACGCTGTTGCCCTGTTCTTCCACCGCCGTTCCCACAGGGAGTGCCTGGACTCAGCGGCTAGAAGTGCGGCTATGGCCACCACAGAACCGGAGGGCAGACCACTACACAAACCGCTTTTCAGCAGGGTTTCTAACCTTCACCTAAATCTACACGATTTCACCGCCATGGACAGCCTGGGCCTGACGAAAGTGCTGAGAATCCCGGCGAACGGCCATCCCATAAAGGGGCAGGACAATCGCATAAGCACTTGCTAAGTGACCAAAGGTGTCTGCGGCTGTCGTGCCGGATCACGTGAGGGGGTCTAGTGGCAACGGACACCTTGGTTGAGAGACAATTCTTGAAACCGAGGTGAGAGATGAGCACGCGCAAGAAGTACACGAAAGAGTCCAAGTAAGACGCCGTCAGGCTGGTCCTTGAGCAAGGCTACAAGCAAACGGAGGCGGCGAGGAGCTTTGGCGTCGACCGCAGCATGCTGGGGCGCTGGATAAAAGAGGCCAAGCCTGCGGACCGTGATGCGTTCCGGGGCAACGGCAAGCTCGACGAGGAGCAGCAGGAGCTGCGTCGCCCGCGCGAGGAGAGTCGATGCTTCCGCAGGGAGTTTCTTAGGAAACAACGGCCTTCTTCGCGAGAGAGTCGAACTGAGATACCAGTTCATTGCCCAGGAGAAGGAGGCCTACCCGGTGACGATGCTTTGCCGATTACTGGGCGTCAGCCGTGGCAGGCTCTACGCCTTCTTGCGCCGCCAGGATCGTGATCCCGACCCGGAGCATGAGGAGAAGCTCCGATGGGTCCAGGACGTCGCCGAGGCGTCGGATCAGACCTATGGCTCCCGCCGCATGACCAGGGCGTTGCCGGCCTTGGGCTATCGTGTCGGACGGCATCATGCCCGCAGCCTAATGCGTCAAGCCGGCGCGTGGGTACGTCACCGCCGCCGGTATCGGGTCACGACCAACAGCGACCACGACATGCGGCTTAACCAGGTGTCCGTTTTCGCTCGACCACGTCACTAACGCGCTAGCCACGCCGCTGTGACGTCGGTGATGGAGATAGCAGCCTGATACAAGGTGCTTCCGCTTCCGATGTTTTCGTTCGACCATGCACAGATACCAACACCAGGGCGGACGAATAGCAACATTCCTGCGTCGTTGGGGCCGGCGGCAGGCCTCAGCAGGGCTTGGATCTGATCTGCATCGGAGCCATCGGCCCTCCCGTCCACGTATACTTGCGAGCCCCAGTTCTCGTTGAAGTAGGTTGCGGCGCCCGCACTCAAGCCGCGGACGGTCAACACGGGGTCGCGACCTTCCGACAGAAAGACCAGTGCCTTGTAGCCGTCGGCGCTTGCCCCTGCGGATCCCACGATCGTGCAGGCAATGGCAGCCACATTCTCGGATTGCAGGCTGGTGGTGCTGATGTTCGTCAGTTCAGCGTACGAACCCGCGGCGCCAAGGAGCAGCAGCGCCACGAAAGACGGCTTCAGGAATCTCATATCACCTCCTCATTGGCTAATATGGGACGTAATCGCAGGGGTAAGCCAAGGGCTGCCAATCCGAAACTCCCACTGTGGCTACAGACCTTCTGGAATCAAATATCTACCAATGAACGAGCACCTGAACCATAGTAAGACCCGCATAGCGGGCTGGGTGCGACGCACCGACCCCTGGGGTCGTTCTCGACGTCGATGCCGCTCTTAACGTTGCCTTCACCCTCTCGGTGACGAGGTACCACAATCCATTAAAATATCTGATATAGTCATTCCCATGCGCTTTCTTGGCGCGGTATTCTCACGCTAACCCGCTGCCTGTCCGCCGCACAGCACGGTGGGCGCTGTCATGCAGCATGCACCAGAAAACAAAAGGCCGGACGCCTTGCGTGACCTTGGCGATGGTCACCCTCGGCAGTCCGGCTATCCTGGGCCCCACGATCCGCAACCTTCAGGATCCGCGACTTTCCGCCCCTACCTCAACGTAGGTTAGGTCTGGCTCCTGCCAGCGCTGCGGAGGTTCTTAGCATATTTCGGAATGCCGATCAAGCGGGCGCCGCGGTGAGAGATCTGCGCTGTCGCGATTTTCCGCGGCTCGCCGCGTGCCGCCCGGGAGCCGCCCAGGAAGCGGAGCGGCATGAGAGGGTCTCCACACGGGCAACCAGGGCGCTCGGCAGGGTCGCCGGGGCAAATCGATGAGAAGAATTCCCATCAAGACCGAATGACGGGCGAGCGCCACCCTCGGGCGCCGTGGCCCGATCCGATCCCAGGGGGTGGAGCCGCTCGGCGCGTCTAGCCGGTCGCCGGAATCGGCTGGATCAATGAGCGCATCTGCTGGGGCTTCCCTGTTTGATGTGCCCCAAGGCCATGGCCATCATCACCGCGATGGCCAGACCGACGCGGGTTTTCATCTTGGCGAGGCCGCGGATGAAGTGCTGCTCGAAGCCGAAGTGGCGATCTAGCGGCAAGTTGATGCGCTCCAAGGCGCTGCGGCGGTTGTCGCCGCGCTGCCAGCTCGGGCGGCCGTGCGGGGTGGGGGCGAAGATGCGCCGGTCGTGCTCGTCGAGCTTGATGCGCACGATGCGCCCGTACTCGCCCGGGTTGACGGCGCCGGCCTGGTGGCATGCGTTCTGGCCTTGGCACTCCAGGCCATCGGCGGCGGCCGGGCAGCGGTACTTGAGGGTGTTACGATCGGCCTCGAAGCCCTGAAAGGCCAGACCGCGTTGCGCCCCGGTCACGGGGCACACGCAGTGAACCGAGCCCTTTGCGGTGTGCACGATGGTGTCGGCCCGCGCAGGATCGAGTGGCCGGGTGATCGGCTTGGACGGATCGTAGTCGGGGAGGTTTTTCTCTTCGCGCCACAGCGCGCGGGTGTCGATGAGCGGACGAATGGCGTAGTCGTTCCACAGCAGGCGGGGCGGTGTGGAAGATCGCGCGCCGCGCCTCCTTGATCCGGAACGCGTGGTGGGTCTTGAGGTTGAGCTGCTTGAGCTCATGGAACGGAATGCTTTGCCGCGGCGTCCAGTCCTGCTGATCCTTCAGCCGCAGGTAGCGGCTGCGCTTGAGGTGAGGGTTGGCCTTGCTCGGACCTCGCGCCCACCACTCCACAGGCACAACAACAGGTTCTCAGTTACACGAACAGATACGGCGCCGAGAGGGTTGGGGAACCCCCTTGACCCGTAAAAAAGCACGAGGACCGAAAAAGAACCTCAATTGCCTGGCCGCGGCGCGCCGAGATCGCGCGGCGCGGCGGGCTTGCTCGGGGCCATCGGCTTCGGGGCGGCGGCGTGGAGGATGGCCGCGCGCATAGTATGACCTTCACCCTCGCCTAGGTCACCGTCGTCGTCCGCGGCCGCCTCGCATAGGGCAGTCCGCGGGCGGGAGAGATCGGGGTGGATGTGGGTGACGACTCTCTCCCACCGAAGACGCGACGCCTGACGCGCGTGGCAGCCTAAACGGACCGGGCCAAACGATGACGATGGCCGGTGATGGGCTAGACTGTCGCCGAGCGCATCACCGAGCGGGTGACACCATAACGCAACCGACCTGGCAAATACACGCCTAAGCTCAGGTAAGCAGGATTGTGGTTAGCGCGAAAGCATAGCGCACAGAGAGCACATATAATTCATTTTATTCGATATTTCATGGATCAGGGTGCCTGGTCGCCGAAGGCATGAAAGTCAGGTGCGAGGATGGCCGTGCGCGATCGAGATGATCTATGAAGCAAAACACAGCCATTGGCACGATCGTCGGCCGCCGAAAAGATTGGACGCGGTACTCGGCCGCATTTCAGGCCGCGCGTTTTGCACGCCGCAAGTGGCCGAACGCGGACCTGCTGGACTTCTGCGATATCGCCCCAGGGACCGGCCTGGACATGCCCTCCGTGGACGAGTGGGTCGTCGAGGTCGACGTGCTCTCCAAGCCCAAGTCGAGCGGCGGACAGCGCGTCGAACGGTTGGTCGATATCTTCACAGGCACGTTGCTACAGTCTATCGCGATGGAAGCGCAAGAGCGTCTGTGGCTGGGATCTTCGACGGCCGGTTCGGCTTTCGGCGCAAAGCTGGGCGTGAGCACCGCTTCCTACGCGGCTTGGGCGGAGGCCGTCGCCGCCTGGCTGGCGCAACAGCTTGGCAAAGGGCTGGCGGTCGTGATCGTCGACTTCGCCGATTTCTTTTCGAGCATCCCGCCAGCGGGGATCGAACGTGCACTAGCCGACCTGGGCCTGGAGGGCCACACCTCGCGTGCCCTTCTGGCGATCTTCGAGCGCATCAACGCGGCGGCCGCACGCGGCGGCGGCATCGGTCACGGTCTGCCGACGATGCCCGACGACATCGCCTGGATCGTCGCCGATGCCGTTCTGCGCAGGCTCGACACCGCCGTTACTCACAACGCCTCTGTCCGCACCTACGCGCGATGGGTCGACGACTGCTATGTCGCCTGCGATGCCAGCCAGACCGAACAGGTGCTCCAGTACGTCTCTGAGCTGGCGCTGGCCG
This sequence comes from Thioalkalicoccus limnaeus, assembly GCF_041197575.1. Taxonomy (NCBI): domain Bacteria; kingdom Pseudomonadati; phylum Pseudomonadota; class Gammaproteobacteria; order Chromatiales; family Chromatiaceae; genus Thioalkalicoccus; species Thioalkalicoccus limnaeus. The sequence goes on along the minus strand of NZ_JBDKXB010000005.1, from coordinate 219,043 downwards.
CCGGGCTGAGGGTCAATCCTGGCAAAGTGAGGGTGCTGCGCAGCCTACAGGATCTCGATCGGGTATTCTTACGCCCGGAGCACGAGCTGCTCGGCGACCTGCTGACGCTCAGCTCTGCGGGCGGCGACGCCGACCTCGACCTGTCGCGTTCCGTCGGGCAACTGGCGCCGGCAGGTCCCCCAGCGGGGCCCGAATCAGCCCGGCTCGTCCGGCGGCTGTTCGTGCTCGCGGCCAGCCTGCGCGCGCCGCAGCTGGTCGCCGCCGCCGCCGGCTACCTGCAAGACTATCCCGGCGCGGAGCGGCAGATCCTGGCCTACCTCGCGCGCCTCGGCTGGCCGGTGCGGTCGCATGGCGTGCTGGAAGAAGCCTTGGCTGGTGGCGGATACGACTCGCGCCAAATCTTCGCCCTACGGCTGCTGCTCGAGATGGCGCCCGGCGCCATTCCCAGCGCCGCCCACGAAGCGTGCGCGCGGATACTCGAGGGCACGCTGCCCGCGCACGATTTCGCCAAGACGCTGGCCTTCGCCGTCCTCATGGATGACGATACCGCTGCCGGTGCGCGGCGGCGGCGGCGCTTTGCGGAATCGCTCGGCGAGCTAGCCTCGGCAATGGCTCGGCGGGTCGGATTGCAGCTCTTGCTCTTGCGCGACGAAGCCACGGCGGATTGGGGGCGTGCCGCGCGCGATCCGAGCCCCTTGGTGCGGCGGTTCGTCGCCTTCGCCTCGGTCGTGCCGCAGCGGCAGGGTGCGGCCGGGGTGCTGACGTCGAGGACGGTGCGCGGCTGGGGCGCCCTGCAGGCACAGCTCATGCGCCGTCTACTTCCGGAGGTGCGCTGATGTTCGGACAAGTCGAGAAAACGGTCGATGATGATCTGCTGCGGCGGGTCGACGGTCTGCGGAGCGGACCGGCACAGGCTCGGCACCATATCGCTAGCCGCGCTGCCGACAAGGCCCTCGCGGAGCAGGCGCTCGGCGAGATAGAGGACTGGCTGACACGCGCCGCCGACACGACGGCCGCGACGCCGATGGACGAGCGCAAGCGGTTGGTGACGAAGGCCGATGCGGAGCTATGCCTGTACGAGCCGAGCGAGCTGCTGAAGGTCGACCGAGTGCGCATCGAGGACCGCTTCTTCCGCTTGAGCGAAGGGGCGCGCAGCGCCTGGACAGCGGCGCTCAAGGGTTTCGACGACAACCAGGACAACGGGCCGGGCTATCGGCAGCTGCTACGCTCCCTCACCTACGAAGTTGCCCAGGCCGGCGCCAACTTCGAGCGCCTGACGGGCGCGCGCCGCCAGACGCTGCTCTTCATCACGGCTTGGTCCGCCATCATCTTCGTCATCATTGGCGGGCTATTCCTGGATGCCTTCTCGGCCTCGCTTGCTGCCATCAGCGCCGCCGGCGCAACCGCGCCGACAGCCGACCCGCTGGATGTGATCCTGCGGTCGTCCTCGTTGACCGAGAGCACGCCGGGGATCAAGCCGACACTGGCGCTCCTGCTAGCGGGCATGCTCGGCGCGATGGTCTTCGTTTTCCAATCCGTGCTGGTGGAAGAGAAGCTGCGGCCGGAGAACAAGTGGCCGTTGCTGCTGAATATCCTGGTCCGCGTCGGCTTCGGCGCGCTCTACGCGCTGGTCGCCGTCATCGCAGTGTTGACGGGTCTGCTACCGCTGAGCGTGCCTTCCGGCGGTCCGAAGGCCTTCATGATCCTGACCCTGGTCGCCGTCGCGGCCGGACTCTCCGACAAGCTCTTTGGCGAGGTGATCGGCGGGATCATCGAGGGTAAGAAGGCGGCCAAGGCGAGCCCCTCCAAGGACAAGGCGTAACCGGCGGCGGCAGATGGCTTCCGCGCGCGCCATCCTCGTGCTTATCGGCCTACCGGGCGCAGGCAAGACCACCATTGCACAGCGGCTGGTGGCGCGGCTCGGCGTGCGGCACGTGCCGATCGACGACCTGCGCAAGGTGCGTGTCGGGGCGGCGGACATTGCCGACGAGCTGACGCGGTCGGCATCGGTCGGCCCCCTGGTCTTCGAATGCTCCGGCGCGAGCGACGACTTCGAGGATATCCTGCACCATCTTGGCGCCCGCGGCTTCCAGGTGCGCGTCGCCCTCATCGAAGTCAGCGCAGAGATCGCCTTGCGGCGCCTGGCCACCCGCGCTCCGCGCAAGGATCCCAAGGCTGGCCAGAGCTGGGCCGAGCACGTCGATTGGGTCCGGTGCCGCCTGCAGCTGGTGCCCACCGACGCCGAGATCGACGGCGAGCGCCAGGAGCCCGACGCGGCCGCCGAGGCGGCGATCAGCGCCTGGCTCGCCCCGGCGCTGGCGGCAGCGCACGACGAGCCGTTGCCCATTCCATTGACCTTTTCCCGCCTGTCCACCTGGCAGGTGTGCGGCCGCGAGTACGCGAGCCGATACGTTCAGCGGATGCCGCCCACCGCTGCCTTGCCGCCGATCGTCGAGGTCGGTTCGGCAGTGCATGAGGCGCTCGCATGGCTGTTTGCGCCGGGGGCGCCACAGCGCACCGCGGCGGAGACGCTCGCGATGTTCGATGCGGCGCTGGGCTGCGCACCGGCGGGATTGCCTGGCGCCGCGCACGCATGGGGCCGGCAGCTGTTGGCCGATTTCCATGCCGAGGTCTATCTCGGCGATCGGGCGGAGACGCTCGCGGTCGAGGCCGAGGTGACGTTGCCGTTGGCAGCGAGCCTGTCGCTCGCCGGACGGCTCGATCGTCTGGCGCGTCTTCCGGCCGGAGCGATCGAGGTGACGGAGTTCAAGCTGCGGCGGACCCGCCACGGCTCGCGGCCGCGCATCCCTGAACTGCTGCAGCCGGCCGCTTACGCCGCCGCCGTGATGTCGGTGCAGACGACGCGCGTGGCCTTCGTGCGCCTGCATTTCCTAGAGCAACGCCAGGCCGACCGGATCCTTCTGACGGAGACCGGCGCCGCACGCGTGAAGCTCGCGGTGCTGCGCTGGGTGGCGGCATTGCGGCGAAAGGGCTCGGCGGCGCACCCCGGTCATCATTGCCGGCACTGCGGCTATCGGCTCGTCTGTCCGGAGTCGACCGCCAAGACCGCGGCAGTGTCCGACTCGCTTGCCACTTGCCTGCCGGATTGACTGCGCCGGCGAGCCAGCAACGCTGGCCAAGGCTCCAAGCCTGACCAGGAGCCACTTGGGAATCCGCTCGAGAGGATGGCGTCACGCCTCTGGATCTGTTCTCGCCCGCCGCGTGGCTTCGGTCAGGTCGGCGGCCGGCCGAGACGTCGGATCCAGTCTGGGCTGGTCCGTCGTGGCACCCGCCGGGCGATCGGGAAAGTCGTGCAACCACGCCAGGAACAGCTTGTAGCCGAGCACCAGGACGACGGCACCGACAAAGAGCCCGATGATGCCGGAGGTGATGAAGCCGCCGATCGCACCGACGAAGATGACCGCCATCGGGACCCCGACGCCGCGGCCGAGCAGCATGGGCTTCAAGACATTGTCGATGGTGCCGACGAAGAGGCTCCAAATCACGAACAGGACGGCCGGGACCGTATCCGCCGTCGCCAGGACATAGATCAGGATCGGCAACGTGATCGGCAGGATGCCGATCTGGACCGTGCTGAGCAACAGGCACAATAGAGCCCAGAGCCCGGCGCCGGGGATGCCCATCACCATGAAGCCGATGCCGGCGAGCAGGGACTGAATCACGGCGACCCCGAGGATCCCGCGGGTGACGCTGCGGACCGTCGTCTCGGCCAGCTTCGCGAAGTCCGCCCCTCTCTCGCCGGCCAGGCGGACCGCCAAGAGGTGAGCAAATTCCGCACTGGCTGAGGAGTTGCGGAGGAACACCCCGGCGATGACGATGGCGATGAGGAACTGCAGGAGGCCAAAACCCGCGCCGGCCGCGGTGGCAAGCAGCCATTTACCGATCGCCGTCAACTGCGGTGCAAGCCTCTCGATCGTCGCCGCCAGGTTACCGGATGCCTGGGACCAGATGGCGCTCAGCCGCTCACCCACGAGCGGCCAATCCCGCACCGATTCCGGTGGCGACGGCACCGCCAGGGTACCCTCCTCGAATCCCTTGGCGAGGCTTTGGGCCGTGTCCACCAAGGTCTCGCTGAGCATGATCGCGGGTACGATGAGCAGTAACAGCCCGAGGACCACCAGCGTGGCAGCCGCGAGTCCGCCTCGCCCGCCGAGCAGGCGCCGCAACCTGACGTGGCCCGGGTAGGCCGACACCGCGATGATGACCCCCCAAGCGATGGGGATGAAGAACGGTTGGACAATACTGAAGCACCAGGCCGCCAGCAGGATCAGGATACCGATGCGGACCGTGGCCTCGAGCGCCGTGGCGACGACCTCTTTCCGTTGGATCATGAGGATCTCCCCGCTAAACGCCTTCGCTCAACCTAACTCCCATGGCTGGGGCCACCCCGTAGCATGAAATCTCTCGACCGAAGACAAGCCAGCTGGCGTTCGGCTGCGTATTTCACGTTAATGGGCACCGCCGCGTCACGCTCGATCTCGTCGCCATGCTCGAAAACCTCTGTTCGCGATGCTCGAGAAGCGCCCCGTTCGGCCGGGGCGCCGTCCGGACAGGCCTCCGAGCAGCCTACAGCGGCCACACCCAATTGGTGATCTCGTCCCGATCCGTCCCGTGCTCGTGGGCATAGGCCAGGTTCAGGATGATCTCGTTCTTCATCTGCTCCTTCCGATGCGCCGCCCGGGCGGCCAGCCGCGACAGCCTATGCCCGACCTCGGCCCTGGCCGCAGCCGCCGCAGGAGGAAAGGGGCGTTTTAAAGACGAGTTACGGGCCGGCCAGGAGGCGAGCCGCCGCGAGCGCTTCGAGCCGTGGAACCGCTTCCCTCGCCTCGTTTGGCCGTCGGTCTCATTCGCTCCGAGCGAGCAGCACCAGGGAGCGCGGTTGCAGCTCGTAGCTGTCGATGCCAATCGGCCGCGACGCCTCGGGCAGCACGATGTCCTTGGGCGAAGCCAACGCGGTGTCGATCAGGCGATGCCAACGCGCTCCCGCTCCGCCGGGCAGCGGCGGCAACTCGAAGCGCAACGGCTCCCAGTAAGCGCTGACCATCAGGTGGACCGCCAATCGTCCGCTCAGGCTCCAGAGGGTGCAGGCCAAGCTGTGGGAATCGTCGCTCCAGTCCGGCTGCCCCACGCGCACGCCGTGCCACTCGATGCGGGCCTGGCCGAGAATCTGGTTCAGCGTCAGGCCATGCTCACCCGCCGACAGTTCGCGTCGCTGCCGCAACGCGATGAGCTGTTTCACGAAGCGTAGCAGGTCCCAGTGCCGCTCCACCAGCGTCCAGTCGAACCAGCTGAGCTCGTTGTCTTGACAATAGGCGTTGTTGTTGCCGAGTTGGGTGCGTCGCCCTCCCAGTCGTAGACCGAGGGATCGGTGCCCAGGCTTTTCATCGCGACAGCGGTATTGTCGCCGGGTCCGGCCGCGGCCTTGCGGTCGTATCCGGCGGGCAGCGCCACGCAGCGGCCGTAGGGGTCGAGGAGCAGCTTCGTCGGGTCGAAGCGCAGCCAGCGCTGGGATCATCAGGGCCATGGACGCGGTAGCCATACAGCTGACCGGGAACAATGTCTGGTACCCGGATATGCCAGGAGTGGTGGGGCCGGTTGAGGACGGGCCGCCTGCTGCCTACTCGGGTCGGCCTCGGCGCGGCTGCGTCTCGCCCTCGTCGAGCACCCCCCGAATACGCGCGAGCATGTCGCGTTGCGCCTCGGTGATTCCCGTCGCCTGAATGCGCGGGTCGGACACCAGACGCTCGAGCAGCGTCAGAAAACGCCGGCGGTCCTCGGGATCGCGCAACAGTTGGGGCAAGGACGCCACGGCCTGCTCGGGCTCGTAGCGGCAGATGATCTCCTGCTCGCCGCGGATGCGCCGTGCTTGCTCCCGTGGGAGGTCCGGTAGCAGGTCGGCATACTCTCGCAAGAGCTGTTCCTTGAGCTCCAGCCGTGCGAGTGGCAGCGGCTCGCCGTGGCGCGCGAGCAGATAGCCGGCGCGGGTCAAGGCCTCCGGGTAACCGCCGGCCTCGAGCGCGGTCAATGCCTCGCGGACGAAAGGCAGTTGCCGCGGGTCACTCGGCGGTGCCAGCCGCTGCTTCGCCGCCTCGTGCCGATCGGCCAGGTAGAAGGAGAAGAGGCTGCCGTAAGTCTCGAAGAACAGCGCCTCGGAGGTGGCATCGCGGATCTCGCGGTAGTAGTCGAGCGCGGCACTGACCAGCTCCGAGACCATCCCCTCAACCTGGCGGAACGGCTGTTCCGAGCCCGTCGCGTGACGCTGGGCCTTGACCAACTCCGCGGCTGGACCCAGCCATTGCAGCCAAGGATTGAGGTCGGAGATGGCCCAGCGCTGGACCCGCAGCGGGTGGAAGCGGCGGCCGAGTTCGGCCGCAAACTCGTTGGATAGCGCCTGCACCAGTGGGCGGGCGAACAGTTCGTACGCCCGTTGATTGAACTCGGCGATCTCGGCGACGGCCTCGAACGGTTTCTCATCGGCCCGCTGCAGGCGATTGAGCCGCGCCGCGACGTCCTCGAGCCGCCGCTCGACGAACTGTACGTCGTAGTCGCACTGCCCATCCTTTCGCTGGATCTCGTTGATCTGCATACCATAAAGCCCCGGTGGCAGGGCCTCGATGGACTTGAGCACGGAAACGATCTGGGTATGCTCCTTCTTCGCCACCCGGCCCGACACGAAGATGCCGAGGTGGCCGATGTCCTGGTGCAGCAGCCCCACGATCGTCTGACCGCGAGATTTGATCTCATCGGTGGAGCCGAAGACGTCCGCGACCCAGTTGAACGCCTGTTGGGGCGGCGTGATGTTGTCGCCCAGGGACGCAAACAGGATGATCGGCGACTGGATCTCGCGCAGGTCGAAGCGTTTGCCGTTCGCGGCCTGCGCATCCCCCGACCAGACCCGGTTGCCGACGAACAGTTCGCGGACGATCCACTCGATCTCGTCGCGGTTGAGGAGGTAGAAGCCGCCCCACCAGCGCTCGAACTCGAGAAACCGCGGCGGCTCGGTGTCGACGTTGGCGAACAGATGATAGTACCTGTCCCAGAAGGTGTTCGCGGGATTCAAGTTCTCCATGTTCTCGACCAGATACGCGCCATCGAAACGGCCATTGCCGAGATCGGCAGCCAGAGAGGCCATCCAAGTCCCACCTAGCAGACCGCCGGCGTAGCGCATCGGGTTGTCGCCGCTGCCCTCGCTGAGGGCACCGCCCCAATAGGACATCGGGGCGCCATTGATCACGATCGGTCCGGTGTCCTGCGGGTTCGACGCGGCCAGCAGCATGGCCGCCCAGCCCCCTTGGCAGTTTCCGACGATCACGGGCCGCGGGCTCTCCGGATGCAACTCCCGCACCTTGCGGACAAACTGCTGCTCGGCATCGCACACATCGAGCAGCGTCTGATCGGGTTCCGGCTCCGGAAAGAAGATCACGAAATAAACCGGGTGACCCGCGCGCAGGGCCACTCCGACCTGCGAATCGTCCTTGAAGCCGCCGATGCCGGGACCATGTCCGGCGCGCGGATCGATGATCACGTAGGGCCGGCGCTTGGGGTCGACTTCGACGCCCGGCGGCGGGACGATCCTCACCAGCGCGTAGTTGACCGGGCGCTCGCGGCGACGCGCGTCGAGCACCATCTCGTACTCGAAATGCAGCACCGGCGGTTTGCCGGCCTCTTCGTGCGCAACGAAGTTGTTGCCGCGCTGACGCAGCGTGTCCCAGAACAGCAGCGACCGCTCCGCGAAATCGGTCGAATACTCCCACCACTGCGTCCAGATCTCCCAGGGCGCCGGGGGTCGCGCCATCAGCTCCGCGACCTGCTGTTGGTAAACGCGCTGGACGCGTTCCTGGAAACGCTCCTGAGCCAACTGGGTTCGCTTGCGATACAGTCGGCCGACCTTCGCTGCCAGCTCTTGAGAACGGTCAACATGCTCGGTCAGGTTGGTCATCGTCGATGCCTCTTGAATCGTCAAAGCCTGATCCCGGGGATCCAGGGTCATCCAGTGCCCGGTGACTCGGCGTCGGCGCGGTCTCGAACCGCGGAGACGGAGCGATCCCGGCAAACCAAGGCTCCCCGGCTACCTGTGTCAAGAGCCGTGACAGGCTCCGCTGGGCGTCACCGGGGATCTGATGCTGAAGGCCGAGGACCTTTTTCGCCATCGGCCTGGGGCATCCGTCAATGTCCACCAAAAACCAAGACCTTGAACGGCAACAGCAGGGCCTGAATGCGCAGGATCAAAGCGTGCACGAGCCCAACGGTGTCGATCGCATGCAGCCCGAAGCGGCGCCAAAAGCCGAGATCGGGGTCCTGAAGGGCCTCGTGGCTGCTGGTATAGAGATTGGCGATGCAGCTGCCACCCAGCGGCAGCCCCGCGAGCTGGCCGGCGTAGAGCGGTTCCATGATCACCGTGATGGTACCGGGCTTGGCGTATTGCTGGATATCGACCAGGGCGTCGGTCGGCCGCACCTGGCCCGAGGCGATGACGGGTTGGACTTCGGTCACCACCATCGGGATGATCTGCCAGGGCTTGGCCAGGCAGGTCACCTCGCCGATCATGCCGACCTTGATGACCTGCGACTCGATCTGGCCGAAGCCCGCCAGCAGACCCTCGGCGCGGCGCTCCGGCACCAGAATGCCGGCCGGTCGGAGCATCGGATTGACGATGTCGCCGGGGCGCAGCGCGAACTGCTGCACCATCCCGTCGGTGCCAGCCACCACGAGGGTCTTACCCAGGGCGACCTCGGCCTCTTCGAGCGCCGCCTCGGCGCTCGCCTTCTCGGCGGGTAGCTGGAAGCGGATCTTCGAGACGATGGCATCCCGGCTCGCCACGGCCGCGTCGAGGGCACCTTGCTGGGTCTCGACCTGCACCCGGACCCGCTCGACATCGGCCTCGGCGATGGAACCCGGGCTGCGCTTCTGGATCTCCGCGCGCCTTTCGAGTTCGTCGACCGCCTGCGCGAGCACGCCGCGCGCCTGGACGATGCGAGCCTCGGCTTCCGCGAGTTGTGACTCGGCCACCACCATGGTGGCCTCGATCTCGGCGATCTTGCGGCGCGCGGACTCCATCGCCGCTTCCTGCTCGGTGCTGTCGAGCCGGAACAGCGGTTGCCCTTCCACGACCCGGTCGTTCATGTCGACGAAGACCTCGGCGACCCGGCCGACCCCTTCCGGCATCAGGGTCACGGTCCGGAAGACCGAGGAGGACGCCTTGGTCGATGGGTGAAAGTAGAACACCGTCGTGATCAGGCTCACCGTCAGGATCAGGCACAGGGTGATCCCCCAGCGCAGCTCGAACCAAACCGTAAACAGATTGATCTCGTGCCCGAGCCGTCGGCCCTGGACGTAACGGCGAAACAGGAAGTCCGGCAGGATGGTCAAGGTCGAGCAAAGAAGCAGCTCCAGCACGGCTCAAACCTCCGATCGCTCGGTCGGTCGATCACCGGCTGGCGATGGCACCTCCTCGATCGGCGGTGGTGCCGAAGGATCTGGCGCCCGAGCCGAGGCAAGGCGCTCGAGGGAGCCGGCGATCGACGACAGCGGCGTCGTGAAGTCGGGTATCGGCACCAAGGCGAGCAGCAACCCGGCGATCCAGAAGGCGTGGTTGTGGGTGAAGAGCGCGAGCAGCGCGAGCACTGCGACCAGTTGAAACTGCACCTTCTGTCCGCGGTGGGCCAATTGTTCCGGCAAGGCATGGAGCCTGAAGTAAATGATGCCGATGCTGACGACGGCCACCAGCAGGAAGATGGCCATCACGATGAGCAGCACATCGGTCTCTCCCGGGGCCGTGACGAACGGCGGCAAGTGGTGCGTGGCGACCGGATGGATCGGCTGCGACATCCTGGAATCTCCGATTGATGATTGAGGTCCGGGCTCGGGGCGATTGTCCCGCGGAGAGCAGTGTCTGATGGCGGGCGGTGACAGCGCGTTGCGATCCGTTGGGAACGAGGCCAGAGCCGACTAGAGCAGCTCCCGTGCCCACCGCACCGCTTCAATGACCTCGACGCTGGTACGGCGCGGCGACGGCGGAACTCGAAGGCTCTCAGGAAAAAGGGATCATTGGCGATAGCGCCTTACGAACAGAACGGCATTATCAAGGCATGCAATTAACCAGCCACCCCAATGGATCTCGCCGGATTGCGCGGGACGGCAAGCAGGTCAATCGCTTCGGGCGATCGTTTCTGCAACGCAGCGCTCCGGCTCCGAAAGCGAACGGCACGGTTTCGGATTTTCCACGACGAATCGGAGTCGCGCCGCGGGCTTCTCCACGGCGTCGACCAGGATGCCTATCCGTTTGGCCCGCGTGACCCGAGGCGCTCGCGGGCGCGACCGATCGCGGCGCGGACCTGTGCCGGGGCGGTCCCGCCGAAGTGATCGCGCGCGGCGACCGAGCCCTCCAGCGATAGGATGTCGAAGACGTCGGCCTCGATCAGCGCGGAGAAGCCCTGGAGCTGATCGAGGGTCAAGTCGGCCAGATCGCAACCTTCGCGCACGGCGAGTGCCACCGTTCGACCAACGATCTCATGGGCGTCGCGGAAGGGCACGCCCTTGCGCACCAGGTAGTCGGCCAGATCGGTCGCCGTCGCGAACCCCTGGCGCGCGGCGGCACGCATCCGGTCGGGACGACAGGTCACGGCTGCCATCATGTCCGCGAAGACCCGCAAGGAGCCGCGCAGGTTGTCGACGGCATCGAACAATGGCTCCTTGTCCTCCTGGTTATCCTTGTTGTAGGCCAATGGCTGGCCTTTCATCAGGGTCAACAGGGCCATCAGATGACCGAAGATGCGTCCCGTCTTGCCCCGCACCAGCTCGGGCACATCCGGGTTTTTCTTCTGCGGCATGATCGAGGAGCCGGTGCAGAAACCATCGGACAACTCGACGAAGCCGAACTGCGCCGAAGACCAGAGGATCAGCTCCTCGGAGAAACGCGATAAATGCATCATCAGGATCGCCGCGGCTGCCATGAACTCGATCGCGAAATCGCGATCCGACACCGCATCGAGGGAGTTCTCGGCCGGGCGATCGAACCCGAGCATGCGCGCGGTCGCGTGCCGATCGATCGGAAAGGTGGTACCGGCCAGGGCCGCAGCCCCCAGGGGCATCACATTGACGCGGCGACGGCAGTCGGCGAGCCGCTCGGCGTCGCGCGCGAGCATCTCGATCCAGGCCATCATGTGATGGCCGAAGGTAACCGGCTGGGCGACCTGCAGATGCGTAAAACCAGGCAGGATGGTCGCGGCCTCGCGCTCGGCAAGGGCCAATAGGATCTCCTGCAAGCGATCCAGGTCCTGTCGAATCAGATCGATCTCGGCGCGCAGCCACAAGCGGATGTCGGTCGCGACCTGATCATTGCGCGAGCGCCCCGTGTGCAGCTTCTTGCCGGCGTCACCGATCGCGGCCGTCAGCGCCGTCTCGATGTTCATGTGCACGTCTTCGAGCGGCACCGACCAGGTAAAATCCCCTTCTTCTATTCGCGCGCGGATGGTCATCAGGCCTTCGACGATGACGGCCCGCTCGGCGTCGGTCAAAATACCCTGATCCGCGAGCATGTTCGCATGCGCGATAGAACCCTCGATATCCCACGCATACAGGCGATGATCGAAACCGACCGATGCGGTGAAGGCTTCGACGAAGGCATCCGTGGGCTCATTGAACCGGCCAGCCCAGGGCTTGGCCATCGAACTCGAGTCTTTCATGGGGGCATCTGGATGATGGTAGATTATCGGGTATCCGCACCACCTGCGTGGTAAGCGGCGTGGCGAAAGGCAAGACGACCACGCAATGGCCATGGCTCGGCAATTCTACCCTACCGGGCCAAACGGACGGCGGACGCACCGAGACCGCGTCGGTGCCGCGCGTCGCCTCTATGATTTCACCCTTTTCCACAAAGGGGCAAACGCCGTCGATGGATATCTCGTCGCCACTGGAACCGGACTTGCCGTCACGCCGCGGGTTCCTGCCGAACTTCTGCCGCCTGCCAATGGTGTTCGGTGTTTTATTGACAGCGCAGCTGCTGGTGATCGTCCTGGTGCTGGCATCCGGCCCAGGACACCTCGGCTTCTGGGTCTTGTTCGGCATCCTGTCTCTCTACGTGCAGGCGATCACACTGACCAGCACCACATTGCTCTGCCTGGTCCGTCCGTGGTTGGCACGCCTGGCGGACGATCGCGCCGCTGCCGTGTTGGCCTGGCTCTTGATCGTGCTGGTATCGGGTGGTGTCGGTTTAGCGGTCGAGCGCCTAGCGCCGGAATTCATACTGGCTGGGGTTCTCCCGAACGATGGGATCGCGGGGCTTCTGACGCGAACACTCGGCATCAGCGCGATCGTCGGGGCGCTGATGGTGCGCTACCTCTACCTGCATTTCATGTGGCGGCGACAGATCGAGGCCGAGGCCGAGGCCCGGTTCGAAAAGCTGCAGGCACGCATCCGACCGCACTTCCTGTTCAACAGCATGAACACGATCGCCTACCTCACCCGGACCGACCCGAAGTTGGCCGAGGAGATGGTCCAGGATCTCGCCGACCTCTTTCGCGCAAGCCTCGCGAAGGCCGATCGCGTGTCGACGCTGGCCAACGAATTGGAATTGGCCCACCGGTTCCTGAACATCGAAAAACAACGACTGCGCGAGCGCCTGAGCGTGCAGTGGGAGATCGAGGAACTGCCCGGTGCCGCCAAACTCCCGCCCTTGATCCTTCAGCCGCTGGTCGAAAACGCCATCTACCACGGGATCCAACCGTCCCGGCGGCCGGGCGTCATCCAGATCGTTGGGCGCTACCGCAGCGGTCGCGTTTTCTTGATCATTCGCAATACTTTACCGGAAAACCCGGAGCAAAACCGCCACACAACCGGTAACCGCATGGCACTGGACAACATCCGGCAGCGACTCGCCGCGATGTTCCCGGGCGCCTGGCAAGTGGTAGCCTCGCGTGTCGAGGACCATTACCAGGTTCAACTGGTGTTCCCCTATCCCTGGAGGGAAACGACATGAGGATTCTCGTCGTCGATGACGAAACCCCCGCGCGTGAACGGATCAGTCAATTGGTCGACAGCCTTGGTCCGGACTACCAGGTCGTCGGCGAAGCCGCCGAAGGCGATGAGGCGTTGGACTTCTGTGCCGAGGTCCCGGTAGATCTCGTGTTGCTCGACGTCCAGATGCCCGGCATGGACGGGCTCGAATGCGCAAGCCACCTGGCCAAGCTCGATCCGCCACCGGCGGTGATCCTGGTCACCGCCTACACCGAGTACGCACTCGAGGCGTTCGCGCACAAGGTCCAAGACTATCTGGTCAAACCGGTGCGCTTGGAGCGACTGCGGGAATCACTGGAGCGGATCAAGATCCCGACCAGGCCGCAACGCGAAACCATGGGGGTATCGACGACCAGCCGCCCCCCGCACCGCGAACATCTGAGCGCCCATTTTCGCGGCGGCGTCAAGACGGTCGCCGTCAGCGAGATCCTGTATCTGCTGGCCGAACACAAATATGTGACGGTGCGCCACACGGGCGGTGAGCTACTGCTCGACGAATCGCTGAAATCCTTGGAAGAGGAGTTCGCCGACCAATTCATGCGCATCCATCGCAACGCACTGGTGAGCCGCAAGCGCTTGACTGGACTTCACAAGGCGCCGGACGGCTCGACCTTGATCACCCTCGATGGCTGCACCGATCAGCTTCCGATCAGCCGCCGTCACCTGCCGGAGGTCCGCCGCTGGTTGCGCGCCGGCAAGGGGCGCTGACAGGTCGCGCCCGCGCCACCGGCCCCGGCGAAGGTCGAGAGACGGCGGGGCGCGCCACGCCGGAACGGCCGACGCCGACGCTGATCAATCGTCGTCTCGCCGCGCCATTGCCCGGGCGACGGCGCGGTGGCCGATGTCGCGCCGAAAGTACGCGTCTTTCCAGTGGATTTGGGCGACATTCGCGTAAGCCCGGGCCTGGGCCTCAGCCACCGTCTCACCGAGGGCCGTGACGCAGAGGACCCGGCCCCCGCTGGTCACCAGCTGATCACCGCGGTGCGCAGTTCCAGCGTGGAAGACCTTGCAATCGGGATCCCGAACCTGGTCGAGACCGAAGATCACATCACCGCGCCCATAGACATCCGGGTAACCACCGGCTGCCATCACGACGCCGAGGGCCGGCCGGGGATCCCATTCGACCGCGACCTGATCGAGCCCCCCGTCGAGCGCGGCGACGCAGAGCGAGACCAGATCGGAGTTCAGGCGGAACAGGATCGGTTGGGTCTCCGGGTCGCCGAACCGGCAATTGTATTCGAGCACCTTCGGGGTGCCATCTGGCGCGATCATCAACCCGGCATAAAGAAAACCGACGTAGGGACTCCCTTCGGCCGCAAGCCCCGCGAGTGTCGGTTCGATGACCTCGCGCAGGATCCGCGCGTGGATCTCGGGGGTCACCACGGGCGCCGGCGAATAGGCACCAAGGCCGCCGGTGTTCGGACCCTGGTCGCCGTCGTCGCGCGCCTTGTGGTCCTGCGACGTCGCCATCGGCACATAAGAACGGCCATCCGCCAGTACGATGAAACTGGCCTCCTCGCCGATGAGAAACTCCTCGATGACGACCCGCGCCCCGGCGTCGCCGAAGCGCTGGTGCTCGAGGATGTCGCGTACCGCCTGCTCGGCCGTCGCGAGATCCTGGGCCAGGATCACGCCTTTGCCGGCGGCGAGGCCATCGGCCTTGACCACGATCGGGACACCGACGTGGCGCAGGTACGCCAGAGCCGGCGCGACCTCGTCGAACACCTGGTAGGCGCCGGTCGGGATCTGGTGGCGCGCGAGGAAGTCCTTCGTGAAGGCCTTCGAGCCCTCGAGCCGGGCCGCGGCCTGGCTCGGCCCGAAACACCGCAGCCCGGCCGCGGCAAAGGCATCGGTGATCCCGGCGACCAGCGGGGCCTCGGGGCCGACGATGGTCAGGCCGATGCCAGTCCGCTCGGCGAAGGCGACGAGGGCGGCGATGTCGTCCGCGCCGATCGGGACATTCTCGACCCGCGGTTCCTCGGCGGTGCCACCGTTGCCCGGTGCCACATAGACCCGTTCGACCATCGGAGACCGCGCCGCCTTCCAGGCCAACGCGTGCTCCCGCCCCCCGCTTCCGACTATCAATACCTTCATTCTTGCTCCGTTCGCTGCGACCGCGTCGGCGCCAGCGACGCGATTCCCCGCCGGCTCGACTCGATGAAGCGGATGATGTGTCGCGTCTCGTCGGTCGGATAACCCGCTTCCACCTCGGCGAGGGCCTCGGCCAACCGTAAGCCGCCGCGAAAGATCGTGCGATAGACCGCCTTGATCTGGCCACGCTGCGCCGCGGTGAAGCCGTGTCGGCGCAGGCCGACGATATTCAGTCCCAAGATCCGTGCGTGATCGCCGAAGGCGAGCAGAAACGGCGGGATGTCCTGACGAACACCCGAGACACCACCGACCATTACGTAGGCGCCGACCCGGCAGAACTGGTGAACCGCAACCAAGCCGGACAGGAAGACATGGTGCTCGAGTTCGACGTGTCCGGCGAGCGTCGCCGCGTTGGCAAAGATATTGTGATCGCCGACCACACAATCGTGACCGACATGCGCGTAGGCCATCAGGTAGTTACCGTTGCCGACGCGCGTACCTGTATCGCTCTTGAGTCCAGCATTGACCGTGACGTGCTCGCGGAAGCAGTTGTCGTCACCGATCCTCAAGGGTTTGGCCCGTTCCGGAGTGAAACCGAGATCCTGCGGATCGCCACCGAGGACGACCCCGTGATGAACCCGGTTGCGACACCCGAGCCGCGTCCGGCCGGTGATGCGCACACAGCTGTCGATGACGGTCTCCGCTCCGATCTCGGCCCCGCGCTCGATGATCGAATACGGGCCCACGGCCACGGTCTCGTGGATCTGAGCCCCGTGCTCGATGATGGCCGTCGGGTGAATCCGCATGGTGCTTAGCAAGGACGCTCGCTCGGCGTTCAGGTCGACCCGGCCTTAATGGCGGAAATGGCGCATACCGGTGAAGACCATCGCCAGGCCATGCTCGTCGGCCGCCGCGATGACCTCGTCGTCGCGCATCGAGCCACCTGGCTGGATCACGGCCGTCACGCCGACCCGTGCGGCCTGATCGAGGCCATCGCGAAACGGGAAGAAGGCATCCGAGGCCATCACGGAGCCGACTACCGCGAGCCCCGCCTGTTCGGCCTTGATCGCGGCGATCCGCGCGGAGTTGACACGACTCATCTGACCGGCACCGACGCCGATCGTCATGCCGTCACGGCCGTAGACGATCGCGTTCGACTTGACGAACTTCGCCACCCGCCAGCTAAACAGCAGATCGGCCATCTCCTGGTCGGTCGGCGCCCGCCGCGTCACGACGCGCGGCGTCTCGGTCAAGGCCAGATCCGCATCCTGGACCAGCAGCCCTCCGTTGACGCGCTTGAAATCCAGACGCGGGAGCGGATCCGCGGCCCAATCGCCGGTCACGAGCAGCCGCACGTTCTTCTTCGCTGCAACCGCCAGGAGCGCCGCCGGAGACACCTCCGGGGCGATGATGACCTCGACGAACTGCCGCTCGATGATCCGGCGCGCCGTCATCTCATCGAGCGGCCGATTGACGGCGATGATCCCGCCGAACGCCGACTCGGGATCCGTCTGGTACGCCCGATCGTAGGCGGACATCAGATCGGGGCCGAGCGCGACACCGCAGGGATTCGCGTGCTTGACGATCACGCACGCCGGCCCCTCGACGAACTGCTTGAGGCATTCGAGCGCGGCATCGGCATCGGCGATGTTGTTGTACGAGAGCTCCTTGCCCTGAAGCTGATGGGCCGTCGCGATGCTGACCTCGGCAGGCTGGTGCTCGACATAGAAGGCGGCACGCTGATGGGGATTCTCGCCATAACGCATCCGTTGATGGCGCACGAACTGCCCGCTCAGCGTGCGCGGGAAATCGGCTCCGTCATCGAGCTGTCGTCCCAGATAGTTCGCGATCGCGGCATCGTACCGTGCCGTATGCTCGAAGGCCTTGACGGCGAGGTCGAAACGGGTCGCGGCGGTCAGGCTACCCTCATGTTCGGCGAGTTCCGCGAGGATCCGCGGGTAGTCGGCGCTGTCGACGACGACGCCCACCGCGGCGTGGTTCTTCGCCGCCGCCCGCAGCAGCGTCGGCCCTCCGATATCGATGTTCTCGATCGCGGTCGCGAGATCGCAATCCGCACGCGCGACGGTCCGCTCGAACGGATAGAGATTCACGACCACCAGATCGATCGGGCGGATCCCGTTCTCGCGCATCACGGTATCATCGAGGCCGCGCCGCCCGAGGATGCCGCCATGCAGCCGCGGATGCAGCGTCTTGACCCGCCCGCCCATCATCTCGGGGAAACCCGTGTAATCCGAGACCTCGGTCACCGGGATGCCATGCTCGGTCAGCAGCGTCGCGGTGCCGCCGGTGGACAGGATCTCGATTCGCCGGGCGTTCAATCCACGGGCGAGATCGACCAGGCCCGTCTTATCGGAGACGCTGATCAGGGCACGGCGTACTGAGGACATGAGACTTACCTATTGGAAGATTGGCGCGACGAATCGGCTCGCGGTCAGGATCCGTCGGTCAGGCGATACTGGGCGATCTTCTTGCGCAGCGTGCTGCGGCTGATCCCGAGCAGTTGGGCGGCCCGCGTCTGATTGCCCCGGGTATAGTCGAGGACCGTCTCGAACAACGGACGCTCGACCTCTTCGATGACGAGGTCGTACAGATCATAGACGGGATGGCCGTCGATCTGCTTCAGATAAACGGTCAAGGCGTCCCGCACGCAATCGCCGAGACGGGCGCGAGATCCCGCCGGCGACACCGGAAGCACCTGCCAATCCTCGTCCTCGAGCCGAACGGCCACACCTGTCTTCATCGAATCACCCCTCGTTGAGCCGGTTCAAGCAAAGAAGCTTTCAACCAACGATCGTTGTCTTTCTGGTGATAGCGCCTGATTGATCCGAGTCCGGAAGGCCACTGCGTCGGGCAGGTCGCGACCGTACCAGGCGAGATGTTTGCGGGCCATACGAACCCCCAAATCGGCGCCATAAAAGGAATAGAGCCCGTCCAGATGGGTTTCGAGGATCGTTCTGAGCCCGCCTGGCGTCGGGTCGAGGTCATACGCGCCGGTCGCGAGGTACTGGGCGATCCGACCGAGGATCCACGGTCGGCCCCGCGCGGCACGTCCGATCATAATAGCATCCGCCCCCGTATAGTCCAGCACCCGGCGAGCCTTCTCCGGCGAATCGATATCGCCGTTGGCGATCAGCGGCAGTCTGACAGCACCCCTAACCGACTGAATCGTCTCGTACTCCGCCGGTATGGCATAGCCGCACTCGCGGGTCCGACCGTGAATCGTCAGTCCGGCAATCCCGCACTCCTCGGCCAATCGGGCGATGGCCACGGCGTTGCGCTCGGCTCGCGACCAGCCGGTCCGGATCTTCAGCGTCACCGGGGCCGGCGACGCCGCCGCGACCACCGCGGCCAGGATTCGAGCCACCTGACGAGTATCGCGCAAGAGGGCTGCGCCGACGGCTGCCCGACAGACCTTCTTGACCGGACAACCCATATTGAGGTCGATGATGTCCGCACCCAAACCCACCTGGCGGCGCGCCGCCTCGGCCAGCTGAGCCGGATCGCGCCCGAGCATCTGCACCACCACAGGCCCCGGCTCGCCCACGAACGCGAGACGGCGCCGGCTTTTCGGCGTGTGCGCGAGACGCCCGTCCGCCGCGACCATTTCGCCAACCGCCAGTCCCGCGCCCTGCTCGCGGCACAGTCTGCGAAACGGCAGGTCGGTGATCCCGGCCATCGGCGCCAGGATGACGTTACTCGCCAGTTCGACGGACCCGATCCGCATCAGCCGGTATTGCGCATCCCGCCGGCGATCGCATTGATCGAACGCAGCAATGGGTCCAGCCACTGTTCCCGAGCCTCGTCGGATGGCTCGCGGCGGTACCGCTCGAGCACGGCGATCTGGATGTGGTTCAGCGGGTCCAGGTAGATGTTGCGTCCCGCCAACGACGACCGCAAATCCGGCGTCTCCTCCATCAGGCCATGCAGGCCGGCGACGTTGAGCACCTGGGTCAGCGTGCGCTGGTATTCGGCCTGGATCTTGTCGTAGATCGCGCGGGCGCGGCCTTGATCACGGGCCAACCGGAGGTACTCCCGCGCGATCGTCATCTCGGCCTTGAACAGCGACATCTGGGTGTTGCTCAGCAAGGCGCGGAAAAAGGGCCACTCCTGGTACATGCGCTGGAGTTTGGCGAGGCGTTCGACATCGTTGTTGCGCCAGCGCTCCAGGGCTCGACCGAGGCCATACCAGGCCGGCAACGTATGCCGCGCCTGCGCCCAACCGAAGACCCAGGGAATCGCGCGAATCGACGCCAACGAACGATCCGCGTCCTGCCGGTGGGATGGCCGCGAGCCGATGTTCAGCAACGCGATGGCATCGACCGGCGTGACCTGGTAGAAATAATCGAGCAGCCCCTCGGTCTCGTCGACCAGGTCACGGTAAGCCTCTTCACCGAACCGCGCCAGTTCGTCGAGGATCGCCAGATAATCCCGCCGCTCCGGTTCCGGCTCCTCGATCAGGCAACGGCTCGCCTTGAGCAGGCCACTGATCGCCAGCGTCAGTTCATAGCGCGCCGTCTCCGGATTGGCATAGCGGTAGGACAAGACCTCACCCTGCTCGGTCACCTTGATCTGGCCATGCACCGTGTCAACGGGCTGAGCCAAAATCGCCTCGTAGGTCGGCCCGCCACCGCGCCCCACGGTGCCGCCACGGCCGTGGAACAGCCGGCACGACACCCCGCGATCATCCGCCAGGGCGATGACCTTCTTCTGCGCCTCATAGAGCTTCCACGCCGAGGCCAGGATACCGCCATCCTTGCACGAATCCGAGTAACCGAGCATGACCTCCTGCTGGTTACCGGACGCCTTGACCAAAGCCCGATAGGTGGGATCGTCGAACAGGCTGGCCATGACCCGGTCGATCTGTCCGAGGTCCTCGATCGTCTCGAACAGCGGGGAGACATGAATCTGGCAGAACCAGCCGCTTGGATCGCGGCCGACGAGGCCGGCGAGACGCGCCAGCAACATGACCTCCATCACATGGCTGGCCGAATGCGTCATCGAAACGACGTACGCCCCGAAGACATCCGGGCTGATCTCCGCGCGCATCCGCGCGATGACCTCGAAGACCTCGATGGTCTCGCGCGTGGCCGGCGTCAGCGTGCCCTTATCGATCACGAACGGATGCGGGTGCGCGATCGCCTCACCCAACGCGACCAGTTTCTGATCCTCGCTGAAGGCCTGATAGTAAGGCGCCCCGGGTTGGCGCGCGAAGAGCTCGGTGACCGCCTCCGTGTGCCGGCGCGACTCTTGCCTCAGATCGAGATGAACGAGATGGAAACCGAAGGTTTCGGCCAGCCGGATCAGGTCCTGCAAGGGACCTGCCGCGGCGTTCGCATCCCCATGACTGATCAGCGAATCGCGAATCAAGTACAGGTCGGCCAAGAACTCGCTGACCTCGGCATATCCGGCCGGTCGGTCATCGGGGTTTCCGGCGATGCGCGCCCGCACCCGCGCCAGATTGGCCTCCAACCGGTGTCGGATGATCGCGAGCTTGCGCCGATAGGGTTCATTCGTATAGCGGCGCAGGCTCTGGCCCATCGTATCGACCCAGTAATCCTCATCGGCGTCGAGACTGTCCAGGAAGGCCGGGGATGGCCGGCACAGCGTGTCCGAATGGCTCAACCTCCGAAGGAGACCGCGGACGCGGTCCAGATGCAGCTCCAGAACCAGTTCGTGATGCATCCGGATCGCCAGCTCCGTCGTCTCGGGCTTCACGAACGGGTTGCCATCACGGTCACCACCGATCCACGAACCGAAGCGGATGAAACTCGGCACGCGCAGTCCGGTATCCGGCCCGTAGGCCCGGCGCACCGCGCGCTCCAGATTGCGGTAGACCTCCGGAACCGCGTCGAACAAGGACTCCCGGAAGAAATACAGGCCTTGACGAACCTCATCGGTGACCTGCGGTTTGTGAACACGGACCTCGTCGGTCTTCCACAGGATCTGTATCTCGGCCATGATCGCCTGGAGCCGTTCCTCGAGCTCCTCGTCGTTCAGGCGCCGCTTGTGCAGATCCTGGGCGATCAGAAAGATGCGGCGGAAGGTCTCGAGAATCGTGCGCCGCTTCGCCTCGGTCGGGTGCGCCGTGAAGACCGGCAGATAGATCAGGTGATCCAGCAGTCCCTGGACCTGCTGCGGGCTCAGGCCGTCCGTCTTCAACTCCCGCACCGCCTGATCGAACGAGCCGATCCACAAGGGTCCGCCGGCGCTGACCTGCGCCAGCCGCCGCAGATGGGCGTGGACCTCCTCGACCGTGTTCACCAGACCGAAATAGATATTGAAGGCGCGAATGACCTCGCTCAGCGTTTGGGGATCGAGTCCGTCGATGCGCTTCATCAGCTTCGCGCGCAGTTCCGGGTCATCCTCGGCGCGCAAGGTCACGAAGCCGTCACGCAAGCGCTCGACGATCACGAGCACCCGCTTGCGGCTGTGCTCACGCAAGACCTCGGCGAGCAGGGCGGTGAACAACTGGATATCGCGAGCGAGGGCATCGGCGGCGTCTTTCATCGAGGTCATTTCCATGGCAGCGGCCTAACGAAGCCGCGCGGCAAGGCTGGCGGAGAAGGCGAGGATACTAATTTAACCGGCTGGCCCGCCAGGGTGCCCGTTCCACCGGATTTTGCCGATCAGGGAGCGAACAAGGCAGCACAGTATCCACGCGCCGCCTCTGGCACCTCCCAATCACCGGCCTCGACGATGGCCGGATCGAGCGCCATCGCCGCGCGCAACGGCTGCATGCGGAAATGCGTGACGCCCGCATCAGCGAGGCGATCGACCAGAGGCTTCAGGTCATCAGCCCGCCAAGCAGGCATCATGGTCGTGCGCACCTGCATCGGCGTTCCCGCCTCCAGGAACAGGTGCAGACTGCGCCACGCCGGCTCCCCGGAGCCCGGCACACCGGTGATGGCTGGATAGTCTTCAGGCAGGGCCTTGATGTCGAGACCGACCCAATCGAGCCAGGGCAGCAAGGCCGGCAGCCGTTCCGGATAGGGGCCGGCCGTGTGCAGACCGACCTTGAAGCCGAGCCCCTTGACCTCGGCCATGGCGACCGCGAGACCCGATTGTGCCGTCGGTTCGCCGCCGCTGAACACGACCGCGTCGAGCAGCCCGCGACGTGACTCGAGAAAGGAGCGGATCTCCGACCATTCGATTCGCGGACCGTCCGAATCCGCCGCTAGATGCCCGTTGTGGCAGTAGCGACAACGCCACGGACAACCCGGACCAAACAGGACCGCCGCCAACTCCCCCGGAAAATCGATCGTCGTCAGCGGCGTCAGCCCCGCCACCTGCCATGCATCGTGGCGCGCAGGCGGGCGCGGACAGGCCACCGAGTCGACCGGCGCCGCAGCACGCGCCAAGACCGTCATCTTCCTTACCTCCTAATCCGCCGACAGCCGCCCTCGAGGATGCGTCCCGGCGGCAAGCAAGGCCGTTCACCGCTCGGGAAGGATTGCGTTCGATGCTCGATGCGCCACCTCTCCGGCACGACTCATCGAGATCGCCCAGCGATTGGAAATCGCCACGGCAACAGAGAAACCTAGGCCGCAACCCGCTCGGAAACGCGATGGCCACGCGGCTCCTCGACGAAGTAGCAACGCTCGTGGTGCTCGGACCGCTTGCCCGCATTGAAGGCCGACACCGGGCGGTGATAACCCATCACCCTCGTCCACACCTCGCAACGGGTGCGTTCTTCATCGCGCAACAAGATCGACTCGGCTTGTTTCATCTGTGCTTCCTCCTGGATGGTTTCGTTGTTTCGATCGATTCGGGCCATGCTCTAATGCCCACCGCAGGCCTCCTGGATCAGGGCCTCCGAACGCTTCTTCGCGATCAGCTCCTGATCGCACTTCGGACAGAACTCGTGCTCGCCGCTGATGTAGCCGTGCCGCGGGCAAATCGAAAAGACCGGCGTCACGGTGACATAGGGCAACCGGAAGTTGGTCAAGGCGCGGCGCACCAACCGTTTGCAGGCCTCGATGCTCGAGATCTGCTCGCTCATGTACAGATGCAGCACCGTACCGCCGGTGTATTTCGACTGCAGCGCCTCCTGCCGGGTCAGCGCCTCGAACGGGTCGTCGGTGAAACCAACCGGCAACTGCGAGCTGTTCGTGTAATAGGGGGCCTCGTCATTGCCGGCTTGAAGGATGCCCGGAAAACGCTTGCGGTCCTCGCGGGCAAAACGGTACGTGGTCCCCTCGGCCGGCGTCGCCTCCAGGTTGTACATGTGCCCCGTCTCTTCCTGGAAGGCGACCATCCGCGCCCGGACATGGTCGAGCAGGCGACACGCGAAGGCATGGCCCCAAAGGGTCGTGATGTCCTCGCGGTCATCGGTGAAGTTGCGGATCAGTTCGTTGATGCCGTTCACGCCGATCGTCGAGAAATGGTTGCGCAGGGTCCCCAAGTAGCGTTTCGTGTAGGGAAAGAGGCCGGCATCCATGTGCCGCTGTATGACCTTGCGCTTGATCTCCAGGCTGTTGCGGGCGATCTCGAGCAACCGGTCGAGCTGCGCGATCAACGCGTTCTCGTCGCCCTTGTGCTGGTAGCCGAGGCGCGCGCAGTTGATCGTCACCACGCCGAGCGAGCCGGTCTGCTCGGCCGAACCGAACAGGCCATTGCCCCGCTTCAGGAGCTCGCGCAGATCGAGCTGCAGCCGGCAGCACATCGAGCGCACCATGTTCGGCGTCAACTCCGAATTGACGAAGTTCTGAAAGTACGGCAGGCCGTACTTGGCGGTCATCTCGAAGAGCCGGTCGGCGTTCGGGCTCTCCCACGGGAAGTCCGGCGTGATGTTGTAGGTCGGAATCGGGAAGGTGAAGATCCGCCCCTTCGCATCCCCTTCGGTCATGACCTCGATGTAGGCCCGGTTGATCAGGTCCATCTCGGCCTGGAGATCGCCATAGCAGAAAGGCTGCTCCTCGCCGGCGATCACCGGCACCTGCTCGCGCAGGTCCTCCGGGCACACCCAATCGAAAGTCAGATTCGTGAAGGGTGTCTGGCACCCCCAGCGCGACGGAACATTCAGGTTGTAGATCAGCTCCTGGATCGCCTGCTTGACCTGTGGATAGTCGAGCCCATCGCGGCGCACGAAGGGCGCCATGTAGGTATCGAAGCTCGAGAAGGCCTGGGCACCGGCCCACTCGTTTTGCAGCGTGCCGAGAAAGTTGACGATTTGACCGATCGCCGACGACATGTGCTTCGGCGCGCTCGCCTCGACCTTGCCTGGCACGCCGTTGAGCCCCTCGTTAAGCAGCGTGCGCAGCGACCAGCCGGCGCAGTAGCCCGCCAGCATGTCCAGGTCGTGGATATGGATATCGCCATCGCGATGCGCAGCGCCGATCTCCGGTGGGTAGACATGCGACAGCCAGTAATTGGCGATCATCTTCCCGGACGTGTTCAGGATCAGGCCGCCGAGCGAATAGCCCTGGTTCGCGTTGGCCGCGACGCGCCAATCCGAGCGGTCCAGATACTCGTTGATCGAGCCGGCCACGTCGACCAGCGTCCGGCGATCGGCGCGCAGCTTATGGTGCTGCTCGCGATAGACGATGTAGCCACGCGCGGTGCCGAAATGGTTCGCCGCGATCAGCGTCTGCTCGACGACATCCTGAATCGCCTCGATATCGGGCAAGCGTCCGGCATCGAAGCGATGCGCCAGGACCTTGACGACCTGGGCCGTCAGCAGTGTCGCCTCGAGCGCGCCGAACTCGCCGCTCGCCTGACCGGCACGCAAGATGGCCGACTCGATCTTCGCGGCATCGAAGTCGACGACTTGCCCGTCACGCTTGCGAACGCGCGTCGGCAAAGTGGCAATCGGTGATACGGAGGCGCCCATCTTGGTTTTCGGCCCTTTGTCAAGTACGACACAAGATATTGTGTCGCGTATTCTAGAGAACGCTAGATCTTGCGTATTGACCTGAATCAAGTCGAAGCCGATCGCCCGCGAGCGGGCTAACGGGCACCCGCTTTTTCGCCAACGGGAACGGTCACTTGGCGATCGCGCTAAACACGATTCGTCCTCGCAATCGCACACGCAGTGACGCTGCCTGACCTGCCCCACGGACGGACAACAGCCGAACCCGATTGACCGACCGAGCCCCCCGGAGATCGTCGATCGTCTCGGGCGACAGGCTCAGCACTCGCCGCGATTGAACGGCGGGCCGTCTAGGCGTAGGTTCTCCAGGTATGACGACGATCGACGCCCCACACCAGCACCCATACCAGACCCAGGACGCCGATACCGGCTTCATGCGGCTGGCCCTCGAGCTCGCCGCGCGCGCCGCCGCGGCCGGCGAGGTGCCGGTCGGTGCCGTGCTGATCCATGACGGCATCGTCCTCGGCGAAGGCTGGAACCGGCCCATCGGCACGCAGGATCCGACCGCGCACGCCGAGATCGTCGCACTGCGTGCCGCAGCGCAACGGGTCGGCAACTATCGCCTTCCCGGCACCCGCCTCTACGTGACGCTGGAACCCTGCCCGATGTGCGCGAGCGCGATCGTTCACGCGCGGGTCGCCCATGTGGTTTTCGGCGCGCGCGACCCCAAAGGCGGTGCCTGCGGCAGCGTCTTCGACCTGCTGCCATCGGACGGGCGCTTCAACCACCGCACGACCTGCGTCGGCGGCGTGCTGGCCGAGGACTGCGCGGAAATCCTGCGCGCCTTCTTTCGCGCACGGCGTTGATGGAGACGGCGTTGTCAGAGACACGCGACCCTACAGTGAAGGTCGATGCGAAGGTGCCCGAATGTCTGGGTGGAAAAACCGCCGGCGATAGGTATACTAGCCCGCTTCTATCGTCCTCTCGGGCGATACGACACCCAACTGGAGAGGTGCCGGAGTGGCCGAACGGGCCTGACTCGAAATCAGGTGTACGCGCGAGCGTACCGTGGGTTCGAATCCCACCCTCTCCGCCAATTGCTCAATGTAAACGAGCGACCAGGCACGCTTTTTGTGCCTACCTGCCGCCCTACCCGCCATTGAACGGGCCCTTGGCTGCGATGCCGAGAGACAATCGACGAGCCCTTCGACCGGGCGCCACCGGTTACCGCGTGCGGATCACCGCGGCCGAGCGCGAGCTGGTGGTGCTCAACGAGGCCGGGATCTAGCGCTGGCACCGGCGCGCGGGTGCCCCCGAGGATCCTCGGTCACCGCCAAGGCGCAAGACGGACCGGCGACTGGCCGGCATCGTGACGCCGGCACGGCACCGGCGCGCTGGCCGGGTCGTCAGAAGATCATGACCTGGTACCCCTGGCTCGCGAGCGCGCGCAGGCTGGGCAGACCCGAGGTTCCCGGCGCCGCGTTGTCGGTGAGCATCGCGAAGCCGGCCTGCTCGGCGTCCGCGGCGGCGCCAAAGAAATCCGAGCAGGTTGCCGAGACGCCGGCCACCTTGTCCTCGACCGCCTTGTAGATACCATGCAGCGGGTGATCGGCCTTTGTCACCTGCCCGGCCCAGCGGGTACCGGCGCCAAGGAAAATCACCGTGACCTCGTCCCCGTTCTGTTTGAAGTCGTACGCGACACCGAGCGCATTGAACACGCGCCCCAGGGCCTCATCGCTGTTGGTCTGCGGATCGGACATCACCACAATGGCTGCTTTCATGTGCAGGTCCTCTCTTGAGTAGGTGTTGACCTCGTCGCTCCAATGCCTGGCAATGCAGCACCGCCCTGTTCCGCACGCGGGGCCGAGGCGGCGGCAACACAAGGGATCCGACATGCCCCGGCAAACCGTCGCTACCGCCTGACTGTCATGCCCGCATGCAAGGCACCCGAAGGATGAAAGAAGCCACGGGATAACACGAGGATTCGCCGACCGACTCAGCCATGTGCCGACTTATCCGTCACTTGGTCTTGTTTCCGTGTCCATCCTCGTGCATCCGTGGCTTCCTTTTCACGCTTGCCGAGTAGGCTTTTCCTCGGCCAGGGGCTCGACTAGGCTCCCACAAAGGCCCGGTCAGGTCCAGCCGCCGCACCACCCCCTTGGCACTGCTCGACGGCCCCTCGCGGTCGAGACGACACGCCGGGCACGGCAGTCGAAGACGCAACTTGCGACTTTCTGCGTGCTGCGTCGCTGATCGCGACTGAACCCGGCTCCCGTTCGCTCGTGAGCGAATGCGCTCCGGTCTCGAGATGGGCTGCTCATCGATGGCAGGGCTCAGCGCATCGAAACCCGGCCGAGCCGACTTCAGCCGGCGGCGAGCTGAGGTGCCGCCGCCGGCAACTGGCGCACGAAACAATCAGGGCATGTACTTGCCGCGCGGCGTGTAGGTCGTGTGCAAGTGATGGTGCGAAACGTGCCCGCAAGGACCGTCGGTCAGGAACTCCTGATAGAGCTTGAGCACCGCCGGATTCTCATGCGACTTGCGCACCTCGCTGTTGGTGTCCATCCGATAGAGGGCCTGGGAGCGCTTCGCTCGGATCTTGGCATTGGTGGGGATGGGTTGACCGCCACCGCCGAGGCAGCCGCCAGGGCAGGCCATGAACTCGATGAAATGACACTCGCTGAAAGGTCCTCCGGCCCGGATGTCCTCGATGACCCGTTGTGCATTGGCCGTGCCGTGTACCACGCCGACCTTGAGGCTCGCGCCCTTGAGCCAATCCCAATCCGGGACCAGGTGCTTGATCAGATCCGGCACGGGGCCGACTTCGCTGATCGGGATCTCAGCCAGGCGCGCCCCGTCGATTCCGCGCACCGGGAGGATATTCGCATGGTCGTAGAAGTCCTCGACCGCCTTGCCGGTGACCATCTCAATCACGGTCCGTAACGCCGCCTCCATGACACCGCCGGTCGCGCCGAAGATGACGCCGGCGCCGGAGGCCTCGCCGAATGGATCGTCGAAGCCGGTCTCTGGCACCTTGGGCAGGTCGATGCCCGACTCCTTGATCATGCGCGCCAACTCGCGAGTGGTCAGACCGTAATCCACGTCCTTGTAGCCGCTGGAATTCATCTCGGGTCGGTTGCACTCGTACTTCTTGGCGGTGCAGGGCATGAGCGCGACGACGACCATATTCGAGGGGTCGACGCCCTTCTTCTCCGCATAATAGGTCTTCAACAAGGAGCCGAACATCTGCTGCGGGCTCTTGGCCGAGGACAGATGGTCGAGCATGTCGGCGCAAAAATGCTCCATGTACTTGACCCAACCCGGCGAACAGCTGGTGAACTGGGGCAGCTTGACGTCGGGGTCCTTTTGCACCAGCGCTTTGTAGAGCCGCAGGATCAGCTCGGTGCCTTCCTCGATGATGGTGAGATCGGCCGTATGGTTGGTGTCGAAAACGGCGTTGAATCCCATCCGCTTGAGCGCGGTATTGAGCTGGTAGGTGACCGGGGTACCCGGCTCCAGCGCGAAACACTCGCCCATGCCGGCACGCGGCGAGGGAGCGGTTTGGATCACGACGTGCTTCGAGGGATCGTCGATCATCGACCAGACCTCGTCGGTCTGATCCTGCTCGGTCAGGGCGCCGGTCGGACAGTGGTTGATGCACTGACCGCAGTTGATGCAGACCGCGCCGGAGAGCGGCTTGTTGCCAAAGGTCGAGACGTGCGAGCGAGCCGAGCGGCTGGCGACGGTGAGACAGCTGACGCCCTGGAGCTCGTCGCAGGCACGCACGCAGCGCCGGCAGAGCACGCACTTGTTCATGTCGCGAACGATCGAGCTGCTAGACCGGTCGATGGCGAATTTGGGCTCGGTCGGATGGCCGAAGCGGTAGAAATCCACGCCGTACTCGACCGCCAAGGATTGTAGCTCGCAATTGTTGTTGCGCTTGCAGGTGTTGCAGTCGCCATAGTGCTCGGACAGTAGAAGGTCGATGATGTGGCGGCGCGCCGAGCGGACCTTGGCGGTGTTGGTCTTGATTCGCATCGACTGCATGATCGGTGCGGCGCAGGATGCCTGCAAATGGCGCATCCCCTCCACCTCGACGACACAAATGCGGCAAACGCTGGCGGTGCAGAGGTCATCGTGATGACAGAGGGTCGGGATCCGCACGCCCACCTGGCGAGCGGCGTCGAGAATGGTGCCCCCCTGAGGAACCTGAAGCTCGATGCCGTCGATGGAGATCGCGATCTTGGGCGCGTCCAGATCCGGCACGAGGGTGCCATGGCGAGGCCAGGATAGGGTGCGCATGGGAGTGGTCATCATCTGTTCGTTGCTCCTGTCCATCGTCAGGCCGCCAGGACCGGGCGCGCCATGATCTCTTCTTTGAAGTGCTCGTTGATGGCGATGAAGATATCGGGACTCGCCTGACCCAGACCGCACTTGGAGGTGGTCTTGATGCTATGGCTGAGCCCGATCAGGTCGTTGAGGTAGCGGTTCGAGCAGGTCCCTTTCTGGAGCCGATGCACGCCATCCAGCAGCTTCGCGTTGCCGATGCGGCAACCGGTACACTGACCACAGGACTCCTCGACGAAGAACTCCAAGTAGTTCTCGGCGACCTCCAACATGTCCCGCCCCTGGCCATAGACGATGATGGAGCCACCGATGCCCAGGTCTTCATAACCCATGACGCGCCCAAACTCGCCGGCCGGGACCAGCTCGCCGGTGTAACCGCCGACCTGGACCGCCTTGGCGCCGGCACCGTCGACGAGCTCGAGCAGCTGCTGAACCGTCATGCCCCAGGGCAGCTCGTAGACACCGGGACGGGCACAGTCACCCGAGACGCTAAACAGCTTGAAGCCCTTGGAGCGTTCGGTACCGATGCTCGTGAACCACTTGGCCCCACGGGCGACGATGCAACTGGCCGTGGCCAGGGTTTCGACATTGTTGACCACGGTCGGGCGGCCATGGAGGCCCTTCTCGACCGGATAGGGCGGACGGTTGCGCGGTTGGCCACGACGGCCTTCCAAGCTCTCGATCAGCGCCGTCTCCTCGCCGCACACGTAAGCCCCAGCGCCCATGTGGATGCGGATGTCGAAGGAGAATCCCTCCTTGCCAAGGATGTTCCGACCAAGCAGATTCGCCTGACGCCGAGCGGCCAGAGCGGCTTCCAGGTGTGGCCGCACATGGGTGTATTCATAGCGCAGATAGACGATGCCTTCGGTCGCCCCGACGGCATAGCCGGCCAGGGTCATCCCTTCGAACACCAGATCGGCGTACTTGCCAAGGATGATCCGGTCCTTGAAGGTGCCGGGCTCGCCCTCGTCGGCATTGCAGATGATGTACTTGACATCGCCCTCGGCCTTGGCCGCCAGGTTCCACTTGACGCCGGTGGGGAAGCCAGCACCACCACGCCCCTTGAGACCCGAGACGGTCAGCTCCCCGATCACCTCGGCCGGGGTCATCTCCCGGATCGCCCTGATCAACCCCGAGTTCAGCTCGTGCGAGCTATAACTCATCATACTGGCATGGGTTTCGCCCACATTGCCGACCGTGGGACGGTGGGCGTAGAGCTCCTGACGGCAGTCTTCGATGATGCGATGGACCATCGGCGGGGTCAGATTCGAGAAGACCTCGTTGTTCACCATCATGGCCGGAGCCTGATAGTTCATACCGATGCAGCTCGTCCATTCGAGAGTGAACATGCCATCGGGGGTGGTCTCGCCGAAACGGATACCCAGATCGTTGCGCAACTGGCGCGCGACCGACTTGGCACCCTTCATGATCGAGGACATGTCGCGGCTGAGCCGAATGATGAACTTACCCTTCGGCTTCTTGTTGATGAAGTGGAAGAAGGTCACGACGCCATAGATCTCGCTGGCGGGGATCCTCAGCTCGTTGGCGATGAATTGCATCGCGAATTCGGAGACGTAGCCGAATTCGTCCTGAATCGCCAGAAGGAGTGGGATGAGCTCTAATCGCTCAGCGTCCATCGTTTTCATCAGATCCTTGATGATGGCCTTTTCATTGTCTTGACTGGTCAACAGCATCAGGGCCCCCGCCGCGTGCGCGATTTCGTTGAAAAAGCACGCTGTCATGTTGAACACAAGCAAGGAGGCCGATACAGAGTGGCCAGCCCTCGCGCCTTGCTCCCCAAGGTGTGAAGCCGGAACGACGCAGAAGCGAAAATGGCCAGTAAGGAACCCGGTAACCGACGGGGTTGCGACATTGCGGCGAACGGGGAAGCGTCATTGGGTATATCAATGCAAATATTAAATACCCCAAGATTGGATGGTATGCCGAAATAATTGCGTCATACAAGCGGCTTGTGCGATCGATTGGGTGAAAAGGGTGAGTGTTGCGCGTTCGAATCACCACCAAAACCGCGCCCATGATCGGCCGCCATGCTCGGGCTATCAATCGTCCCGAAAGTCATCGGAGGCGGCTCGCGGCGACCGTCGGCGGGGGGGATCCCGCCGTCGAGCTGACACGGACGTCCTTGCAGCGTGTCGCAGCGAGCCGCCTGCGATTACTTTTGCAACCGTCGATATTGCGGAGCACCCAGGTCGGAGACGGATGTGGCGCGCACCGAACCGAGCTGAATCGGGATCCCCGCGAGCGCCGAAGGCGCTTCCCGCCTTGGAACCGGAACCGTCCCGCCCGGCCGCCGCATGCGGCGGTGGAAATGCCGCGAGCAGCCCCACTCGTTCCAGCCCACCCGCCGCCCCATGCGTTGGATGCGTCCTGCCAGGCAGGCTCGGCAGTCGGTCGGCTCCTCGTCGATGCAGGGCTTGTCGTCGTAGAGCTGATAGCGCCGGCGCACCGCGCGCGGCGTGATATTGGGCATGAGGATGTTGGCGCCATGAGCAATGCCCTGCTCGCGTCCATCCTCGGCCAGGACTTGCAGCGCAGTCGCCGCGGCGATGTTGACATCCCGCAGCACCAGGCGGCAGACCGCCAGCATGTTGAGCGCGAGTTGCAGCAATGGGCCAGGATCCAGCATTCCCTCATCGCGCATGTCGCCGCCGCGCGAAAGGATGTAAGGCCCCATGCCGAGCATGTCGACGTCCAGGCGCTGGTAGAAACGGATGTCGGCGCACAGATCGGAGAGTGTCTGACCCGGTAGACCGATCATGCCGCCGGTGCCGACCTGGAACCCGGCGGCGCGCAGGTTCTCCAGCGCCCGGATGCGTGAGGCGTAGGCTTTTTCGTGGGCGAAGTCGTGCGGGTGGAGCCGCGAGAAGAGTGCCGGATTCGAGGTCTCCATGCGCAACAGATAGCGCATGCACTCCGCTTCGCCACCGGCCTCGCGCCAGCGCTGGTAGGTCTCGGATGACTGCGCGCCGAGCGAGAGCGTAATGCTGGCGCCCTCGGGCAGATGCTCCGAGACCGTGCCGGCGCGGATCTCGCGGATGCAGTCCTCGACGAACGCGACAAAAGACTCGTCGCGCCGCTCGCCGGCCTGGAGACAAACCGACCCATAGTGGTTCTCCGCCGCCCAGATGGCGCTTTCGATAATCTGTTCCCGGTTCAGGTCGTAACGCTCCAGATCCCGGTTGTCGCGACGGATGCCGCAGTAGCGGCAGTTCAGCGTGCAGCGGTTGGAGAATTCGACGATGCCGCGGTAATGGACCTTGTCGCCGATGAACCGGGTCGTCAGATCATAGGCGGTGCGACGCAGCCGCTCGCAGTCATCGGGTTCCGTCAGTCCCAGCAGCCGCACGATGTCGGCGTCGGTGAACGCCTCCTGTTGCAGCAGCTCGTCGAGCCTGGTCATCCCGGCACCTCCGCCGCGCAGGCGTCCTGATAAGCCTGCATGGCCGCCGGGAAACAGTGCAGCGAGCGCGGCAGCACGCCCTGCAACAGCGAGATGGCCACACCATAGTTGGTCATGGGCACACCCTCGCGCTCGGCACGATAAAGCCAGGAGAGCATGTGTTTGCGCGTCACCATGCAGGCGCCGCACTGGATGATGAGGTCATAGTGACCGATCTCCTCCGGAAAATGCTTACCGCTGCTGAAATCGATCTGGAGTTCGCCGCCGACGAACTGGCGCAGCCAGCGCGGGATCTTGACCCGCCCGATGTCGTCGCAGATGAGGTCGTGGGTGCAGGCCTCGGCGATCAGCACCCGATCGCCCGGCTCGAGCCGATGGATCATGGCCGCGCCAGCGCAGAGCTTGACCAGATCGGCCTTGAAGCGCGCCATCAGGATCGAGAAGGTGGTAAGCGGCACCTCGGGCGGGGTGTCGGCTGCCGCCTTCATCACCACCTGCGAATCGCAGATCACCAGCGCGGGCGGCGTGCGCCGATCCTCGAACATGGCCGACAGCTCGCGTTCCTTGACCAGGGTGCAGATGGCGTCGGCATCCAGCGCCTCGCGGATCACCTGGACCTGGGGCAGGATCAACCGTCCCTTGGGCGCGCCAAGGTCGATCGGAACCACCAGCACGACCGTGCTGCCGGGCTGGATGAGGTCGGCGACCAGCGGCGGCTCCTGCAGGTGGTCCTCAGGCACCAGGCGGATGATGGATTCCTTCACCGCGTCGATGTTCTGGTTTGCGAGCGCCGAGACCCGCACCACCTCGCCGCATTCGCCCAGCAACGCGGCGATCCCGGCATCCGAAACCTCGCCGAGGTCGCTCTTGTTGAGCACGCAGAGGATTGGCGTCTGGCGCTCCTGAAGCTGGCCAATCAGTGCCCGTTCATCGTCACCGAAGCCGCGCTCATCGCAAACCAGTAGCGCGATGTCGACCCGTTCCAGCACCCCGGCGGTCTTGGCCCTACGCAGACCGCCCAGCTCGCCTTCGTCGTCGATCCCGGCGGTATCGACGAAGACCACCGGGCCGAGCGGCGGCAGCTCGCACGCCTTCTCGACCGGGTCGGTCGTGGTGCCCGCCACCGCGGAGACGATCGACAGCGGAAACCCCAATAGGGCATTGATCAGACTTGATTTGCCGACATTGCGGCGACCGAAGAGACCGATGTGCAGACGCAAACTCTTGGGCGTGTCCAGCATGGAGGAGGCTCGCGGAACGGGGTGATAGGGGCGAGAGCGGTTGCGCAATGCCGATCGTCGATCCCCGGTTGGGCAATTCCGGACGGATCCATCCGAACTACCTGAATCCGAGCGCCGTCATGGCGGCCGGGGACAGAAGCCGATCCAGTGTCGATGCATCGAGCACTCCTTGCTCCAAGGCCAGGGTACGCACGCTCTGGCCGGTTTCGGCCGCCCTCTTTGCGATCCCGGACGCCGTCTCGTAGCCAAGCGCCGGCACCAGTGCCGTGACGACCGCCCAGGAGCGTTCGACCTGCTCGCGGCAGTGATCGGCATTCACTTCGATACCCGCGACGCAGCGTTCCGCCAGGCTTGAATCGGCGTGCTCCAAGACCGCCAGCATCTCCAGCAACGCATTGGCGACCAGGGGCAGAAAGGCATTGAGCTCCAGCTGACCCGACTGACAAGCCTGGGTGATCATCGCGTCGTTGCCCACCGCGGTCATCGCTGCCTGGGTCGCAGCTTCGCAGATGACCGGATTGACCTTGCCCGGCATGACGCTGGAGCCGGCCTGGACCGCCGGCAGGCGCAGCTCGGACAGTCCCGTCCGTGGGCCGGATGCCAGCAGGCGCAGGTCGGACGAGATCTTGTAGAGGTTGACCGCGTGGGCCTTGAGGATGCCTGAGACCTCGACATAGGCATCGGCGTTCTGGGTCGCGTCGAGCAGGTTCTCGGCGCGGGCGAGGTTGAGTCGGGTCTCCTCGCGCAGCCGGTCGGTGACGCGGAAGATGTAGTCGCGCGGCGCGGTCAGTCCGGTGCCGATCGCGGTCCCGCCCAGGTTGACCACACGCAGCCGCTCCTTGCACTTGAAGACGCGCCAGCGGTCGCGGGCGAAGGCCTCGGACCAGGCGCCGAAAGCCGCGCCGACGGTCATGGGGCAAGCGTCCTGCAACTGGGTCCGGCCCATCTTGACGAGGCCTTCGTGGGCCTGCTCTTGAGCCTGGAAGGCCGACTGCAAGCGGGCGATGGCCTGTTCCAGCCGGTCCAGTGCCTGAAGCGCCGCGACCTTGAGCGCGGTCGGGAAGACGTCGTTGGTCGACTGGTGCAGATTGACCTGATCGATGGGGTGAACGCGCTCGTAACGCCCAAGCGGTCCGCCGAGCCGTTCCTCCGCCCGGTTGGCGATCACCTCATTGAGATTCATGTTGAGCGAGGTGCCGGCTCCGCCCTGGAGGGCATCGACCTGGATCCACTCATGCAGCTTACCGGCGACGATCTCGCGGCAGGCGGTGAGCATGGCCTCAGCCTCTTCCGTCGGCAAGAACCCGAGTTCGGCATTGGTGCGGGCGCAGGCCAGCTTGACCTGCGCCACGCCCCGGATCAGCTCGGGACGGCATGGCCGCCCCAACAGCCGGAAGTTGACGAGCGCACGGGCCGTGTGGATGCCGTAATAGGCGTCGGCCGGCACGGCCAGCTCACCGAGCAGATCTCGCTCGATCCGCATGCCGGGTGCGATCGATCCGCGCGAATCTCCGGCGCCCATCTCAACAGAAGACGTCGCGCTTTCCGTGGCGAACCCGGTCCAAGATCAGATTCGCGACGCGGCGGTCGGCATCGGCCATCTCGGCCAGATCGCGCGCGATAGCCGCCTCACCGGCCAGAACCGTCTCCGGCTGGGCGTAATCGAGCAGATACTCCATGAAGGTGCCAACCGAATTAGGTCCGCATTTGGCCTTGATGTCAGCGCTCTTGGCCCAGTGCATGAAGTCCTCGCCGGTGCGTCCGTTGCGATAGCAGGCCGTGCAGAAGGACGGGGTATAGCCCAGCTCGGCCAGCTCGCGCACCACCTCGTCGAGCGGCCGGTGATCGCCGAGCGAGAACTGGCTGGCGTCGAAGTCTTCCAACGCGCCCTCGTCCGGCAAGGCGACGGTCTCGGCATGGGCGGCATAGCCGCCTGGGTTGGTGCGGCTGCCCGCCGAGATCTGCGACACGCCGAGGGCATAGGTCGCGCGCCGCATCTGCGCCGTCTCCCGGGTCGACATGATGAGGCCGGTGTAGGGGACGGCGAGGCGCAGGATAGCGACCAGCTTCTTGAAGTCCGCGTCCGACACCGGATGCAGCGGCGATTGCGAGAGCAGCGAGCCGTGAGCAGGCTCGATACGCGGCACGCTGATGGTGTGACAACCGGCGCCGAAGGTGGCTTCGAGATGCGCCGCATGGGCCATGAGCGCCAGCACGTCGAAGCGCCAGTCGCCCAGGCCGAGCAGCACGCCGAGTCCGATGTCGTCGATGCCCGCCTGCATGGCCCGGTCGGGAGCGGTCAGGCGCCAATCCATGTCGCGTTTCCTGCCCGCCAGATGAACGGCGGCATAGAGGTCGCGCTGGTAGGTCTCCTGGAAGAGCTGGTAGGTGCCGATGCCGATGGCATGGAGCTGGCGGAATTCCTCGACCGAGAGGGGCGCCAGGTTGACATTGATACGCCGGATCTCGCCGGAGCCAATCTTGAGCGCATAGATAGCCTCCAGCGCATCCAGAACGGACCTCAGCCCATTCGGATAGGATTCGCCGGCGACCAGCAGCAGCCGCTTGTGTCCCTGCGCGATCAGGACTTCAGCCTCGCGTTCGATCTCGTCGAGCGACAGGGCGCGACGCTTGAGCGCGGTGTTGTCTTTGCTGAAGGCGCAGTAACTGCACGCGTTGCCACAGAGATTGGAGATGTACAACGGGGCGAAGAGGACGATGCGCTTGCCGTAGATCGCCTCTTTGACCCAGCGCGCAGAGACAAAGAGTTCATCGAGCAGCGCGGGATCCTGAATCTGGATCAGGGCGGCGACATCCTCGATGGTCAGCCCCCCGAGTTCGCGTGCCTTGGCCAGGATCTCACGAACCCGCCCGGCCTCCTCACGACGGTCGTCGGCGAGGACGGCGGCAATCGCCTCGGCATCGAGCCAGGAGGCGTCGGTGTCGGTCCGTGATACGGGGAGGGAGGAAAGCCCGCGGCCCACGCGCGCAGGAGTGCTCATGCTGTCATCTCCACAGGCACATCGGATCGTCGCCCCGTCGCTCACACGGCGGGACCGCGAGGCGCAACTCGGCGCTCATATCGCCCAGCCGGCCACCAGCAACACGACCTGCACCCCAATGGGATAAAGATACACCAGTTTCCGACCAGCGTTGTCACGTCCCTGGGGCGGGCGGCCTGTCGCCGGCACGCAATCGGTTCGAGGCCGATTATGCGTTGGGCTGGGCGCGAAACATCTGGGCCGATGCCTTGACCTGAACAGAATGGCCAGGCCTCGGCCTGGCCATGCGTTCCGACGCATGGCGGGCAGTGGGCGGCGTCGCCGCAAGCCTCCCTCGCTTGGACAGGAACGAGAGGCACCGTGACCTCGCGGTGCCGCGCGGTGCTTCGGCGGACAGGATGCCGGACGCCACGCATGGCCCTGGGACCACACCCCGCGGTCAGATGTCGAAGGCGCTGCCGCCGCCGGCCATCGTCCGTTCGATGACCGCCCTCGTCAGATGCGGCGCGAAGCGCTCGATGAAGGCGTAGACGAAGCCGCGCAGCCAGGCGTTCCTGCGCAGCCCGATGCCGGTGACGTTGGCCGCGAACAGATGGGCAGCGTCGAGCATCCCGAGGTCGGCGTCCTGCTCGGGATCGTAAGCCATTCGCGCAACGATGCCGAGACCCAGCCCCATGCGGACATAGGTCTTGATGACATCGGCGTCGGCGGCGCTCAACACCACCTTCGGTGCGATCCCACGCGCCTCGAAGGCCCGATCCATCTGGCGGCGCCCGGCGAAGGCCAGGTCATAGGTCACGATCGGCCAGAGCGCGAGATTCTCCAGCGTCAGCAACGGGGTCGCGAGCAACGGGTGACCGAGCGGGGCAACGACGACGCGATTCCAACTGTAGCAGGGCAGGACCAGCAGGTCCGCATAGTCGGCGAGGGCCTCGGTCGCGATCGCGAGGTCCGCCTCGCCCTCGAGCACCATCTCGCAGATCTGTCGCGGGTTGCCCTGATGCAGCGAGAGTTCCACGTCGGGGTAGGCCGCGATGAAGTCACGAATCGCCTCCGGCAACGCGTAGCGCGCCTGCGTGTGGGTCGTCGCGATGGCCAGGCGCCCTTTGTTCTCGTCGCTGAACTCGCGCCCGACCTGACGCAGGTTGTCGAGTTCTCCCAACAAGCGCGACGCGATCGCGAGCACCTGACGCCCCGGCTCCGTGACCTCCACCAGGCGCTTTCCGTGGCGCTCGAAGATCTCGATGCCGAGCTCGGCCTCGAGCTGGCGGATCTGCTTGGAAATCCCCGGTTGCGATGTATGCAGGGCCGCCGCCGCCTCCGAGACGTTCAGGCCCCGGCGAGCAACCTCCTGCACATAACGCAGTTGTTGTAGGTTCATCGGTCCTCGCGAAAAACAAATAACTTTTTTTCATATCAATCTAACTTCAAATTCCTTCTTTTTCAAAACTCCTGTCAATAACATCTCGTCGCAACACCCCCAGGTCGGTCGCCGTCGCACCGCGCGGGCCGACCGCCAGGATCCGGCCAGGCCCGGGATAAAGCACCGAACGAACCAACCGCGAGCGCCGAGATGGAACGATACACGCCAGACGAGCAACAGCGCATCGATGCGCGACTGACCGGGTTCCTCGATCAGCTCGCCCAGTACCAGGCCGGGACGCTGTCCGAGGACGCGTTCCGACCCCTACGGCTGCGCAACGGGCTCTATTTCATGCGGGAGGCGCCCATGCTGCGGGTCGCCATCCCGTATGGTCGCCTGGCGAGCCGGCAGCTGCGCCGCCTGGCCCGAATCGCCCGTCAGTACGATCGCGGCTACGCTCACCTCACGACACGCCAGAACGTCCAGCTCCATTGGGTCACACTGGCGGATCTGCCGGCGATCCTCACCGAACTGGCCGAGGTCGGGCTCTACAGCATCCAGACCTCGGGGCCGACGATCCGCAACATCACGACCGATGCCTTGGCCGGCGCGGCGGCCGACGAGCGGGCCGATCCGCGCCCCTGGTGCGAGATCCTGCGCCGCTGGAGCCTGATGCACCCGGCCTTCGACAACTTGCCGGGCAAGTTCAAGATCGCCGTGACCGGGTCGCCGCTCGATCGGGCGCTGATCCGGGTCCACGACCTCGGGTTCGAGCTGCACCACGATGCCGACGGCGCGCTCGGCTTCCGCGTCGTCATCGGTGGTGGGCTGGGACGCAATCCAGCCCTCGCCGAGGAGATCGAGGACTTCCTGCCCTGGCCGCACCTGCGGAGCTACGCCGAGGCGGTCCTGCGCGTCTACGACCGCCTCGGACGGCGCGGCATCCCGTACAAGACGCGCTTGAAGACCCTGGTGCAGACGGTTGGCCGGGACCAGATCCAACACCTGGTGCGTCAGGAGTGGGCCGGCCTCGCAGACGGGCGGCTGACGCTCAGCGAGGCCGAGCTGAGCCAGGTCGAGGCGCTCTTCGCTCCGCCCGCTTACCGGCCCGATCCGCGCGACGACATTCGATATCACCGACACCTCGCCGCGAACCCGGCGTTCGCCGCGTGGGTACAGCGCAACACGCAGGCCCACCGGGAGACCGGCTTCGCCCTGGTCACCCTGTCGACCAAGGGTCCAGCGACGGCCCCCGGCGACCTGACGACCGAGCAAATGGAGCAAGTCGCCCGCTGGGCCGAGGCCTACAGCTTCGGTGAGGTACGCGTGACCCGCGAGCAGAACCTGGTGCTCGCCCACGTCGCCCAACGCGACCTCTTCGCGCTCTGGGAGCAGGCGCTCCGAGCCGGCCTCGCCGAGCCCCATCGCGGCCTCGCAACCGACATCACCGCCTGCCCGGGCGGGCGTTACTGCGACCTGGCCAAGGCCGAGACCGCCAGCCTCGCCCGCGCGATCCAGCACCGCCTCGCGGATCCCGCCCTGATTCAGGACATCGGCGAATTGACGCTCAACGTCTCGGGCTGCGTGAACGGCTGCGCGCACCACGGCGTCGCCCAGATCGGCCTGCGCGGGGTCGAGAAAGGCGGCCAGGACGGGTTTCAGATCGCGCTCGGCGGCGAGACGGGGCAGGTCACCCATCTTGCCGAGATCCTCGGCCCGGCACTCGCGGCCGCAGAGATCCCGGGCGCTGTCGCGCGTCTGATCGAGACCTACCAGCAACTCCGCCACCCGCGCGAGCCTTTCATCGACACCCTGCGGCGGGTCGGCCTGCCGCGCTTCCGGGAAGCCGTCTACGCCCCCCTGACGCCGCACCTCCCCGGCCGGCACCGGCTCGCCCCCGCCGGCCAGTCATTCCAGCCAACACACGAGATTGGAGCCGCCCGATGCATGCGGATTGGACACGGAAACTGAAGGATCCGGGCCTCGAAGACCGGATCTGCGAGACATCGCAACCCCATGGGCTGACGCACAACACCATGACCACCCTGACCAAAGAGACGCTGAGCCACCTCGATTGGCTGGAGGCCGACGCGATCCACATCCTGCGCGAGGTCGCCGGTCAGTGCGCCAACCCCGCGCTGCTCTTCTCCGGCGGCAAGGACTCCATCTGCCTGCTGCGGCTCGCCGAGAAGGCCTTCCGTCCCGGCTGCTTCCCGTTCCCGCTGCTGCACATCGACACCGGCCACAACTACCCGGAGGTCGTCGCCTTCCGCGATCTGCGGGCCGCCGAGCTCGGCGCACGGTTGATCGTGCGCTCGGTCGAGGATTCGATGGCCCGCGGCACCGTGGTGCTGAAACATCCCGACGAATCGCGCAACAGGCACCAGTCGGTCACGCTCCTCGAGGCGATCGAGGAGTTCGGCTTCGATGCCTGCATCGGCGGGGCGCGCCGCGACGAGGAGAAGGCCCGCGCCAAGGAGCGGATCATGAGCTTCCGCGACGAGTTCGGCCAATGGGACCCGAAGAACCAACGCCCAGAGCTCTGGAGCCTGTACAACGCACGCACCCACAAGGGCGAGAACATCCGCGCCTTCCCGATCAGCGACTGGACCGAACTCGACGTCTGGCAATACATCGGCCGGGAAGGACTCCAGCTGCCGTCGATCTACTTCGCTCATACCCGGCGGGTCGTGCGCGCCAACGGCCGGCTGCGGCCGGTGACCGCGCTGACCCCGGCCCGCCCCGGCGAACGGGTCGAGAGCCTGCGCGTGCGCTTTCGCACCGTCGGCGACATCCCCTGCACGGCCCCGGTCGAATCCGACGCCGACACGATCGACAAGATCCTCGCCGAGACCGCGGTCACCAGCCTGAGCGAGCGCGGCGCCACACGCCTGGACGACCAGACCAGCGAGGCGGCGATGGAAGAGCGCAAGCGGGCCGGCTACTTCTGAGCGGCCCCGGGCCCCCCGATCACCCGACCCAGATTCAGGAGCCACCCATGTCCGCCCTACCCAACACCTCCGCCCTGTCCGCGCTCGCCGAGCGCGACAACGGCCTGCTGCGCTTCCTCACCTGCGGCAGCGTCGACGACGGCAAGAGCACGCTGATCGGCCGGCTGCTCTTCGACACCAAGGCGATCCTCGCCGACACCTTGAGCGCCATCCGCGAGACCTCCGGCCGCCGTGGCCTCGGCGAGCTGGACCTGTCCCTGCTGACCGACGGCCTCCAGGCCGAGCGCGAGCAGGGCATCACGATCGACGTCGCCTACCGCTACTTCTCGACCGGTCAGCGCAAGTTCATCATCGCCGATGCGCCAGGTCATGAGCAGTACACCCGCAACATGGTCACCGCCGCCTCGACGGCGAACCTCGCGATCCTCCTCGTCGATGCCCGCAAGGGTGTGCTGACGCAGACCCGGCGCCATTCGTACATCGCCCATCTAGTCGGCATCCCGCACCTGGTCGTCGCGGTCAACAAGATGGACCTGGTCGACTACGACCAGCCGGCGTTCGAGGCGATCCGCGCCGACTACCTGGCCTTCGCCGACCGACTCGGCATCGGCGACGTGCGCTTCATCCCGATCTCGGCCCTCCGGGGCGACATGGTCGTCGAGCGCGGCCAGGCGCTCGCCTGGTATCACGGACCGACGCTGCTCGAGATCCTGGAGACCACCCCGGCCGCCCACACCGAGCGCCCCGAGGCCTTCCGGTTTCCCGTTCAGTACGTCTGCCGCCCGCGCGCGGCGCTCAACCCGGCACTGCACGACTACCGGGGCTTCTCGGGACGAGTCGAGTCGGGCGCCATCGCCCGCGGCAGTGCCGTGACCGTCCTGCCCTCGGGGCAGTCCAGCCGCATCAAGGACATCCAGATCGGCGGCATCAGCCAGCCCAAGGCCATCCACGAGCAGTCGGTCACGCTGCTGCTGGAGGACGAGATCGACGTCTCCCGCGGCGACATGCTGGTCGCACCGCACGAGGCACCGAGCCCCACCAAGGAGATCACGGCCTTCGTCTGCTGGCTCGGCGAGGCACCGCTCTCCCCGGCCCGACCCTACCTGCTCCGTCACACGACCCGCGAGGTCCGGGCCAAGGTCGCGCGGATCGAATACCGCCTCGATGTGAACAGCCTCGCGCGCGAGCCGGCGACCCA
The DNA here is from genome assembly GCF_041197575.1 of Thioalkalicoccus limnaeus. Lineage (NCBI taxonomy): Bacteria > Pseudomonadati > Pseudomonadota > Gammaproteobacteria > Chromatiales > Chromatiaceae > Thioalkalicoccus > Thioalkalicoccus limnaeus. The sequence goes on along the minus strand of NZ_JBDKXB010000005.1, from coordinate 176,565 downwards.
ACTGGAGATGAACGACATCGCCCGCCTGACCTTGAGGCTCGCCCAGCCGATCTTCCCCGACCCCTACGCCATCAACCGCGCCACCGGGGCCTTCATCCTGATCGACGAGAGCACCAACAACACGGTCGGGGCCGGCATGATCGAGATCGACCCACCCGCGACGGACGAGTCGACAACTGGCCGCGCGCCGGCCTAGTCCGCGGTCGTTCCCGGCCCGAGCGCGGTGCCGAGAAGATCCGGCAGCGGAAGCAGTTGATCGCGGGAAAACCGAATCGGCGCGATGATCAGGCCTTGCCGTGCACCGATCCGAGGGGACCTTGAAAACTTGCCATCCGGGCAATTCCTCAAGACGCGAAGCGAAAATGGGATTTCCGCTTCGCTGCATTTTCAATCGCTTAGGCGACTGAAAATGGCGGGGCATCCTTGCCCCGCGCGGGCACCTTGAATTTTTCAAGGTGCCCACGAGCCGCGTAGGTCGGGTTAGGCGCGCCGACACGGCGGTCCATGACAAAGAGTAGGCTGGCGCGCGCCGTAACCCGACATCGGCCTGGCCCAGGCGTGGAAGTCATTTTCGTACGAGCTCGTCATGCAACCTCCAGTGTCTGAGAACCAAGCCAATCGACACGTGAATCCACTGCTCACGTTGCGCGACGCTAAACGACCTCCCAGCCCCAGGCGCTGGGGCGCAAGGGCTGGCCCGAGCCCGACGATAGCGGCATCACTGGATCGGTGAACGCGGGAGCACGGCCTCCTTGATGCGCTCCTCGGTCAACTCGGGCGAGCAATACTCGATGAAACGCAGGGCGTAGCCGCGCAGATAATGACCCCGGCGCAGCGCCACGCAGGTGGTGTTGATCTCGAACAGGTCGTCGGCATCGAGCCGCCGCAGACCGGCGTCGCGCACCGGGTGGTAGGCCATCGCAGCGATGATGCCGATGCCGAGCCCGAGTTCGACATAGGTCTTGATCACGTCGGCGTCGAGCGCGGTCATGACCACGTCGGGGGTCAAGCCGGCGCGGGCGAAGGCGGCGTCGATGCGGGCACGCCCGGTATAACCCGGATGGTAGGTGATGATCGGGTGATCGGCGATCGCCGCGAGTGTCAGGGGCGTCCGCTCGGCCAACGCGTGCCCCACCGGCGTGATCAGAGCGTGCCGCCACTGGTAATAGGGGAAGCTCACCAGGTCGTCCTCGGTGGCCAGGGCCTCGGTCGCAATACCGATGTCCACCTGACCTTCACGCAACAGGGCCACGATCTCCCGCGGGCCGCACTGATGCAATTCCAGACCGACCTTCGGGAATACCGCCTTGAACCGCGCCACCACCGGTGGCAACGCATAGCGGGCCTGGGTATGGGTCGTGGCGATGGCCAGGCGCCCCTTGTCCTGCTGCGCGAATTGCTCGCCGATGCGCTTGACGTTCTGGATGTCGAGCAGGAGGCGTTCGACGACCGGCATCAGCTCCTTGCCCGGTTCGGTCAAGCCGAGCAACCGCTTGCCACGCCGCACGAACAGCTCGACACCGAGCTCGTCCTCCAGGTCCTTGATGTGCTTCGACACGCCCGACTGGGCCGTGTAGAGGGCGCTGGCCACCTCGGTCAGGTTGAATTGGCGGCGAACGGTCTCGCGCACGATGCGCAATTGTTGGAGGTTCATCCTAGGTCGCCTTGCGGGGAAACAGATCGAGGCCGACATCCTCGCCAAATGGCGGGCGATAGCCGCCAACGCCAGCCGGAGCACTGGCCTCGTGGCGCGCGCACGAGACCTCGAGACAGGGATCGAGCAGCCCGGCATCCGCGACCTCGGCGAACGACAGCGCGACCAGCGCACAGCCGTTGAGGCGGGGGACGGGTCGGGGCATCGGCGGACATCTCGGATGGCGATCGAAGCGCCTAGGCTAACGCAGCGGCGAAATAACCGGAACGACATAATCGTTATGATGTTATTTCTCTACGAAATATGGGCGACCCCAATGTTCGCCGCGACCCGCTGATAAGCTTTGCAGAATTCGTTCGTTCCTCATCGCTGGGGGCACGCGCTCTAATCGCGGTCCCCGGATTCTTCCGGGCCTTCGATCCACTGCCGACCAGAGGCCTTGACCATGAGATTCTCGAGCAGACCCCTGATCCTTGCTACCGCGCTGGCTTTATCGACGCTGACCGCCGCTCAGGCCGAGACCCGCCTGCTCAATGTGTCCTACGACCCGACGCGCGAGTTCTATCGGGAATACAACGAACTGTTCAATACCTGGTGGACGGCGCAAGGCAACCCGCCGGTCAGCGTGCAGCAATCGCACGGCGGGTCGGGCGCGCAGGCACGAGCGGTGATCGACGGGCTCGACGCGCAGGTGTTGACACTGGCCATGTCGGCCGACATCGACGCGGTTGCCAGCCGTACGGGCAAGGTGCCTCAAGACTGGCAGGAACTCCTGCCGGAGAATTCCGCGCCCTACACCTCGACCATCGTCTTCATCGTCCGCGCGGGCAACCCGAAGAACATCAAGGACTGGGACGACCTGCTGCGCGAGGACGTGTCGGTCATCACGCCGAACCCCAAGACCTCGGGCGTGGCGCGCTGGAACTACCTCGCCGCCTGGGCCTATGCCGACCGGAAGTTCGGCGGCGACGAGGAGAAGATCCGCGAGTTCGTCGGCAACGTCTACCGCAACGTTCCCGTGCTCGACACCGCCGCGCGCGGGGCGACCACGACCTTCGTGCAGCGCGGCATCGGCGACGTGTTGCTGAACTGGGAGAACGAGGCATTCCTCGCGCTCGCGGAATTCGGCACCGACACCTTCGCGGTCGTCCTGCCCTCGGTCTCGATCCTGGCCGAGCCGGTCGTCGCGCTGGTCGAGGGCAACCTGCACAACGATGAACAGGCCGCCGCGGCACGCGCCTATCTCCAATACCTCTTCAGCCCTGCGGCACAGGCCCTGACCTTCAAGCACGGCTACCGCGGCTTCGATACCTCTGCGGCCGATCCGGCGGATGTCGAGCGGTTCCCCGAGATCGAGCGCGTCTCGGTCAACCGGTATGGCGGCTGGGCCGCGGTGCAGCCTGAGCACTTCGGCGACGGCGGCATCTTCGACCAGATCTTCGAGGAGTGAGCATGGCCCGCGCCCTGCGCTTGCGCGAGCCCTCGGCCCTGCCGGGCTTCGGGCTCGCTTTCGGGGTGATGATGACGATGCTCTCGATCATCGTCCTCGTCCCCATCGGCGCCCTGATCTTGCGCGGCGCCGACATCGGCCTCGACGAGATCTGGCGGATCCTGAACACGCGCCGCGTCTGGAACGCACTGACCTTGTCGTTCATGACCTCGCTGTACGCGGCGCTCTTCAACCTCGTGTTCGGCGTGGCACTCGCCTGGGTGCTGGTGCGCTACCGTTTTTGGGGGCGACGGATCCTGGATGCCACGGTGGACCTACCCTTCGCCTTACCGACAGCGGTCGCCGGGATCGCGCTGACGGCGATCTACGTGCCGCAGGGGATGCTGGGCCAGTTCCTCGTGCCGATCGGCATCCAGGTCGCCTATACCCAGCTCGGCATCTTCGTCGCTTTGGTCTTCGTGGGCCTGCCCTTCGTGGTGCGCACCGTCCAGCCGGTGATACAGGAGATCGAGACGGAGGTCGAGGAGGTTTCGGCCACGCTCGGCGCAGGACGGTTGCGCACGTTCGCGCAGGTCGTTCTGCCGAGTCTGCTGCCCGCGGCGCTGACGGGTTTCGCGCTCGCACTCGCGCGCGCGGTCGGCGAATACGGCTCGGTCATCTTCATCGCCGGCAACCTCCCCAACCGAACCGAGATCGCGCCGCTGCTCATCGTCATCCGCCTCGAGGAGTTCAATTACGACGGCGCCGTAGCCATCGCCATCTCCATGCTGGCGATCTCTTTCGCGATGCTCTTGGTCATCAATCTCATCCAGGTGTGGAGCCGCAAGCGCTATGGCTGAAGCAACCCCCGCCCCGACCGCACAATGCACCGCGCCCATCGTGCGGCACCGCGCGGCCACCGACGAGCCGATCTGGGTGCGCCGAGCGCTGATCGGGCTCGTACTCCTGACCCTCGGCTTCCTGCTCTTCGCCCCCCTGTTCGCCGTCTTTGCCGAGGCGCTGCGGCAGGGGCTTCCTGCGGCGGTGCGTTCGCTCGACAGCCCGTCGGGGCAGGCGGCGATTCGGCTCACGCTGCTTGTCGCCGTGATCTCGGTGCCGCTGAACGCAGTCTTCGGTCTGGCCGCCGCCTGGGCCATTGCCAAGTTCGATTTCCGGGGTAAGGCATTCCTGATCACGCTGATCGATCTGCCCTTCTCGATTTCGCCTGTCGTCGCTGGACTCTGCTTCGTGTTGCTGTTCGGCGCGCATTCGGCCTTCGGTGTATGGCTGGTGTCGCAGGGTCACCAGATCGTCTTTGCCGTGCCAGGCATCGTGCTCGCCACGATGTTCGTGACCTTCCCCTTCGTCGCGCGCGAACTCATTCCTCTGATGGTCGAACAGGGGCGATCCGAGGAGGAGGCCGCGCTGACACTCGGGGCAAGCGGCTGGCGGACCTTCCTCACCGTGACGCTGCCGAACGTGAAATGGGCGCTGCTCTACGGCGTCCTGCTCTGCAACGCCCGGGCGATGGGCGAGTTCGGCGCGGTCGCGGTCGTCTCGGGCAAGATCCGCGGCGAAACCACGACCATGCCGCTGATGATCGAGATGTTCTACAACGAGTACATGGCCGTAGCAGCCTTCACGATGGCCGCACTCTTGACGCTGCTCGCCCTCGTGACCCTCACCTTGAAGTCGTTGCTGGAAGTGGCCTATGCCGACCAGCTCGCCGCCACACACCGGCACCACTGACGGAGGACGCCATGAACATCGACATCGACCAGATCTCCAAGGACTTCGGCGCCACCGCTGCGCTCCACCCCGTGTCGCTCGTCATCCCAACCGGGAAGCTCGTGGCGCTCTTGGGACCTTCCGGGTCAGGCAAGACGACGCTCCTGCGCATCCTCGCCGGCTTGGAGTTCCCGACCTCCGGGCGGGTGCTGTTCGATGGCCAGGACGCCACCGGCATGCCCGTGCAACAGCGGCGCGCGGGCTTCGTCTTCCAGCACTACGCGCTCTTCAAGCACATGAAGGTCTTCGACAACATCGCCTTCGGACTGCGCGCCCGCCCCCGCCGGACGCGCCCGCCGAGGGCCGAGATCGCGCGGCGGGTGCAAGAGCTCCTCGAACTCATCAAGTTGCCCGACATCGGCCGGCGCTATCCGAACCAACTCTCGGGCGGACAACGCCAGCGCGTTGCGCTCGCGCGCGCGCTGGCGATCGAGCCACGCATGCTGCTCCTCGACGAGCCCTTCGGCGCGCTCGACGCCAAGGTCCGCAAAGAGCTTCGTGGCGGCCTGCGCGATATCCACGACCGTACCGGCCTCACGACGGTCTTCGTCACTCATGACCAGGAAGAGGCGATGGAACTCGCCGATCTGGTGGTGGTGATGTCGATGGGGCGCATCGAGCAGGTCGGCACACCCGAGGACATTCGTGCCCATCCGAGAACCGCATTCGTGCGCGAGTTCATCACGGACAGCCGCGCTCACGTCAGACCTCTGCTGGTGCGCAAGTTGAAAACGGCATGACCGATGTGCCCACCCTTGACCTGATCGCCCGGGAAACCGGGCATGGACGGATGCGCGATGCCCGTCGCGCGAGAAGAGGTGCCCGCAGGCCCGCATGGATTCCGAGCGCATGCGCGGTTGCGTGGGAGTGTCGGCGCCTTTGGCTGTCCACTAGCGAGCGGAGGATTGGCCACTTCGGTCCTGGTGCAACGCTCGTCGAGCGATGTGTCGACGCCATACCCGAGTGCCTTCACCTGAGTTCGGCGGCCGGCTTGCCGGTCAAGCGGTAGCAGTCGATTGGTACCTCCTTGGCCCGCTCCAATACGTCGCTGACTTATCGCGTGTGCGACACCGCTTCTTGGCTGGGCATTCAAGCCGCCCATCTCTCAGACAGCACCTCTGCCTGCTGCCACTACTGTCCGGGGAGACTTTGCACCTAGCCGCATAACCATCCGTAGAGCGATGCAAAAAGGTCGATTTCTAGGTGTCACCGATTTGAAGCGGCGCGGGGGTCTCCGAAATGTCCTGTTTCAGGGATTTTGGGGACGCCCTCATGCATGTCGGTCGGCTCGTTTTCGCCCAGGTCATCGATCGTTTGCCTATGCACACCGTCCGGCGTTGCGTCGCGCGCTACGGCGGCAACCGCTACACGAAGACCTTCTCCTGTCTCGATCAATACCTTTGCATGGCGTTTGCGCAGCTCACCTTTCGCGAGAGTCTGCGCGACATCGAGGCCTGCCTGCGCGCCCAGAAACACAAGCTCTAGCACATGGGCATTCGTGGTCAGGTGTCGCGAAGCACCCTGGCCGACGCCAACGAACGGCGCGATTGGCGCATCGATGCCGACCTCGCTCAGGCGCTGATTGGCATCGCCCGCCCGCTGTATGCCGAGGAGGATCTGGAGCTCGAGCTCGACAACACCACCTATGCGCTCGACGCCTCCATCATCGATCTGTGCCTGTCGGTGTTTCCGTGGGCGCTGTTTCGCTCCACCAAGTCCGCTGTGAAGCTTCATACCCTGCTGGATCTGCGCGGCAACATCCCGACCTTCATCCATCTTTCCGATGGCAAGCTACACGACGTCAATGTGCTGGACATCTTGGTGCCGGAGCCCGGCGCCTGCTACATCATGGGCCGCGGCTACGTCGACTCCCGTCGACTGTTCCGGCGGCGCATGGATGGGGGCTTCTTCGTCATCCGCCACCGGTTACCGCGTGCGGATCACCGCGGCCGAGCGCGAGCTGGTGGTGCTCAACGAGGCCGGGATCTAGCGCTGGCACCGGCGCGCGGGTGCCCCCGAGGATCCTCGGTCACCGCCAAGGCGCAAGACGGACCGGCGACTGGCCGGCATCGTGACGCCGGCACGGCACCGGCGCGCTGGCCGGGTCGTCAGAAGATCATGACCTGGTACCCCTGGCTCGCGAGCGCGCGCAGGCTGGGCAGACCCGAGGTTCCCGGCGCCGCGTTGTCGGTGAGCATCGCGAAGCCGGCCTGCTCGGCGTCGGCGGCGGCGCCAAAGAAATCCGAGCAGGTTGCCGAGACGCCGGCCACCTTGTCCTCGACCGCCTTGTAGATACCATGCAGCGGGTGATCGGCCTTTGTCACCTGCCCGGCCCAGCGGGTACCGGCGCCAAGGAAAATCACCGTGACCTCGTCCCCGTTCTGTTTGAAGTCGTACGCGACACCGAGCGCATTGAACACGCGCCCCAGGGCCTCATCGCTGTTGGTCTGCGGATCGGACATCACCACAATGGCTGCTTTCATGTGCAGGTCCTCTCTTGAGTAGGTGTTGACCTCGTCGCTCCAATGCCTGGCAATGCAGCACCGCCCTGTTCCGCACGCGGGGCCGAGGCGGCGGCAACACAAGGGATCCGACATGCCCCGGCAAACCGTCGCTACCGCCTGACTGTCATGCCCGCATGCAAGGCACCCGAAGGATGAAAGAAGCCACGGGATAACACGAGGATTCGCCGACCGACTCAGCCATGTGCCGACTTATCCGTCACTTGGTCTTGTTTCCGTGTCCATCCTCGTGCATCCGTGGCTTCCTTTTCACGCTTGCCGAGTAGGCTTTTCCTCGGCCAGGGGCTCGACTAGGCTCCCACAAAGGCCCGGTCAGGTCCAGCCGCCGCACCACCCCCTTGGCACTGCTCGACGGCCCCTCGCGGTCGAGACGACACGCCGGGCACGGCAGTCGAAGACGCAACTTGCGACTTTCTGCGTGCTGCGTCGCTGATCGCGACTGAACCCGGCTCCCGTTCGCTCGTGAGCGAATGCGCTCCGGTCTCGAGCTCGCCGATCACCTCGGCCGGAGTCATCTCCCGGATCGCCCTGATCAATGCGAGTTCAGCTCGTGCGAGCTATAACTCATCATAGTGGCGCCGCTGCCGCGCAGCAGATCGACGGCTCGGCGCCTCTACCGGGACAGGAGGTCCCCAATGTCGCGCAGGTCCCTGATCACACGATAAACCTTATCTTCGACATACTCGGCCTCGTACGGATCGTAATACGATTGGCCATAACCGTATTGATCATAAGGTGCCTGGTCATAGCCGTACTCGTACACGCCTGCTCTGTCGCTCCAGCCAGGTGGGAGAGGTTCGCCCCGCTCGAGTTTCTTCTGCAGCCCAGGCGGCAGTCCGCCGTGATGGGGCGGCTGGGCAGATGCCGTCGGCAACAGGATCAGAACCAAGACGGTCGCACCTACGAGTCCAAAAGTACGGCTCATCGCGCACACCTCTAACACGTTATGGCATCGTTGTCAGACGCATTCCGGGATCTGGGCACCGCCCGATTTCCCGCTCTCCTACGCGGGGATCATCGCCACCTCTCATCTCGAAAACACCGCTCGCCATAGAGGTCTACCTCTCCCTGACCTTCCGCGCAGGCGGGGGACACGGAGAGCGAACCCCGAGCAGCCCTTACCATCAATTTCTCCTGGTCCAAGCCATGCGCCCGCTCAGGTGCGGCGTGGTTGCCAACCTGGCATGCCTTCCCTCTGGCCGGTGCTTGTCGGTGATCCTAACCGAAAAAACCTGAACGATTGCTGAACGAGCGGCCAGAACGCCGTCAGGTGGCTTGGCGGTGACCGATGTGGGCATGGAGCATCCTGGATGGTCCGTCGATCGATCACCCGGCGCGTCCGCAACGGGCCCACAGGAGTAGGCTGAGCGCACGCGAAGGCGTCAACCAAGCGATGCGCGCGCCATGGCGCTGGTGTGCGAGCACACGCGCAGCGAGCACCGGAGCGACCCGATCGCCAAAGCGGTCGACGAAGCCCTTCGGGTTGGTCTCGATCAGCGAGCGGATCATCGCACGAGAAATCGATCCCGACGGGTAACGCACACATCGTCAGCCGACCCAGGCCCGGGCATTGCGGAACAGCCGCAGCCAGGGGCCGTCGGCGCCCCAGTCGTCGGGATGCCAGCTATGCTGGACGGTGCGAATCAGCCGTTCCGGATGCGGCATCATGATGGTCACGCGCCCGTCGGTGCTGGTCAGCCCGGTGATCCCGCCTGGCGAGCCGTTCGGGTTCGCCGGATAGCGCTCGGCCGGCGTGCCGTCGTGTTCGATGTAGCGCAGCGCGGTGATGGCGCCGGCCTCGGCCAGATGCGCCGCATCGCGGAACTCGGCCCGCCCTTCGCCATGCGCGACGGCGATCGGCAACCGCGAGCCGACCATGCCCGCCAGCAGGACCGACGGCGACGGCGTTACCTCGACCATCGCCAGGCGCGCCTCGAACTGCTCCGAGCGGTTGCGGACGAAACGCGGCCAATGATCGGCGCCGGGGATCAGCGCGTGCAGCGTCGACAGCATCTGGCAGCCGTTGCAGACGCCCAGCGCGAAGGTCTCGGGACGACCGAAGAAGGCCGCGAAGACCTCGCGCGCCCGAGCGTTGAACAGGATGCCCTTGGCCCAGCCGCCGCCGGCGCCGAGCACGTCGCCGAACGAAAAGCCGCCACAGGCGGCGAGCCCGTGAAACGACGCCAGATCGAGCCGGCCCGTGACGATATCCGACATGTGCACGTCGATCGCCGCGAACCCGGCGCGCTCGAACGCGACCGCCATCTCCATCTGGCCGTTGACCCCTTGCTCGCGCAGGATCGCGACCCGCGGACGCCCACCGGACGCGATCCACGGGGCGGCGAGGTCGTCCTGCGGGTCGAAGGTCAGATGCGGCGACAGGCCCGGGTCGGTCTCATCGCTGATCCGAGCGAATTCCTCGGCCGCGCAATCGGGGTCATCGCGCAACGCCTGGATCGCCTGGCTGGTCTCGCTCCAGATCCGCTGCAGCCACGAGCGTTCGGTCTGCAAGACAGGCAGCCCACGGCGCCGGACGCGGATCTGGTCGCCTTGCTCGACGGTACCCACGACCCGGCTGAAGAGTTCGAGCCCGTGCTCGGCCAGGATCGCGAACACCCGCTCGGCGTCGCGACGGCGGATCTGCACCAGCGCGCCCAGCTCCTCGGCGAACAAGGCGGCCAGGTCGTCGAGCCCCAGGTGGTCGAGCTCGAGCGTCAGACCACAGCGGCCGGCGAACGCCATCTCGCACGCGGTGACGATCAGGCCGCCGTCGGAGCGATCGTGGTAGGCGATCAGCAGACCCGCGGCACGCAGCGCCTGAATCGCCGCGAAAAACGCGCGCAGCCGTGCCGGGTCATCGAGATCCGGCGGCGCCTCGCCAAGCTGCTCGAAGACCTGCGCCAACGCCGAACCGCCGAGCCGATTGCGGCCCTGACCGAGATCGATCAGCACCAAGTCGGTCTCGCCCTGGTCGGTGCGCAGTTGCGGCGTCAGGGTACCGCGGACATCGCCAACCGGCGCGAAGGCCGACACGATCAGCGACAAAGGGGCCGCCATCTCGCGGGTCGTGCCGTCCGGCGCGGCCCACACGGTCTTCATGCTCATCGAGTCCTTGCCGACCGGGATCGCGATACCCAGCGCCGGGCACAGATCCAGCCCGACCGCGCGCACCGTGTCGTACAGGCGGGCATCCTCGCCGGGATGGCCGGCCGCGGCCATCCAGTTCGCCGACAGCCGGATCTCGCCCAACGCGGCGATCGGGGCAGCCGCGATGTTGGTGATCGCCTCGGCGACCGCCAGGCGACCGGCGGCCGGGGAATCGAGCAGCGCGACCGGCGTGCGCTCGCCGAGCGCCATCGCCTCGCCGGTCACCCCCTGGTAATCGCTCAGCGTGACGGCGACATCGGCGACCGGCACCTGCCAGGGGCCGACCATTTGATCGCGCGCAACGAGACCCGTGACGGTCCGGTCGCCGATCGTGATCAAGAACGCCTTGCTCGCGACCGTCGGCAACCGCAGCACGCGCGTCAAGGCCTCTTCGGGATCCATCCCGGCGCGGTCGAGCGGCCCGCTCGGCACCGCCAGCCGGGTCGCATCGCGGAGCATCCGCGGCGGCTCGCCGAACAAGAGTGTCAACGGCATGTCGATCGGTCGGTCATCGAATCGGGCATCCTCGAGCACCAGATCCTCGACCTCGGTCGCCTCGCCGACGATCGCATAGGGGCAGCGCTCGCGCTCGCACAGCGCGCGAAAGGTCGCCAACCGCCCGGCGGCGATCGCCAAGACATAGCGCTCCTGCGCCTCGTTGCACCAGATCTCGAGCGGCGACAGGCTCGGGTCGTCGGTCGGTACCGAGCGTAGCGCGAAGCGCCCGCCGCGACCGGCGTCGTGGACCAGTTCCGGCAGCGCATTGGCCAGGCCGCCGGCACCGACATCATGGATGAACAAGATCGGGTTGCCCTCGCCGAGCGCCCAGCAGCGGTCGATGACCTCCTGTGCGCGCCGCTGCATCTCCGGATTCGCGCGCTGCACCGACGCGAAATCGAGATCCTCGTTCGCGGTGCCGGTCGCCTGGCTCGAGGCCGCCCCGCCGCCGAGACCGATCAGCATCGCCGGGCCGCCGAGCACGATCAGTGGCGTGCCGGGCGGGAAGGGCCGCTTCGCAACGTGTTGGCCGCGGATGTTGCCGAGCCCACCAGCGAGCATGATCGGCTTGTGGTAACCGCGCAGCTCCGGGCCGTTCGGTCCCGGCACCCATTGTTCGAAGGTGCGGAAATAACCGGCCAGGTTGGGCCGTCCGAACTCGTTGTTGAAGGCCGCGGCGCCGATCGGCCCCTCGATCATGATGTCGAGCGCCGAGACGATCCGCGCCGGCCGGCCGAAGTCGTGCTCCCAGGGCCGCTCGGCGCCCGGCAGCCGCAGATTGGAGACCGAGAAGCCGGTCAGGCCGGCCTTCGGCTTCGCCCCCTGACCGGTCGCGCCCTCGTCGCGGATCTCGCCGCCGGCACCGGTCGCCGCGCCCGGATCCGGCGCGATCGCGGTCGGATGATTGTGGGTCTCGACCTTCATCAGGATATGGATATCCTCGGCCACCTCGCGATAACGGCCGCTCGCCGGGTCGACCAACAGGCGCTGCCCGGGCCAGCCGCGGATCACCGCGGCGTTGTCGCGGTAGGCCGACAGCACGCCGTCGGGCGCACAATCCGTCGTGTGCCGGATCATCGCGAACAGCGAGCGCTCCTGCGCGACACCGTCGAGGACCCAGCGGGCATTGAAGATCTTGTGCCGGCAGTGCTCGGAATTGGCCTGCGCGAACATCATCAGCTCGACATCGGTCGGATCGCGCCCCAGGGCACCGAACCGCTCGGTCAGATAGTCGATCTCGTCGTCGGACAACGCGAGTCCCAACTCCAGGTTGGCGCGCACCAGCGCATCGCGGCCGGTCTCGAGCAGGGTGACCCGCTGCACCGGTCGCGGGGCGGCGCGCACGAACAGACGCTCGGCGGCCGCCCACTCGAAGACGACCGACTGCGTCATCCGGTCATGGAGCCAGGGCGCCGCCCGTTCGGCCAGACCTTCCACAGCCGCGTCATCGCCAGTCAGATAGAAGGCCGTGCCACGCTCCAGCCGGGTGACCTTGGTCAATCCGCAGCGCCTGGCGATGTCGGTCGCCTTCGACGACCAAGGCGAGATGGTGCCCGGACGCGGCATGACCAGCGCCAGCGACCCGGTCGGGGGTCGCTCCGCGCGCTGGGCGCCATAATCGAGCAAGCGATCGAGGATGGCCCGTTCGGCGTCGGTCAAGGCCTCGGCCAGGTCGACGACATGGATCCACTCGGCCTGGACCTCGACGACGCAGCCCAAGGCCGCGGCCACGCGACTGGCGATTTTCTGAAGGCGGAAGGCGGACAGGGCGGGGGCACCGCGAAGGACGAGCATGGGGTCAGGGCTCCCAGCGTGAGCGACGACAAAAGGCCATGATACTGGAGAGCGCTGGGCCGGGCGCAACAAGCAACGGCGTGTTCGCGTTTCCGCGCGGAGCTGGCAGCGCCGTGACACGACGGGCCGCGTGCCCCGGAGTGGGCTTCGGGACCCTTTCCTGTAGGCTCGCGAGCGCGCCAGGTCGCGTTGGTGGCGGCCCTGGCCATGGTCGCTTACTTTGGATGGCGCGAGGGCGACCGCTGAGCTGACACGGACGTCCTTGCAGCGTGTCGCAGCGAGCCGTCTGCGATGACTTTTGCAACGCTCGATATGAACGCTGTCCTGCCGCGGGTGATCATCGCACCCGTCATCAGCAAGGGACAGCCGTCGGCTTGTCGGCCCGTGGTGCCGCTCGAGGGCAAGGATGCACGCATCCTGCTGGATCAACTGCGCGCGGTGGATAAGCGCCGCCTGACGCAGAAGATGGGCTTCATCGACCCCGCTCTCTGGCACGAGGTGCTGCTGGAGATGTTCCGATGAGGATGCGGCCAGCAGGCTGGCGATACACAGGCGTTGCGGCGGACACCTCGGATTCAGATCCCCAATCTGCGACCGACCGAACCTTAGGCCTGAGGATGGGAGATAGCGGGACGTGGACGTCTTCGAACTGCGGAAAAAGCTCGTCCGCGACTACGCGGCCTACACCACGAGCTTCGTTCAGATCAGCCTCGTCAGGGCGGCCCAGGGGCTCCGCTTCCTCGTCCTCGACGAGCTGCATACCTATCGCGGCCGCCAGGGCGCCGACGTCGCGCTCCTGGTTCGTCGCGTCCGCGACGCACTCGACGCCGAGCACATGCAGTGCGTCGGAACCTCCGCCATAGTCGCTGGGGGCGGAACCTTTGCCGAACAGCACAAGCAGGTGGCCGCGGTGGCGACGAGCCTCTTCGGCTCCCCTGTCCAGCCCGAGTGCGTGATCGGCGAGACCCTGCGTCGGGCAACCCCGGAGCCCGAGGAAACCGCAACTTGGAATCGGCTGCTCGCGCCGAGGCCCTGTTCGAGTCCCACACCCGCGTACGCGAGGCCAGCCGTGCCGGCGGCCGCAAACCCGTGGTGGAGCACTTCCTGCCCGTGGATGTGCTCGGGATCTATGTCTTTCTGTCGGTTTAACGGGAGGGAGTCGGCGGCTATACTCATCGACCACAAATGTGGTAGAGGAGCGACCCAATGAGCAACCCAAGCAGCGACACCATTTCCGTGCGCATCCCCCGCGCCCTCTACGAGCAGGCCAGGTCCGATGCCGCCACCGAGCATCGCACCATACCGGGCCAGATCGAGTACTGGGCCAAGGTGGGCCGGGCAGCGCTCGACAACCCGGACCTTCCGGTAAGCTTCATTGCCGAGGCGTTGGCGTCCCTCGCCGAGCCCCGTGAGGAAGCCACGCCGTTCGAGCCGCGCGGCCGCCGCCAATGACCTATCCCGTCGTCCAGACCCGCCGCTTTGCCCGTGCCTACAAGAAGCTGCACGCCAACATCGCGGCGGACGTCGACGACGCCGTGGCCACCGTCGCGGCCGACCCCGCGATCGGGGAGTGCAAGAAGGGTGACCTGGCAGCCCTGCGCGTCTACAAGTTCCGCGCGCTCGGTCAACTCTATCTTCTGGGCTACACGGTCGATGAAGGGGTGCGCCTGGTCTACCTCGAGGCGGTCGGGCCGCATGAGAACTTCTACCGCGATCTGAAGCGTTGAGCGAACACCGCCATCGGGAGAAGGCTGGTTCCGATGGCTACCGTTTCTTTCGCGACGATGGGCGCCGATACGCGGCGATCTGCTGCACGATGACCTGAAACGGCAGGCGCTCCAGGTCGCCGAACCGGGCGATGGCCGCGCCGAGCAGGCCGTCGACGTCGGTCACCGGTCCATCGGCGCCCTCGGGCGTCAGGCTCGCCTGGACCCCGCGCAGGCCGCCGATCTGGACACGCAACGACTTGGCACGCGACAGGCGACCCTCGGGGTGGGCCATCTTCAACGCGAAGCGCGCCTGCCCGGCGGTCAGCTCGAGAAACGCCAGGCACCGGGCCTGTGCGTGGTCGCTGATGCAATGGACGCCTGGGCGCTCGGCGATGCAGACGCGCCGCGCTTGGGGGCAATCCGCCTGGTTCGTCAACAGGCTCTGCTCGAACGGGCAAAGGCGCTCGCCGATCGCCGTGCACGCGCGGGCCTGCCCTTGGTCGTCCATCGTCGGACCCCTCAAGCCTCGTGGGCCTGTTTGAAACGTTCGATCTGCCGCCGGTCGCGTTTCGACGGGCGGCCGACGGGCGCGCCGGCCGACCCCTGCTCGCGGCGCTCGCGCACCAGTTCCTGGCGACGTGAGCGACTGGCCTCGTCCTCGTCATAGAGCAAGGCCGCATCGGCGGCGCCGCGCCGCTGGCGACTGATCGCGACGACGGTCAGGTCCCAGGACAGGGAGCCCTTGTGGACCGTCACGCGGCTACCCGGGCGCACCGTCTTGCCCGGCTTCGCGCGGTGTCCGTCGAGGTGCACCTTGCCGCCATTGATCGCCTCGACCGCCAGCTGGCGAGTCTTGAAGAAGCGCGCGGCCCACAGCCATTTGTCCAGCCGGATCGTCTCGTCGCTCGGCACCGGCGGCGTCATGGGTCCCTCAGCTCATCGAGTCCGCCGTCGGCATCGAGTTCGACCAGGTCGTCATAGCCACCGATGTGTCGTTCGCCGATGAAGATCTGCGGCACCGTGTCGCGCCCGCTGCGTTCGAGCATCGTCTGCCGCTGCGCCGCGTCGCGATCGATCCGGACCTCTTCGAACGCCACCTCTCGGCGCGTCAGCAGCCGTCGGGCGCGATAACAATAGGGACAGGTCGCCGTCGTATAGATGAGAACCTTCGCCATGTCGTGACTCTCGGGTTATCGTCTCCTGATGGGGTCGCGCACGCGACATCTCCGCGGCGCGGACCCCATTGTTTAACTTGAAAACCAGCGTGGCGGGCCGGACCCATCGATCTATCGGCGGCCCCGACAGGATCCCGGCCCGCGACCCGACGCCGTCGTTCGAGGTTACCATGTATCGCAACACGCCACCCACGATCCACCTGAAGGACTATCGCCCGCCGGAATTCTTGATCGATCAGGTCGATCTGCGTTTCGAACTGGATCCCGACACGACGCAGGTCGAGGCGACGCTGGCGATCCGCCGCAACCCGGCCGCGACGCGCGGCGACGGCAACCTGCGTCTCGATGGCGAGCAGCTCGAACTCGAGTACCTGGCGATCGATGACCGGCCTCTGGCGAGGTCTGAGTACCGCGTCGAGCCGGAGGCGCTGATCCTGCGGCGCGTGCCGGATCGCTTTCGACTCGTGACCCGGGTGCGGATCCATCCGGCCCGCAACACGGCGCTCGAAGGGCTGTACCAGTCGGGTTCGATGCTTTGCACCCAGTGCGAGGCCGAGGGCTTTCGGCGCATCACCTACTTCCTCGATCGGCCGGACGTGATGGCGCGCTTCAGCACGACGCTGATCGCCGACCGCGATCGATTCCCCATCCTGCTCGCCAACGGCAATCCCGGGCCCAGCCAGGATCTCGGCGATGGGCGCCACCTGGCGCGCTGGGACGACCCCTTCCCGAAGCCCTGTTATCTGTTCGCGCTGGTCGCCGGGGACCTGCACCAGGTCGAAGATCGCTTCACGACCGCGTCGGGTCGCGAGGTCTCGCTGCGACTCTTCGTCGAGCCCGAGCACCACGACCAGTGCGAACACGCGATGCGCTCACTGAAGAAGGCGATGCGCTGGGACGAGGAGCGCTACGGGCGCGAGTACGACCTCGACGTCTATCTGATCGTCGCCGTCAGCCACTTCAACATGGGCGCGATGGAGAACAAGGGCCTCAACATCTTCAATGCGAAATACGTGCTGGCGCGCCCGGATACCGCGACCGATCAGGATTACCTCGGCATTCAGGGGGTCATCGCACACGAGTATTTCCATAACTGGACCGGGAACCGGATCACCTGCCGCGACTGGTTCCAGTTGAGCTTGAAGGAAGGCTTCACGGTCTTCCGCGACCAGGAGTTCTCGGCCGACATGGGGTCCCGTGACGTGACACGGATTGCCGATGTCCGCAACCTGCGCAACCGCCAGTTCCCGGAGGACTCCGGTCCGCTGGCGCACCCGGTGCGGCCTGACGCCTATATCGAGATCAACAACTTCTACACGGCCACTGTCTACGAGAAGGGTGCCGAGCTGGTGCGGATGCTGGCCACCCTGCTCGGCCCCGACGCGTTCCGGCGCGGCACCGACCTCTATTTCGCCCGTCATGACGGCCAGGCCGTGACGATCGAGGACTTCATCGCGTGCCTCGCCGAGGCCAGCGGCCGTGACCTGGGGCCTTTCCTGCGCTGGTACGCCCAACCGGGGACCCCGGAACTCGAGGTCCGCGATCAGTGGGAGGACGAGACCGGTACCTACAGGCTGACGATCCGGCAACGGATCCCGGCGACGTCCGATCGGCCCAGTTCGGGACCGCTGCCGATCCCGGTCGCCGTCGGCCTGCTCGATGCCAAGGGCCGCGATCTGCCTCTGCACCTCGCCGACGAACCAGCGCCCACGCCGGCCGGGACCCGCGTGCTCGAGTTGCACACCGACGAGACATCGTTTCGCTTCGTCGGCTTGGCCGCCCGCCCGATCCCGTCCCTGCTCCGTGGTTTCTCGGCGCCGGTCAAGGTCCGCTACGACTACAGCGATCAGGATCTGGTCTTTCTGATGACCCACGACAGCGACGGCTTCAATCGTTGGGACGCCGCGCAGTCGCTGGCCCAGCGGCTCTTGCTGCAAGGCGTAAGCGAACCGAACACACCGCTGCCCAGCGGTTTCATCGACGCCTTCCGCCGCACCTTGACCGACGAGGACGCGGACCCGGGGCTGCGGGCCGAGATCCTGACCCTGCCGAGCGAGGCCTATCTGGGCGATCAGATGGAGACGGTCGACGTCGAGGGGATCCACCGGGCACGCGAGACGCTGATCGGGCAGATCGCGACGACGCTGCGCGCGGAACTGCTCGCGACCTACCGGGCCAATCAGGATCCGGGACCCTATCGGTTGACGCCGCTGGCGATCGGACGGCGCGCCTTGAAGAACCTGGCCCTCGCCTACCTGATGCACACCAGCGACGACGAGACCCTGGCCCTGTGCCAGGCGCAATTCGCCGCGCACCAGAACATGACCGATGTGATGGCGGCTTTGCGCTGGCTCGTCGAGGCCGGGGGCGAGACCGCCGACCAGGCCCTCGATGCCTTCTATCGGCGCTGGTCCGACGACGCGCTGGTCGTCGACAAATGGTTCGGCATCCAGGCGCTGAGCCAACGCGACGACACGTTGCTGCGAGTCGAGTCGCTGCTCGATCACGAAGCCTTCACGATGACCAACCCGAATCGGCTGCGCAGCCTGGTCGGGACCTTCTGCCTGATGAACCAGTTGCGCTTCCACGCCGCGAGCGGGGCCGGCTACGTCTTCCTCGTCGACCGTGTGCTCGAACTGGATCCGAAGAACCCGCAGATCGCCGCCCGCTTAGTCCAGGCCCTCGCCCAGTGGCGACGCTTCGACGAAACCCGGCGCGGGCTGATGCGCGGGCAGCTCGAGCGCCTGTTCCACACGCCGGACCTGTCGAAGGATGTCTACGAGGTGGTCGCCAAGACTTTGGGCAGCAGCGAGCCCGACGCATGATGGAAGGCGATCGGCTAGACCTGCCCTCCCGCCAGGTCGTCGACCCGGCGATAACGACGGCATGTCGCCGGGACGAAGGGGTTAGGTTTCCAGGGCCAGGTCTGGACCGTCAGGTGTCGCCGCCGACCGGAACGAACACCGGCAGGGCCGATGGCAGGATGTCGTAGACCAGCGGCAAACTCACACGGCGACGTTCGCCGTCGTTCATCACCGTGATTCGCCCGGATCGGCGGCCCCGGATCTCGACCCGCTGCGCTTCGCGACCGAACACCTGCGGATCATCCGGCCAATCGCCCTGGACGGCGCGCAAGGCCAGCCGGAGCTGGGCCCAGAAGGGCCCGCGATGGATACCGTAGACACCGAACCGCCCGGAATCGAGCCGCGCGCGCCGCAGGTGAAGACCCGGCGACCGCGTCAAGGGGTTGTTCGTGACCGTGACGCCCAGTGTACAAAGCTGCGATGAGCGCCCGTCGAGATCGAGCTCGACCCAACGGTAGGGATCCCTTACCAGCAGCCACAGCGTCTTCCGCAACAGGCGCGCCGAGAGTCTGAGCCAACCGAGGCCGCGCGCGGCCTCACGCGTGCGCGACAGGGTCGTACCCAGGCCGAGCATCGATGCGCACAGGAAGGGTTCGCCATTGACACGACCGACATCGATCCGCTGGATCCGGGCCCCTTCCAAGGCTCGGACCGCGTCGTCGGGCGCCAAGGGCATCCCGATATCCCGGGCCAGCAGATTCGCGGTACCGAGCGGCACGATGCCCAACGGGACCTCGCGGCCGATCAGGGCCGTCGCGGCGGCGAGCACGGTCCCATCGCCGCCGAGGACATAGACGCCTCCAGCCCCGTTGGCCAGATCCTGCTCGAGCTTGGCTCGCCAGCTTCCGGGGCGACGGCGCGTGGCATCGATCGGGATCGTCGTCGCCGCGACCCCGCGCGCCGCGAGCAGTTCGACGAGACGGCCTATCGTGGCCGCAACCTGGCCGGTCGCTGATCCGGAACGGGGGTTGACAAGGATGATCGCTCGGGACATCGTGACTTGGGCTCGGTGCATTCGACAGGACCAGGCTCGGGTGGACGGATCTTCACCCGGTGGGTCGGGGCCATCGTCGCCGATACGAACGGATCGAGGCAACCCCGAACTGGTTCACAGGACCGGCCATCCTTCGAGGTGGTCAACCGAGGGACCTTGAAAGATCACGTCCGGCGCACCTTGCGAGACTCAGGGCGGCGATCGATCCGATGTCCGCTGTTATTCCGGGCACCCTTCGATTCTCCTTCGAGGTGCCCTCTTACGATGACAAGGGAGAGGTTCCATGGGTATCGAGGTAGGCGGTTTTCTCGGTCTCGTTCTGTTGATCCTGATCGTCTACGCGGTCATCAAGACCGTGCAAAGCAGCGCCGGCACCGGCAGCAAGGTGCTGTGGATCGTTCTGCTTCTGCTGTTGCCGGTCGTTGGCTTCATCCTTTGGTTACTGCTCGGTCCGAAACGCTGACTGATCGCGGCTCAGGCGCAGAGCCCGGGATCCAGACCGAACCCTCGATGGAGGACAGCATGATCTTCAGGCAACTATTCGAACCCGTATCCAGCACCTACACTTACCTGCTTGGCTGTCCCGACACCGGCCAGGCGATCCTGATCGACCCGGTGTTGCCGACCTGGCAGCGCGACCTCGCCGAGCTGTCGCGGTTGAGCCTGAAGCTCGTCTACACGCTCGACACCCACATCCACGCCGATCACATCACGGCCGCGCGCAAGCTCCGCGACGAGGCACAGAGCCGCATCGCCCACCCGGCGATCGATGCCCTGCCCTGCGCGGATCTGACCCTCGAGGAGGGCACGCCGCTGATGGTCGGGAGCCTGCGGATCGATCCGCTGTTCACGCCCGGGCACACCGACGGCCATCATGCCTACCGGTTCGGCGACCGCGTCTTCACCGGCGACGCGCTGCTGATCGAGGCCTGTGGCCGCACCGACTTCCAGAACGGCGATGCGCCGACCCTGTACCGCAGCGTGCACGACAAACTCTTCACGCTGCCTGACGAGACGCTCGTCTACCCGGCTCACGACTACGAGGGGCGGTTCATCACCAGCATCGCCCAGGAGAAACAGCGCAACCCGCGGCTCGGCGGTGATCGGCCGCTCGCGGAGTTCGTCGAGATCATGGACAACCTGAAGCTGGCCTATCCCAAGTTCATCGACTACGCGGTGCCCGGCAACCGCGAATGCGGTCAATGTCCGGCCGGCGTGCCGGACGACCTGATGCAATACTGCGAACAGATCGGCGAAAGTCGTCAGGGCTAGCCGACTTCGCCCGAGCAATGGCTGAAACCGTCGCTCCCGGCTCAGGACGGGCGACGGGACCATGCGATCGGCAGCGCCAGGTAAACCAGGAACACATATCCCAATGCCGACCAGCCGATCAGGCGCTGCATCAGAGCCGCATCGGCATAGCCGCCGTCCCAGAGCAGCAAGGCTGCCGCCATGATCGATGCCAGCGTGACCAGCGCGAGATGGACCGAGACATCACGGGCGCCGACGGTGACGCGGCGCGCGAGCCAGATGCCGGCAAGCGCCGCCAGTGCTCCACCGAACAGGCCGGCCGCGACATCGATCGGCCAATGGACCCCGACGGCTACGCGGCTCATGCCCGCCGCGACGGCCACGCCGATCAGTGCCAACCGCCATGGCCAACCGCGCGCGTGGTAGGCCAACACGCCGAAGAAGACCGCGGCGGTCACGGTATGTCCGGATGGGAAGCTGCGCTGACGCGGCCCTGGGCCAATCAGGTTGAAGTCGCCCGCGGCGAGGACGGCCGGAGGACGCAAGGCCGCGAACGAGGGTTTCAACCCATGGGTATAGGCGGCGGCCACCACCCCGGCGCACACCAGCGACCAGAAGATCTGCGGGTGGCGCCGCGCCGCGAACAAGGCCAATGCGAAGGCGACGCGCTCATCGCCGAGCACCGTCAGCATCGCCCAGGCCCAAGGCGGCAGAAGGCCCGCGGCCTCGTTGAAGCGCGCGAAGCCCGCCTGATAGCCGCAGAAGAGCCAAAGCGTTGCACCGACCAGCAGACTGACGGCGGCCAGACCCAGCAGCCACGCGGCACCATCGGTCGGGTAGGCCGCCGCCCGCCCCTGCCCGCGAGCCAGGCCCATCGCCCAATCCCGATGCAGCGCGACGAAGAGACCATCAGCCATCGGCCGCGCCCGCTTTCAACTCGACGAGCGCGACGGCACCGCGCTGATAGAGGGTCGTGACGGTCAGTGCCGGATGGCCCTCGATCAGACTGGGCAACCGATCCACGCGTAGGAAGACCAGGTCGCCGGCCTCGGGCGGACGCTTCAGCGTGACCGCGTCGCGGTAGACGCTGAAGCTCGGCATCGAGGTGCGATAGACGACCGTCGGTCGGTCGAGCTCGCGCGCCAGCAACCCGGCCTCCTTGACCGGCCCCTGCATGACCTCGAACACGCGCGGCACCAAGGCCCCGTAGACCACGAGAGTCTGGATCAGGCCAGCCAGCACGAGCCCTTGCCACGGCCTCACAGGGGCCGCCAGCGCCAACCCCAGCGTCGCCAGCAATCCGGCGATGACCGCCAAGCGATAGCCGAGATCCAGGACTCGCGCACCCTCCCCGAGCAATGCGATCTCGTGCGCGCGCTCGGCCTGTCCGGCGGCCAGCGCGACGATCTCCGGCAACCACAGGAGCAGGACGAGGAAGAAGATCGGCGGGGCGTAGGCCAGCCAACGGCTGACCAGAAGCTCGCGGTGACGCGCCATCAGGATGAACAGCGGCACGGCACCGTACAGCAGGTAGTGGGGCAGCTTGGTGCCCGAGAACGAGAAGACGACGAACACGGTGCCGAACCAGAGCCACAGGAACCGCTCGAGCGGGTCGGACCAGGCGTGGCGCAGCGTCGGCAGGATGCGGATGAACCAACCGGTGAAGGGCAACAGGATCAACGGCAGGATCACGAAGTAGTAGCCGGGGAAACCGCCATGGCCATGCATCGCATCGCCGAAGCGCCCGACATTGTGATCGAGGAAGAAGCTCGCGAAGAAACCCGGCCCATTGTCGAGAAAGATGGCCAGATACCAGGGGCCGGCTACCGCCACGAAGATCAGCCAGCCTACCGGCGCGAAGAGCGCCCGCCACCAGCGCTCGAGGTGCCCCGTCGACCAGAAGAACATCAGGCTGACGAGAACGGGAAAAAAGATCGCGACCGGTCCCTTGGTCAGGAAGCCGAGGGCCATCCACAGATAGGCCCGCCACAGCGGGGCCGTTCGCGGGGCCAACCAGTAGCGGTAGATCTCGAAGAAGGTCAGCGCGATGAACAGGTTCAGCAGCGCATCGGCGACCGCTGCCTTGGCGATCAAGGACACTTGCAAGGACAGGACCATCGCCAAGGCCGCGACCGTGGCCGCCGTCGGATCCAGACGTTCGCGAACGAAGCGCCACACGACCAAGACCCAGAGCGCGGCCGCCAGCGCCGATGGCAACCGCAGCGCGAACTCGTTGAATCCGAGTGCGGTGGCCGACGCCGCCTGCAACCAATAGATCAGGATCGGTTTGTCATAGCGCGGCTCGCCGTTCATCTGCGGCGTGATCCAGTTGCCGCTCGCCAGCATCTCGCGCGTCGCCTCGGTGAAGGCGCCCTCGTCGAGATCGTAGAGCGGCACCGAACCGAGCTGCCAGAAGAAGGCCAGGCCGACGGCCAGCACCAGCACCCACGGGGTCGCAACCAGGCGGTCGAACAACGACCGGACGAGGCTCATCGTGGTTCGCGCCAGGCGAGGCCAGCCGGGTCGGTCTGCCAGGCGATCGCGTGCGAGGGACCAGGCGCCGACGCGAAGAAGGTGCGGGTCAACAGTTCGGCCAGCACGCCGGTGGTCAGGAACTGGATGGACGCAACCAGGCACAGGATGCCGACGAACAGCAAGGGCCGGCCACCGATGTCCTCGCCGAGCCAGAACTTCTCGATACCCAAGCCGGCCATGATCAGGGTACCGGCCAACCCGAACACCAGCCCGATGGTGCCGAAGAAGTGGCCGGGGCGGGCCTGGAAGCGCAGGAAGAAGAAGGCCGCCAGCAGATCCAGCAGGACCCGGAAGGCGCGCGAGAGCCCGTATTTGGATTCACCTCGACGGCGCGCGGCGTGGCCGACCCGGGTCTCGCCGATCCGTTCCGGCGCGGTCACGGTCGCGACCCAGACCGGGATGAAGCGGTGCATCTCCCCGTACAGGCGCACGGCACGGATGACGTCGGCGCGATAGATCTTGAGACTGCATCCGTAATCGTGCAAGCGCACACCGGTCACGCGGCCGATCAGGCGGTTCGCAAGCCATGACGGGACCTTGCGCCAGATCAACGCATCCTGGCGGTCGCTGCGCCACCCCTGGAGCAGATCCAGATCCCGTTCGAGCAGTTCGTCGACCATCCGCGGGATCTCGGCGGGGTCGTTTTGCAGATCGCCATCGAGCGTCGCGACCAGTTCACCGCGGGCCGCATCCAAGCCCGTCTGCATCGCCGCCGTCTGCCCGTGGTTGCGCCGCAACGCGATGACGCGGACATGGTCGCCATAGCGAGCCGCCTCGTCGCGTAACCGCTGCGGCGTCCCATCGCGGCTGCCATCGTCGACACAGATCAGCTCCCAGCGCCCGGCGTACGAGATCATGCCCTCGTGGACGCGGGCGAACAGCGGGGCCACGTTGTCGACCTCGCGATAAAGCGGGATCACGACCGACAGCGAGGGGCGATCAGCGGCTGGCGA
The DNA here is from genome assembly GCF_041197575.1 of Thioalkalicoccus limnaeus. NCBI lineage: Bacteria > Pseudomonadati > Pseudomonadota > Gammaproteobacteria > Chromatiales > Chromatiaceae > Thioalkalicoccus > Thioalkalicoccus limnaeus. The sequence continues at coordinate 152,252 of NZ_JBDKXB010000005.1, read as the reverse complement.
GGAACTGGACATTCGGGCAGGACCGACAAGCTGAGGCGGAGAGGAGCGCACACTATGCCAAGCCGCGGGCGGATTTCAAGCCGATCGGATCGAGAACACGCTGACGCACCTCCTGACTCAGGTCGCGGCGAGGTTACCCTTCTGTTGGAGCCAGGCCCGGCGATCGGCGGCCCGCCGTTTCGCGAGCAGCATGTCCATCAGGTTGCGGCTGGCCTCCTGATCGTCGATCGTGAGCTGGATCAGGCGGCGCGTGTCCGGGTGGATCGTGGTCTCGCGCAATTGCAGCGGATTCATCTCGCCGAGCCCCTTGAAACGCTGGACGTTGACCTTGCCCTTGATCGATTCGGCGGCGATCCGATCGAGCACACCCTGCTTTTCGGCATCGTCGAGGGCGTAAAAGACCTGCTTGCCGACATCGATGCGATACAGCGGCGGCATCGCGACATGGACATGGCCCTGTTCGACGAGACGCGGGAAGTGACGCAGGAACAGCGCGCACAGCAGCGTCGCGATGTGGGCGCCATCCGAGTCGGCGTCGGCCAGGATGCAGATCTTGCCGAAACGCAGCCGTGACAGGTCGTCGCTGCCGGGATCGACACCGATCGCCACCGCGATATCATGGACCTCCTGGGAGCCCAGCACATCGGCCGGATCGACCTCCCAAGTGTTCAGGATCTTGCCGCGCAGCGGCATGATGGCCTGAAACTCGCGGTCGCGGGCCTGGGCCGCGGATCCGCCGGCCGAGTCCCCTTCGACGAGGAACAGCTCGCTTCGCAGCGGATCGGTCGAGGTACAGTCCTTGAGCTTGCCCGGCAAGGCCGGCCCATGGGTCACCTTCTTGCGGGTGACCTTGCGTCCGGCACGCAGGCGCGCCTGCGCGGCGCCGATCGCGAGGTCGGCGATGCCTTCGCCATCGGTGATGTGCTGGTTCAACCACAGGCTGAAGGAATCCTTGACGACGCCGGCGACGAAGGTCGCGCATTCGCGCGACGAGAGCCGCTCCTTCGTCTGGCCCGAGAACTGCGGGTTGAGCAATTTGACCGACAAGACATAGGCGACGCGCGACCAAACATCCTCGGGGGCCAGCTTGACGCCACGCGGCAGCAGGTTGCGAAACTCGCAGAATTCGCGCAGGGCCTCGGTCAAGCCGCTGCGCAAGCCGTTGACATGGGTGCCACCTTGGACGGTCGGAATCAGATTGACATAGCTCTCGGCGACCAAGTCGCCTCCCTCCGGCAACCACACCAGCGCCCACTCGGCTGCCTCCGTATGACCCTCCATGCGCCCGGTGAAGGGTTGCGCCGGGAGCGTCTCGGCCCCGGCCAGCACCTGCCGCAGGTACTCGGCAAGCCCGTCCTCGAAACACCAGACCTGTTCGTCGCCGCTCGCCTCGTCGAGAAAGGTCACGGTCAGGCCGGGACAGAGCACGGCCTTCGCGCGCAACAGATGCAGGAGCGGTCGCACCGCGAACTTCGGCGTGTCGAAGTACTTCGGATCGGGCCAGAAACGCAGCCGGGTGCCGGTATCGCGGCGCGCGACCTGACCGACCTCTTCCAACGCGGTCCTGGGCTCTCCGTCGGCGAAGGCCATGTTGTACTCGCGACCGTCGCGCTTGACCCAGACCTCGAGGTGACGCGACAGCGCATTGACGACCGAGACACCGACGCCGTGCAAGCCGCCCGCGAAGCGATAGCTGTCGTGCGAAAACTTGCCGCCGGCATGCAGCCGGGTCAGGATCACCTCGACACCGGGCACGCCCAGTTCCGGGTGCCGGTCGACCGGCATTCCGCGGCCGTCGTCGACCACCTCGAGCGAGCCATCCCGATGCAAGGTCACGGCGATGCGCCGCGCATGGCCGGCGATCGCCTCGTCGACGGCGTTGTCGATGACCTCCTGGGCCAGATGGTTCGGGCGACTGGTATCCGTGTACATGCCCGGGCGCTTGCGCACCGGATCCAACCCGCTCAAGACCTCGATGGCCGAGGCGTCATAGAGGCCGCTCATGAGTGTTCTCTGCATCGTCTCAATGGGGCCAACCACCAGCGCACAGCAATTGACCATCAAACCGACCTAAGCTACCGTAATATGATGACCGAGACAAACGCCGTGGACACCGATGGGGCCTCACCCGCGACCTTCGAAGAATCACTGGCCGAACTCGAGGCCCTGGTCGATCGACTGGAGAGAGAGGACTTGACCCTGGAGGAGTCGCTGGCCGCCTATGCCCGCGGCGTGACGCTGACCCGCGCCTGTCAGACGGCGCTCGAGACCGCGGAGCACCGGATTCGGATCCTGACCGAGCCATCGGTCGACGCCCCGCTGGAGCCTTTTTCGACCGATGACTGATTCTTCCCTCGCGGCTTTTACCGCCCGCTGCCAAGCGCGCGTCGAGACCGCATTGAACCGCTGTTTGCCGAGCATCGATGGCCAACCCGGCCAGCTGCACGCGGCGATGCGTTACGCGGTGCTCGGCGGCGGCAAACGGATTCGTCCGACGCTGGTCTATGCTACGGCCGAGGCGATCGGCGTCGCCCCAGACACCGTCGACGCGCCGGCCTGCGCGGTCGAATTGATCCACGCCTACTCGCTGATCCATGACGACCTACCGGCGATGGATGACGATGACTTGCGACGCGGTCGACCCACCTGCCACAGGGCCTTCGACGAGGCCACGGCGATTCTGGCCGGCGATGCCCTCCAGACCCTGGCCTTCGAGATCCTGGTCAACAACGATCAGGTGCCGACGTCGGCGCGGCTGGCGATGGTCGCGAGCCTGACCCAGGCCAGCGGCCATCGCGGGATGGTCGGCGGTCAGGCCCTCGATCTCGCTGCCGCAGGACGCGGGCTCGATCGCGAGCAACTGGAGACCATCCATCGACAGAAGACCGGCGCCTTGATCAGGGCTGCGGTGCGCATGGCCACCCAGGCCGACCCAAACCTCGATCCGGCGATCGCCGACCGGCTCGAGCGTTATGCGGTGTGCCTGGGGCTCGCGTTTCAGGTCCGCGACGACATCTTGGACATCGAGGGCGAGACGGCCGTCATCGGCAAGACCCAAGGCAAGGACCGAGACCAGGCCAAGGCCACCTATCCGGCCCTGCTCGGGTTGGACGGCGCCAAACGGGCCACCGAAGAATTGGTCGCCGAAGCCCTGGCCTGCGTCGCCGACCGACCGGCTGCGGCCGATCCCCTGCGCCAGCTGGCACACTACATCGTTCACCGCGATCACTGAGCAGGTCCCGCGCGACGCGACCACCCCGTCTTGCCTCCGCTCCTGACATCCCCATCTCCGGCGGTGTCGCCTCTCGTTTGCGCAGAGTCCGGCCACCCCAAGGGGGCCGGTCTCTGCCTTTTCCCTCAGAGGAACCCGAACCCATGGAACCAGCGCGGAACACCCGGCCCTTGGTGGCCTCCATCGCCGATGTCCAGGCCAGCCTGGACAGCCGGCGCATCGCGATCGACAAGGTCGGGATCAAGGACATCCGCCATCCGGTGCGCGTCCGCGATCGCGCCCGCGGCGAACAACACACGATTGCGACCTTCAACATGTACGTGTACCTCCCGCACAACTTTAAGGGCACGCACATGTCGCGATTCGTCGAGATCCTGAACGGCCACGAGGAGGAGATCAGCGTCGCCTCTTTCCAGACCATGCTCGGCGAGATGGCCGAGCGGCTCGAGTCCGAGGCCGGCCACATCGAGATGCGGTTTCCGTATTTCATCAAGAAACAGGCGCCGATCAGCGGTGTCGCCAGTTTGCTCGATTACGAGGTCAGCTTCATCGGCGAGGTTCGAGACGGAGAGCCGAAGATGTACATCGAGGTCGTGGTGCCGGTCACGAGCCTGTGCCCCTGCTCGAAGGAGATCGCCGCCTACGGGGCGCACAACCAGAGGTCGCACGTCACGGTCCGGATCCGCAACCGGGGCTTCATCTGGATCGAGGAGTTGATCGAGCTGATCGAACGCGAGGCCTCCTGCGAGATCTTCGGCTTGCTCAAACGGCCGGACGAGAAATACGTGACCGAGCGGGCCTACAATAACCCGAAGTTCGTCGAAGACATGGTGCGTGACGTCGCCGCCCGACTGAATCAGGACGACCGGGTCGGGGCCTACGTCGTCGAGGCCGAGAACTTCGAATCGATCCACAACCACTCGGCCTACGCGCTCGTCGAGCGCGACAAGGAGGTCGAGGCACCGACCAACGCAGGCCGAGCGCATCCAGCGCCCGGGTGATAGCGAGACCCGGCTGTGATTCGCCGGCGGGACCTCGGCCGGTCTTCGCACCCACGCCGCGCGACGTCATCGGCTGACAGACACGCAGCGCGCGCAACGGCAGAGCGCTACAATTCGCGTCTGTCACCCTCATGGATAGCTGATCCCTCATGCTCCGTCGCAGCCTGATCGTCTTGCTGGTGATCGCCGTCGTCGTCGGCGGTCTGGGTTTCCTGAAATATCGTCAGATTCAAGAGCAGGGCGCGATGTTCTCGCAAGCCCCGCCGCCGCCAACGGTCACAGCCGTAGCGGTGCGCGCCGATACCTGGACACCGCGCCTGCGCGCGGTCGGTAGTGTGGCGGCGGTACAGGGGGTCTCGGTCAGCAACGAGGTGCCCGGCCAGGTTCTGGAGATCCTTTTCGAGTCGGGCGCGATCGTGCGTCGCGGCGACCCGCTGTTGCGCCTCGACGACACCGTCGATCGCGCCGACCTCGCCGGGCTGATCGCCGATCAGGAACTGGCCAAGATCCGTCGTGAACGCAACGCCCGACTGCTCAAGAGCCGCGCGGTATCGCAGGAGGACTTCGACGAGGTCAGTGCCACGCTGCAGAAGGCCGAGGCCTTGGTCGCCGCGAAGCAGGCCCTGGTCGACAAGAAGACGATCCGCGCACCCTTCGATGGGCAACTGGGCATCCGCCTGGTCAACCTCGGTCAATACCTGCCGGCCGGTTCGGAGATCGTGCCGCTCGAAGCACTCGATCCAGTCTACGTCGACTTCTCGCTGCCGGAACGCCGTTTCGGCGAGGTGCACGGCGGCCAGACCGTCGAGGTTCAGGTTGCGGCCTACCCCGAGCGGACCTTTACCGGCCAAGTTCTCGCGATCAATCCGGGGATCGATCGAGGCTCGAGGAACATGCGGGTCCGCGCGATCCTCGCCAATGACGACCAGGCGCTGCGCCCCGGCATGTTCGCCCAGGTCGCCGCGCTGCTGTCGGTCAAGGAGGAGGTCCTGACGCTGCCGCGCCAGGCTGTGTCCTTCCACACCTACGGCAACTCGGTCTTCGTGATCGAGACCGCGGACGGCCAGGATCGGGTGCAGCGGCGGCCGATCGAGACAGGCGCCGTACAGGGCGACGAGATCGAGATCCTCTCCGGCCTCGCCGCCGGTGACCGTGTCGTGCTATCGGGCCAAGTCAAACTCTCCAATGGCCAGCCCGTGACCGTGGTGCCGGCGGCAACGCAGGGTCCCGAGACGGCCGCCGTATCGGATCCAGCCCCATGAAATTCACCGACATCTTCGTTCACCGCCCGGTGCTCGCGAGCGTCGTGAGTCTGCTGATCTTCATCCTGGGCGTCCGCGCCATGGTGGAGATGGAGATCCGCCAATACCCCGAGACGCAGAACACCGTGGTCAGCATCACGACGGCCTATCCCGGGGCGAGCAGCGAGTTGATCCAGGGTTTCATCACGACACCGCTGCAGCAAGCGGTTGCCGAGGCCCAAGGGATCGACTACATCTCGTCGACCAGCACCCAAGGGCTGTCGGTGATCGAGGCCCACATGCGGCTGAATTACGATCCGAACGCGGCCGTATCCGAGATCCAGGCCAAGGTCGCCAGTCAGCGCAACCTGCTGCCGGCCGCCGCCCAGGATCCGGTCATCGACTCCACGACCGGCGACTCGACGGCCCTGATGTACCTCGCCTTTTACAGCGAAGTCATGGCGCTGCCGCAGATCACCGACTACCTGTTGCGGGTCGTTCAGCCGCAACTCCAGGCGCTCGAGGGGATCGCCAAGGCCGAGGTCTTCGGCAACAAGACCTTCGCGATGCGGGTCTGGCTCGATCCCAACCGGATGGCGGCACTCGGCATCAGCGGCAGCGACGTCTCCGCGGTGCTGGCCGCGAACAACTATCTGGCCGGGCTCGGCCAGATCCGCGGCAACCAGGTCCAGATCGACCTCTCGGCGACCACCGATGTCAGCCGGGTCGAGGACTTCCTGAACCTCGTCGTCCGCGAACAGGAGGGTGCGCTGGTCCGCCTGTCGGACATCGCCGATGTCAAACTGGGCGCGGCCGATTACAACTCGACCACCCTGTACCGCGGACTCCCGGCGATCTTCATCGGCATCGAACAGAGCCCGGGTGCGAATCCGCTCGAGGTCGCCAGACGTGTGCGTGATCTGATGCCGAATCTGGTCGCGCAGTTTCCCGAGGGTCTCGACGCCGCGATCCCCTATGACGCCAGCGAGTTCATCGAGGACTCGATCCGCGAGGTCTTCGTGACGATCGGCGAGGCCGGCCTGATCGTGCTGCTGGTCGTCTTCCTATCGCTGGGATCGATCCGCGCGGCACTGATCCCGTCGGTGGCGGTGCCCCTGTCGCTGGTCGGCGCGGCCTTCCTGATGCTGCTGATGGGTTTCTCGATCAATCTGCTGACGCTGCTGGCGCTGGTGCTATCGATCGGGCTGGTCGTCGATGACGCGATCATCGTCGTCGAGAATGTCCATCGCCATCTGGAGATGGGCAAATCGAGCATTGCCGCCGCGCTCGACGGTGCCCGCGAGCTGGCGATGCCGATCATCGCGATGACCACGACGCTGGTCGCTGTCTACCTGCCGATCGGTTTCATGGGCGGCCTGGTGGGCTCGCTGTTCACCGAATTCGCGTTCACGCTGGCGGCCGCCGTGTTGATCTCCGGTGTCGTGGCCTTGACCTTGTCGCCGATGCTCGCATCGCGTGCCTTGCGCACCGGCAAAGAACAGGGGCGTTTCGAGCAGGCGGTCGAACACTTCTTCACCTGGCTCGCCGAGGCCTATCGCCGAACGTTGCACCGCTGGCTCGAGTTTCCGTCGGTAACGATATTGGTCGCCATTGCGGTGCTCACGAGCATCTACGCGATGTACTCGATGACCCAAAAGGAGTTGGCGCCGACCGAGGATCAAAGCATCCTGTTCTTCATGGCAACCGCGCCGCAGAGCGCCTCGATCGATTTCACCGAACGCTATGTCCGGGAGATACACGATACGTTTGAATCCTTCCCCGAGTACAGCGAGAGCTTCATCATTGCCGGGCTCGGGGGCGACGCGACCACCACCTTCGGTGGCTTCAAGATGCCGCCGCCATCCGAGCGGGAACGCTCGCAGATGGAGATTCAACCGCCACTTCAGGGTGCGCTGGCCCAGATCACCGGCGTGCGCACAGTCGTGTTTCCGCGACCGAGTCTGCCAACCCCGGGCAATGGGATCCCGATCGAATTCGTGATCCTGTCCGATGCGCCGTTCATCGAGCTCAACGAGTTGGCTGATCGACTCCTCGGCACCGCGATGGCCAGCGGCAATTTCATGTTTCTGACCAAGGACGTCGAGTACACCCGGCCACGCACGCTGATCGAGATCGACCGGGATGCCGCCGGCGACCTCGGAATCAGCATGGAAGAGCTGGGTCGCAGCCTGTCGGTGATGATCAACGAAGATCACGTCAACTGGTTCAGCCTGGAGGGCCGCAGTTACAAGGTCATCCCCCAAGTCCATCAGGAATTCCGTAACGATATCGATGCTTTGCAGGATCTCTACCTGCGCAATGCCGCCGGTGACCTGGTTTCGCTCGCGGCGCTCGTAGAGACCCATGACCAGGTCGAACCGTCGAAACGAACCCAGTTCCAGCAGCTCAACGCGATCACGCTGTCCGGCGTCATGACCCCGGGCCTCGCGCTCGGCGACGCACTGGCCTATCTCGAGCGCGAGGCCGAGGCGCTGTTCCCGCGCGGCACGCGCTGGGATTACAAAGGCGAATCGCGCCAATACAAACAGGAGGGCGCCGCGCTCGAACTGACCTTCTTCCTGTCGCTGATCGTGATCTACCTGGTGCTGGCCGCCCAATTCGAGAGTTGGCGGGACCCGTTCGTGATCCTGATGTCGGTGCCTTTGTCGATCGCTGGGGCCATGGTCTTCCTGTTCCTGGGTTTTGCCAGCGTCAACATCTACACGCAGATCGGACTCATCACGCTGATCGGCCTGGTCACGAAGAACGGGATCCTGATCGTCGAATTCGCCAACCTGGTCCGCGAACGCGAAGGGCTGGACCGGCGCGCCGCCGTCGAACGAGCGGCCGCGATCCGGCTGCGCCCGGTGCTGATGACGACGGCGGCGATGGTCATGGCGATGATCCCACTGCTGCTCGCGTCTGGACCCGGAGCGGTCAGCCGTTTCGACATCGGGCTCGTGATCAGCACCGGCCTGGGGCTGGGAACCCTGTTCACATTGTTCGTCGTACCGGCCGTCTATGTCATGGTCGCCTCGCCAGAGATCCGCCAGCGGCAAATCCCCTCCGAGGGCACGCCAGCCGAGGCAACGGAGGCCCCCCTGCGGAATCCGTGACGGCGAGATCGTGCGCGCCACCGCCGACCGCGGCGGCGCGCACCATGGCAACGGGATGAACCATCGCGATACCCTCTATACCCGTCGCACATGGATTCTTCGGTAGGCCAGGCGCGTCGATCGTGCGCGCGAGCCAGGCGCGGCGACGAGTCATAGCCGGGCTCTGTGGCGAGACGCCGCCACACCGCGATCGGGTGCGAGGGTGCGAAAGGCGTGCATTGCGGCGGAAGATCCTCGTGTGGCGGGTATATACTCGGATTGACCAACCCTCAAGCCGCGGAGGTCTGCTCATGAATCCGGAGAAGGTCGCCTTCGGCTTTTTCATCGTCCCCGCCTTGACCCTGAACTTCGGGTTCTTCATCGGCGACATCGACAATCCGGATCACCACCATGTATCCGAGCTTTTCGCGGTCATCATCGTCAACCTGATCGCGACCGTCATCAAGTTCGGCGACCGCAGTCCGACCGGGGCCGTGTTGTTGGCGACCAGCCTGGTCGCGATGCTTCAATTGATCGCCGCGGCCCTGGTCTGGACCTATGCCGTCCATATCAGCGACACGGGCATGACCCCATCGACGATGGCCAGCATCGTCTCGTTGGCCGGCGGTGCGATGATCGCCAATGTGGTCTCGGTCGTGTTGCTGGTCATCGAGACGGTGATGCTCCGGCGCTAGCGGGAACGGGCCCGAGGCACGAACATGAAGCCTGTCGTGTTCCTGGTGCTGCGCCGGATGCGCGCCCCGTTGCTGGCACCGATCGCCGCCTATGCGATCGCGGTCGTCGGGCTGGTGCTGATACCCGGACAAGATGCCAACGGCGAACCCTGGCGCATGACGATCTTCCATGCCTTGTACTTCGTCAGCTTCATGTCGACGACGATCGGTTTCGGCGAGATCCCCTACGCCTTCACCAATGCCCAACGGCTGTGGGTCTTGTTCTGCATCTTCCTGACCGTCAGCGTCTGGCTCTATGCGATCGGCAAACTGATCGCGCTCCTGCAAGACAAGACCTTTCAACGGGCACTGGCCGAACGGCGATTCGCGACACTGGTCCGGCGCCTCAGCGACCCTTTCTACCTGGTATGCGGTTACGGGGAGACCGGCAGCGCCTTGGTGCAAGCCCTGACCGACCGACATCAGCGTGCGGTCGTCATCGATATCAAACCGGAGCGGATCGCGCTGCTGCAATTGGAAAATCTGCGCGAGTTCGTCCCGGCGTTGGCGGCCGACGCGCGCCAACCCCACCGACTGCTGGATGCCGGCCTGAGTCATCCGCTGTGCGCCGGTGCCGTCGCCCTGACCAACGTCAACGCGACCAATCTGAAGATCGCGATCACGGCAAAACTGCTGCATCCGCGGATCAAGGTCATCTGCCGGGCCGATTCGCGGGCGATCGAGGCCAACATGGCCTCTTTCGGCACCGATCATATCTTCGACCCGTTCGAGACCTTCGCGCTGTCGTTGGCGACGCGGATTCACTCGCCCCAACTGACGCGGCTGTACCAATGGCTCACGTCCCGCAGCGGGATGCCTCCTGCGGCAACGCGACCGCCGCCCGCCGAGGGCCGCTGGATCTTATGCGGCTACGGTCGCTTCGGCCGCGCGCTGCACAAGCACTTGGCCGACCCCAGTCGCGAATTCATCGTGATCGAGGCCCAACCCGATCGAACGGGCCGCCCGACGGGGGCGAAACTGGTTACCGGGCCCGGCACCGAGGCCGACACGCTCGAACAGGCCAGCGTCTGCGACGCGGTCGGACTGGTGGCCGGGACCGACGACGACGCCAACAACCTGTCGATCATCATGACCGCACGCGAACTCAATCGCGACCTCTTCGTCGTCGCACGCGAGAATCAGTCGGAGAACCACGGCCTGTTCTTCGCCGTCGAGGCCGACATCATCATGCACCCCAGCACCGTCCTGGCCGAGCGCATTGCGGAACTGCTCGGGACACCGCTGCTCACCGAATTCTGCCATCAGGCCAGCCATCAGGACGACGACTGGGCGGGCCGGCTGCTGCAATGCCTCGAGGCGATGGTGTCCGACCAGCCCTTGGCCGTTTGGGAGACGCGGATCGAGGCCGAACAAGCCCCAGCCGTGGCGACCGCCGTCGAAACGGGAACCCATCTGGACCTTGCAACCCTGAACCGGAACCCGCGGGATCGCGAGGATCGGCTGCCCTGTCTCGTGCTGCTCCGGCTCCATGGCGGAGAACCGCAACTGTTGCCGGACGCTGGCCAGGCCGTGCAACGCGGCGATCAGCTGTTAATGTGCGGCCAGCCGTGGGTGCGCCAGCGGCTCGCCTGGACCCTGCAGGACCCACACGCGCTGGCCTATGTACTGACCGGCGAGACGCGCGACGGTTTTTGGCACCTGGCGGCCAACGGACGTCGTTTCGGCTGAGCGCCGATGACGGGGCCTGCTCGGGACCGGTCGGTCGGCGGGCCCTTCAGGGCTTCAGGATTCGGATAGATGCCTCACGAACCGGCTTTTTCGCGCCACACCCCACCTCATCAGGATTTGGAAACGCTCTGGTCGGTGTCATACTTAAGGACATGTCCAGCCGCGACCCCGCACCGACCGTCCCCGCGTCGGCTCGACCAGACAGCGGCCTCGTTTCAGGAGTTCCGGCCCATGAACCAACTGGTCCAACGCCTCGGCCTCGAGCATCGGCGCCTCGCCCGCCTGCTCGATCTGCTCGAGCGTCTGCTCGATCGCTTCAGCACGGGTACCGAACCGGATTACAACCTGATGTGCGAACTGCTCGAATACATGGAGATTTATGGCGATCAGATCCACCATAAGAGCGAGGATCTGATCTTCGATCGGCTGCGCGCGATCGGTGTCGAGAAGACCGACATTCTTGACATCCTCGCCCATCAGCATGCGTTGCTCGGACAGATGAATCGCCGCTTCCGCCGTTCGCTCGAGGGCATCATTCACGAAGAGGTGCTCCGACGCGACGAGGTCGAGATTCAAGGCCGCGAGCTGATTGCAGCCCTCCGCCAGCACATGGACATCGAGGAACGCGAAGCCTTTCCGCTGGCGATCGAGCGCCTATCCGCTGCCGACTGGACCGAACTCGAATCGGTCATGCCCGACACCAGCGATCCGCTGTTCGTCGCCCCCGACACGGCGCGATTCCGCGCCCTTTACCAAGTGCTGATGGAGCAGGCCACCGATCCCTGATCGGCGCGGCCGGTCTGTGACAAGCCCGGGCCCAACACGTAGAATCCTCATCTTGGGCGTTCTGGACCCCAATGGCGGGAGTCCTGTGGCAACGATGGCGCCACCGCGTCAGGCGCGGGGCTTCGCCGTCGTATCGCATACGAATCGCCCGAATGCGCCGCGGCGATCCCCCGATCCCGCCGCCGAACACCCAATAGCAGAGCGAGCGCCTCGAGATATCGTTACATGAAGTTCCAGAACGTCATCGGCTTCGCCCACGATTCGGCACACCCGCTCGGGGTGCTGCTGATCAATCTCGGTACACCGGACGCACCGACCAAGACGGCCGTGCGCCGCTATCTCGCGGAATTCCTGGCCGACCCGCGGGTGATCGAGGCCCCGCGGTCGCTATGGTGGCTGATCCTGCACGGCTTCATTCTCCGCGTACGGCCGGCCCGATCCGCGAAGGCCTACCAATCGGTCTGGACCGAAGAGGGCTCACCGCTGTTGACCATCTCGCGGCAACAGGCAACAGCCCTGCAAGAGCGCCTCGACAACCGCCTGGCCGGGGCGGTTCAAGTCGAACTCGGCATGCGCTATGGCAACCCGTCGATCGTGTCGGCCCTCGAGCGGCTCCGCGATGCCAGCATCCGCCGTCTGTTGGTGCTGCCCCTCTATCCGCAGTATTCCGGGACGACGACCGGTTCGACCTTCGACGCCGTGACCCGCGCCCTGGCCAACTGGCGCTGGCTACCCGAGGTACGCTTCGTCAACCAGTATCACGATGAGCCGGCCTATATCCGTGCCCTCATCGAGCGGATTCGCGCCTACTGGGCCGAGCAGGGCGAGCCGCAACGCTTGATGTTTTCGTTTCACGGGATCCCCAAGGATTACTTCCTCAATGGCGACCCGTATCACTGCCAATGCCACAAGACCGCGCGGCTCGTCAGCGAAGGTTTGGGACTCCCGAGGGACCGTTGGCAACTAACCTTTCAATCGCGGGTCGGGAACATGGAATGGTTGAAACCCTACACCGATGAAACGCTCAAGGAATGGGCCGCAAGCGGAATCGAGTCGGTCCATGTCGTCTGTCCAGGCTTCGCCGCGGATTGTCTCGAAACGATCGAGGAAATCGGCGAGGAAAACCGCCGCTATTTCCTCGAGGCCGGCGGACGGCATTACGGCTACATCCCTTGTCTCAACGACACTCCGGCCCACATGGAGATGCTTGCGGACTTGGTCCAGCGCCATACGTTGGGCTGGCCCGAGTCGCCCGTCGCCATCACGCGAGTGGCCGCGGACGGTGTCGCCTGAATCCCGTGAGATCCCGAGGCCAAGCGATGACTCAGCACCCGGTCCCGACCGAGATCCAAGTTCACCGTCACTCACGTCTCCTCGAGATCGCCTTCGACGATGGGGCGCGATTCCACCTGCCCTGTGAATATCTGCGGGTGTACTCCCCGTCGGCCGAGGTGCGCGGGCACCGACCGGATCAGGCCAGACTTCAGACCGGCAAAGAGCGCGTCACCATCGATGATGTGCGACAGATCGGCACCTATGCCGTCAAGATCGTGTTCGATGACGGCCACGACTCCGGTCTGTACGATTGGGCTTACCTCTACAAACTCGGTCGCGGCTGGCAACCCTTGTGGCAGGATTATCTGCGCCGGCTGCGCGATGCCGGGGTCGAACGTGACGGGGAAGACCCGTTCGAAGCGCTGATCGCGCGGGGCGGGCAACCAGCGTCCGGCACGCGCCCGTAACGCGGGCGCCCAAGGGCAAGAGGCGAGAGCCGGGCGGCACTCGGTACCTCGGCCGAGCGCCTAGCATCCGAGCTAAGCGCGCCCTCGACTACATCAGGCCCAGCTCCAGCCGTGCCTCCTCGGACATGCGATCCATCGTCCATGGGGGATCCCAAACCAGTTCGACCTCGACACAGCCGACACCCTCGACGGCCGCGATCGCGTCCTTGACCATGATCGGCATCATGCCAGCGACCGGGCATGCCGGTGCCGTCAGGGTCATATCGACCGCGATATCGCCCTCGTCGGAGATGTCGATCCGGTAGATCAGACCGAGATCGTAGATGTTGACAGGGATCTCCGGGTCATGCACACCACGAAGCGCCGCGATGATCGGCTCCCGAAGCTCTTCCGGATCCATCCGCTCGACGGGTACCGATACGAGCGGTTCAGGGACGGCGGTACCCGTGTCCCGAGATTCTCGACCAAAGCCGGCGAAACGCGCCAGTCTGTTCATCACGACCTCGCCAATGTTTGCGTCCGGACCCCACCACAGCCGTGCCCGGACCCTGTTGTCAACTTCGTTACGCGACGAATTCCCAAACCGCCGCGCTTCTCGTCCGCCGCCCGATCTGGCCCGGCGAAACCGGGCGGTTCGGCGCCGACGAATGGCCCGACCGCGACCGCGCCTTCTTTCAGGATGCCGCGAAGGTCCGTTCGAGCTGCGCGCCGACCTGCTCCGCGACATGCTCGCGCAACGCGGCCGGTTCCAGCCGGTCGAGGATCTCGCCCGCAAAACCAAGACAAAGGATCCGCCGCGCCTGGTCGGCCGGGATCCCACGGGACCTCAGGTAGAACAACCGTTCCGGGTCGATCTGGCCGATTGTCGTGCCATGGCTGCACTTGACATCATCGGCATAGATCTCGAGCTGCGGCTTTGCATCGACCTCGGCATTCGGCGACAGCAACAGGTTGTGATTCGACATCTGGGCGTCGGTCTTTTGGGCATCACGCGCGACATGGACACGCCCATCGAACACGGCACGACCACGACCATAGAGGAGGCCCTTGAAGTGCTCACGACTCGTGCACTGCGGAATCCGATGATCGACCTCGAGATGATAATCGATCAACTGACCGTCACCGGCCAGGTAAAGACCTTCGAAGTCGCATCTCGCGTCTGGCCCGTCGAAGCGCGCGACCAGATCGGTACGCGCCCAAGCGCTGCCGAAGCCAATGTTGACCCCGTGGTAGCCGCTCGCCGCCCTCTGACGGACGAACAGACTCGAGAGATGGAAGGCGACGGGACTCTCCGCCTGGATCCGATGGTGCACCAAGTGTGCGCCCTGGCCCAAAATCACCTCGGCGACCGAGTTCGTGCAATAGAGCGCGCCGCGGATACCGACATAGCGTTCGATCAGGCTGACCCGAGCACCGTCACCGAGGACCACCAGATGCCGCGGCTGCGCGACACGCGGTTCGTCGATACCAGTGGAAAGATGAATCAGCTCGATCGGTCGATCGACTGCGACATCCGGGTCGACGAGGACCACCAGGCCGTCGTCGATCGCGGCGGTGTTGAGCGCCGTGAAGAGCCGGGCATCTGGTTCGGCGGCCTGCGCCAAGAGACCCCTGACGATCTCGGGCTCATGCTGCACCAAATGCCGCAGGCTTTCGATGCGCATCCCCGCGCGAGGATGGTCGGTGACCGACAGCGCCGGTTGATAGCATCCGTTGATCATCAGAATGCGATAACTGTCGAGCCCTGGGACCAGAACCGATTCGATCTCGCCCTCGGTGATCGTCGCCGCGACCTCGCTTACGGCCTTGAACCCCTTCTCCAATAAAGGCTTGAGCCCGGTATAGCGCCACGCCTCATGCCGCTGGGTCGGTAGCCCTTGACGGCGCGCCTCGGCCAGGCCGCGGTGCCGCTCATCCGCGAGCCAGGCGGGATCGGACGAACGCGCCCCTCGAGCGGGCAACCAGGATTCCAAGGCACCGACGGTCGCGTTCATGCTGCGGCCTCCTCGCCGGTGATCCACCCGTATCCTTTCGCCTCCAATTCCAACGCCAGCTCCTTGCCTCCGGAACGGATGATCCGGCCGTTGGCCAGCACATGAACATGGTCCGGCTTGATGTAGTCGAGCAGACGCTGATAGTGCGTGACGATGATCATCGAGCGGGTTTGGCAACGCAGCGCGTTGACACCATCGGCGACGACGCGCAACGCATCGATGTCCAGCCCCGAATCGGTTTCGTCGAGGATCGCCAAGCGCGGCTCGAGCAACGCCATCTGGAAGATCTCGTTGCGTTTCTTCTCGCCTCCGGAAAAGCCGGCATTGACGTCGCGCTTGAGCAGGGTATCGTCGAGGTGTAGGACCTTGAGCCGATCCCGCATCAGCCGCATGAAGGACACGGCATCGAGAGGTGGTTCGCCACGCCCGGCGCGAATGGCGTTCAGCGATGCCTTCAGGAAGGAGGTGTTATTCACCCCCGGCAGTTCCACCGGATACTGAAAGGCCAGGAAGATACCGCGCTGGGCCCGTTCCTCCGGCGCCATCGCCAAGAGATCCTCACCGTCGAATAGGACCTGCCCGCCGGTCACCTCGTACCCGTCGCGCCCGGACAGGACGTAGGACAGCGTGCTCTTGCCGGAGCCATTGGGACCCATGATCGCGTGGATCTCGCCGGGCCCGACCTCCAGATCCAGCCCTTTGAGGATCTCGCGGCCATCGACCGCGGCCCTCAACTCGTGGATTGTCAACATGACTACAGCCTCGAATGATGTTGGTTGTCCGACATCGCCTGTGCGATCGGCCAGGCCCGGCGACGCAGAATCCAAGATGAGATCTCGAGTCACGGCCTTCCGGGCCATCACGGGCATCGGAACCGCAGCGGCACGCGTCGCGCGGACCGAAGGGACTTACCCGCCCCGCGTTGGCCTGAACAAGGCCCCGCGCAGAGCGACGCAACCGCGGCCCCGACTCGAGAGGCTCAGCCCACCGCGCCCTCCAGGCTAATGCTAAGCAATTTCTGCGCCTCGACCGCGAACTCCATCGGCAGCTCCTTGAAGACCTCGCGGCAAAAGCCGTTGACGATCATCGAGACCGCATCTTCTTCGGTCAGGCCGCGCGCCCGGCAATAGAAAAGCTGATCCTCGCTGATCTTCGAGGTCGTCGCCTCGTGCTCCATCGTGGCCGTCGGGTTCTTCACCTCGATGTAGGGGAAGGTATGGGCCGCGCACCGGTCGCCGATCAGCAGAGAGTCGCATTGCGTATGGTTGCGCGAACCTTCCGCTCGCTGCGCGATACGCACGAGCCCCCGATAGGTCTGCTCGCCGTGGCCTGCGGAGATGCCCTTCGAGACGACGGTCGAACGCGTATTGGCACCAAGATGGATCATCTTGGTGCCGGTGTCGGCCTGCTGGCGGCCCTTGGTCACGGCCACCGAGTAGAACTCGCCGACCGAGCCCTCGCCGCGAAGCAGACAACTTGGATATTTCCAGGTGATCGCGGAGCCGGTTTCGACTTGCGTCCACGAGATCTTCGAGCGCGCACCACGGCAATCACCGCGCTTGGTCACGAAGTTGTAGATCCCGCCGCGCCCCTGCTCATCACCCGGATACCAGTTTTGAACCGTCGAGTACTTGATCTGCGCATCTTCCATCGCGACCAACTCGACGACCGCGGCGTGCAGTTGGTTCTCGTCGCGCATCGGCGCCGTGCACCCTTCCAGGTAACTGACGTAGCTCGCGTCGTCGGCGATGATCAGCGTGCGCTCGAACTGTCCCGTGTTGCGGGCGTTGATCCGGAAGTAGGTGCTGAGCTCCATGGGACACCGGACACCCTTAGGGATGTAGACGAAGGTGCCATCGCTGAAAACGGCCGCGTTGAGTGCGGCGTAGAAGTTGTCCGTATGCGGCACCACGGACCCGAGGTAGCGCTGGACCAGCTCCGGGTGGTCATGGACGGCCTCGGAAATCGCGCAGAAGACCACGCCCGCCTCGGCCAGCTTGGCCCGAAAGGTCGTCGCCACCGAGACGCTGTCGAACACCGCATCGACAGCGATACCGGCCAGCGCCTTCTGTTCCTCGATCGGGATCCCGAGCTTGTTGTAGGTCTCGATCAAGGCCGGGTCGACCTCGTCGAGACTCTTAGGCCCGTCTTTCTTTCGCGGTGCCGAAAAGTACGAGATCGACTGAAAATCGATCGGCGGATAATGCACCGACGACCACTGGGGGGGCGTCATCGTCAGCCAGTGACGGTAGGCCTTGAGGCGCCAATCGAGCAGGAACTGCGGCTCACCCTTGCGGGCCGAGATGGTGCGAATCACCCCCTCGTCCAGGCCAGGCGGCAGGGTTTCGGATTCGATCTCCGTGACGAAACCGTGCTCGTATTCAGACCTGACGAGATCGTCGACGGCCGTCGCACTATTCATGATGCCTGGACTCCATAGTTCCCGAGTATTTCTCTAGGTAATCGATATACGACCCCGCGACAGGCTTTCAAGGCCCCGCACCGATTTGCTGGCTTCGTCAGATTCGGCCATGATGCCAGGCGGCATCATCGGAGCGAATCGCGAGCATTTCAAGCCCTGCGCGATCAATCGGGGTCCCGTCCTGTCGAAGGCCGCGGGAGGTCGATCGTTCAAGTCCAGCCGCAAGGAGGGCTCGCGGCGCCTCGTGATCGCCGGGACGCGAGGGACAGGGGCCCGCGGCAACCCTCGAAGATCCCGACAGCGGCTCCGCACTGTCACGGTGGCCCCGGCGCCCCCGCCACCTGCCGCTCGGGCCGACGATCTTGGCGCAGAAAAACGCCCTTGTTAAGAAGAACAATTCTCAATAATATCGTAGCGCCACAGTTTATGGAGGAATCCCACCCATGGCCACCGCCATTCGCCCTATCATCATCGTCGCGGCCTTGGCTGCGCTGATGACCTTGCCGACCTGGAGCTTCGCCGATGACGAGCTGAACCTCTATTCGGCGCGCAAGGAGGAACTGATCAAACCCCTGCTCGACCGCTTCACCGAGCAGACGGGCATCAAGGTCAACCTGGTCACGGCCGACGCCGCCGCGCTGCTGCAGCGCCTCCAGAGCGAAGGGATCAATTCGCCGGCGGATCTGCTGCTGACCGTCGACGCGGGCAACCTGCACCGAGCCAAGGAGGCCGGCGTGACGCAGCCCTTCGAAAGCGCTCAGCTCGCCGAGGTCATCCCTGAGAATTACCGCGATCCCGAGGGCCACTGGGTAGCCCTCTCGTTGCGCGCCCGCCCGATCCTGTACGCCAAGGATCGCGTCGACCCGGCCCGGCTCTCGACCTACGAGGCGCTGACCGATGCAGAATGGCGGCGCAAGATCTGCGTCCGCTCGTCGGACAACATCTACAATCAATCGATGGTCTCGGCGATGATCGCCACGCTCGGAGTCGAGCAAACCGAAGCCTGGGCTCGGGGCTTGGTGGCGAACCTGGCCCGGCCGCCACAAGGCGGGGACCGCGACCAGATCAAGGCCGCCGCGGCTGGTCAGTGCGACATCGCGATCGCCAACACCTACTACCTGGCGGGCATGCTCGGATCGAACGATCCGACCGAACGCGAGGCCGCGGAGCACATCGCCGTCTTCTGGCCCAACCAGGCTGACCGCGGCGTCCACATCAACGCCAGTGGGGCCGCTTTGACCAAATCGGCGACGAATCGCGCCGCCGCCGAACAGCTCGTCGAGTTTCTGGCCAATCCCGAATCCCAGCAATGGTATGCCCAGGTCAACGGCGAGTTCCCGGTTCGAGCCGATGTGCCGATCAGCGAGACCCTCGCGGCTTGGGGGCCGTTCAAGGCCGATGCGATCAATCTCGACCAACTCGGCGTCTACAATGCCGAGGCCGTCCGCCTGATGGACCGAGCCGGCTGGCGCTAGACGTCAACCCACTGAACGGCGATAATTCCCGGTCCTGATGGATCGGGGATTATCGCAGGTTGGCCGCGCTGAACGGGAATCGTCATCGGCCGAGGCGACCGCGCCCAGGCCCCATCGGTCAGGCGGTTCGGCGATTCCCGAACGGGCGCGCCCCGCCTCGGATCGCTCGAAGCACCGCCCCAGCCACACCCGACCGCCCGCTCATGACATCACGCCCAAGATCGCCGAGGGCCACACCTTGACCGGCCCACGATCGACGCTGCGCCGCACTGCTTGGCCGATCATCGTCACGGCGGCCGCCGTCACGATCGGGCTTCCGGTCCTGGTCATCATCGGCCATCTGTTCGTGCCGACCGGCGACATCTGGCGCCACCTGGCCCAGACAGTCTTGGCCGATTACGTGCGCAACAGCCTGTTGCTGATGCTCGGCGTCGCGGTGGGAACCCTGATCGGCGGAGTCGGCACCGCGTGGTTGACCAGCATGTGCCGTTTCCCCGGCCGGCGCTTCTTCGAGTGGGCACTGCTCTTGCCGATGGCGATGCCAGCTTACATCATCGCCTATACCTACACCGGCCTGCTCGACTTTCCGGGCCCGGTTCAGACCGCGCTGCGCGACTGGACCGGCTGGGGATTCGGCGATTATTGGTTCCCACCGATACGTTCTCTCGAAGGCGCCATCGTCATGCTGTCGTTGGTGCTCTATCCCTACGTGTATCTGCTCTCGCGGGCCGCCTTCCTGAGCCAATCACTGTGCGTGCTGGATGTGAGCCGGACCCTTGGTAACGGCCCGTGGCGCACCTTCTTCTTCGTCGCCCTGCCATTGGCCAGGCCAGCGATCGTCGCTGGTTTGACGCTCGCTTTGATGGAGGCCCTGGCCGACTACGGGACCGTGCATTACTTCGGGGTTCAGACCTTCACGACCGGCATCTTCCGAACCTGGTTCGGTCTCAACAGCGCAGCGGCAGCGGCGCAGTTGTCGGCGATGCTGCTCGGCTTCGTGCTCGTCTTGATCCTGATCGAGCGCTACTCGCGGCGGCAGGCTCGCTATCACCATACCAGCCAGCGCCACCAGGCGATCCGCGGCTACCGGCTGAGCGGTTGGACAGCCGCCGCGGCCGTTGGCTTCTGCACTCTACCAGTGCTGTTCGGGTTCTTGGTGCCGGCCGGCCAACTTGCCGCCTGGGCCATCACGGTCGCCGACACCGCCTACGACCGGGCCTTCGTCACATTGGTCGCCAACAGCCTCCAGCTCGCGGGGCTGGCCGCGCTCGTCACTTTGGCCCTGGCCGTGCTGCTCGGCTACGGCCGGCGCCTGCATCCGACGCCACTTGTCGGAGGCGCCGTGCGCGTCGCCGGACTCGGCTACGCGGTCCCGGGCACCGTCATCGCGATCGGGGTCATCATCCCCTTCGCCTGGTTCGACAACACACTGGATACCTGGGCACGTGCGACCTTCGGCTTCTCCACCGGGCTGCTGCTGAGCGGAACCCTGGCAGCGCTGGTGTTCGCCTACCTGGTGCGCTTCCTCGCGGTAGCCCTCCATACCGTCGACGCGGGCCTTGCGCGGATCCGGCCATCGATGGACGAGGCCGGCCGCTCGCTCGGGCTCCGACCCGGCTCGGTGCTGCAACGGATCCATCTGCCAATGCTGAAGGGCAGCCTTCTGACCGCAACGCTGCTGGTGTTCGTCGACGTGATGAAGGAGTTGCCGGCGACACTGATCCTGCGCCCGTTCAACTACAACACACTGGCAGTGCGCGTGTACGAATTGGCGACCGACGAGCGTCTTGCCGACGCGGCGCCCGCTGCCCTCACGATCGTCCTCGCCGGCCTGCTGCCGGTGTTCCTGCTCAGCCGTTCGATTACCCGCTCCCGCCATGCCGAAACAGCTTGACGTCCACCAGGTCAGTGTCGCCTACGACAATGTCACGATCGTATCCGAGGTCAGCTTCTGTCTCGGCGAGGGTCAAATCGGCTGCCTCCTCGGCCCGAGCGGCTGCGGCAAAACGACACTGCTGCGGGCGATCGCCGGCTTCGAGCCGATCATCACGGGATCGATCCAACTGCACGGTCGCGTCGTCTCCCGCCCTGGCGACACGCTGGCCCCGGAACGGCGGCGCGTCGGCATGGTGTTTCAGGATTACGCGCTCTTCCCGCACCTGACGGTCGAGCGCAATATCGCCTTCGGCCTGCGGGGTCTATCGGCGGCCCAACGACACGCCCGAGTCATCGAGCTCCTGCGGCTAGTGGATCTCGAGCCCGCCCGCAAGTTCTACCCTCACCAACTCTCCGGCGGGATGCAACAACGAGTCGCCGTTGCGCGGGCCATGGCCCCACGCCCCGACATCCTGCTGCTCGACGAGCCTTTTTCGAACATCGATGCCGAACGGCGCGAACAGTTGGCGCGCGAGATCCGCGAACTACTGAAACGCGACGAAATCACGGCCATCCTCGTGACTCACGATCAACTCGAGGCCTTCGCGATGGCCGATCAGATCGGGGTCATGGGCGCCGGGCGCTTGCATCAATGGGGGAGTGGGTTCGAGCTTTATCACGAGCCGGCTGACCGCTTCGTCGCCGACTTCATCGGTCAAGGTGTCTTACTACCGGCGGAGGTGATCGGCGAAACCCGAGTCGCAACGCCGTTAGGACAGATCGCCGGCCGAAAGCCGCATGGCCTCGCGCCAGGGCACGCGGCCGAGGTCCTGATTCGCCCCGACGATCTGTCTTACGACGAGGCCAGTCCGATCAGGGGCCACATCATCGCCCGCGCCTTCCGCGGCGCCGAATACCTGTATCGGGTCCGGCTAGCCAATGGCGCGGAGGTGTTGTGCCTGGTCCCGAGCCGTCACCACCATGGTCTGGGTGACGAGATCGGACTCCGCCTCCACGCCGACCACCTCGTCCTCTTCGCGTCCGAATCCCAGCGCTGAAGGATCGACCCTAATGCCGAACCGAGGCTGCGCCATCGACCTCTTTCTCGGCCGCTAGCCAATCCTCTAGCTCCGAGCCCGGAGCGAACCCGCGGCGTTGAGCACGAAAGTACGCAGTCTGGCGGATCAAGCCCTCGCGACCCTCAGGCCCTAATTTGGCCCACGCCCGAGCTTGACACATGGCGAGCCACCGCGCCTCGGCGGCGGCCTGTTCCGAAAGACACGAGGACAGGCGTTCCTTGTCCTGGAAAAAATAACGAGTCTCGGTTTTCATGAGACGGCACCTCACTGGTCATACCGTGATTCAGCCACCCTTAACATCGCAAGAAGGCGCTGCACGTCTCGAATCGTCGCACCATGATCGACTGATCCATGGTGCCTTTTGCATTGTAAGTATAGTTTAGCGGACCGCGGACGCACCCGGAATCAGGGTAAACACCTACCTGGTGCTTCTTACGCGGGGCCAAAAAAACAAGACTTTGAGTTGGAGCGGCGCGTTTGCCGAACGAATCTGCTGTGATCGCCTTGAAGGGCAAATGACCTGCTGATTAGAATGAAGGATTACGATCAAGCGGACTTTCCGCCGTATCCTGACGGGCGATCGAGAACACGATGATGAGCAAATCCTTCCACCCGATGGTCCGGACCCTGATGGGCCCTGGTCCAGCCGACGTCCACCCCCGGGTACTCGCCGCGATGGCGCGCCCAACGATTGGGCACCTCGACCCGCAATTCGTCGCCTTGATGGATGACATCAAGGCCCTATTGCGATATGCGTTGCGCACCGACAACCTGCTGACGATGCCGGTTTCGGGGCCGGGGTCGGTCGGCATGGAGACCTGCTTCGTCAATCTGGTCGAGCCCGGCGACAAGGCGGTCGTCTGTATCAACGGGGTGTTCGGCGGCCGGATGAAGGAAAACATCGAACGTGCCGGCGGCATCCCGATCGTCGTCGCCGACACCTGGGGCCGCGCCGTGGATCCAAACAAGGTCGACGAGACCTTGCGCGCCCACCCGGATGCGAAGGTGCTGGCCTTCGTCCACGCGGAGACCTCGACCGGCGCCTGCTCCGATGTCCGCACCCTGGTCGAGATCGCCCATCGCCACGACACCCTGACGATCGTCGATGCGGTGACCGCACTCGGCGGGTCCGAACTCCAGGTCGACGCCTGGGGCGTCGATGCCGTGTACGCCGGCTCCCAGAAATGCCTGTCCTGCACGCCCGGCTTGGCACCGATCTCATTCAACGACCGCGCGCTCGACCGGGTTAGGGGTCGTCGCACGAGGATTCAGAGCTGGTTCATGGACCTCAATCTGGTCATGGGCTACTGGGGCAGTGGGGAACGGCGCAGTTACCATCATACGGCGCCGGTCAACGCCTTGTACGGTCTCCACGAGGCCTTGCTGATGCTGCACGAGGAAGGCATCGAACAGGCTTGGGCACGACACCGCCACCATCATGCCGCCTTGCGCGCTGGGCTCGAGGCACTCGGACTGGAGCTTATCGTTCCGGAGTCGGAGCGCTTACCGCAGCTCAACGTGGTCGGCATCCCCGGCGGCATCGATGATCTTGCCGTGCGTCAGCGCCTGCTCAATGAGTACCAGCTCGAGATCGGCGCCGGCCTCGGCGAACTCGCCGGCAAGGTATGGCGGATCGGACTCATGGGCTATAGCTGCCGGCCAGTCAATCTGCTGCTGTGTATCAGCGCGCTGGGGGCCGTGCTCCGCGATCTGGGCCACCCAGGCGATGTCGCGGGCGCGATCGCGGCCACCCATCAGGCCCTGGCAGCGTGACCCCGGCACGCAGCGCATGAGCCAACGCTCGCCGCGGGGCTTGCCGGCACGCTTGATCCTGGCCTTGGCCGCCATTGGTCTGTTCTTGATTGCCTATCAATGGGGCAACCAGTACCAAGTCGCAAGGCAAGCCGACCAGGGATTCTCCGGCATCCGGATCGATCCCCCGCCGCTGCTGAGCGGGGACACGACCGGCCTCGGCGAGCCGCTCGGCTTCCATGGCGCCTGGACCCTGCTCGCATTCGACGAACCGGCGCCGCGTTCGGTCGCGATGCAACGACTCTTCGAGGTTCACAACCGCCTCGCCGACCGGCCGGCCCTTCAGTCGGCCTTGCACCTCGCATTGGTGACCGGGCCGGCGCCGAGCGAGCAGGCGCTGACTTTCGACGGGTCGTCGGCCAGCTTTCATCTGGTGACGACCGATCTGCATCTGCCCGACCTGGAACGGATCATCGGAAGCGAGGAGGCGCCCGGGCCGGGCCAGACACCGCCGTTGTTCCTGATCGACCCCAGCGGCCATCTGGTCGCCCTGTTTCCGGGCATCCAGGACGCCGCGACGATCACCGCCGATGTCAGCGGGCTGCTGCTCGCCGAGCAGCGCTAAGAGGACGGCCAATGCCCTCTGAGACCTCACCCAAGTGGTGGCAACGCCTGTTCATCCCGGCACTCCACCTGCTTCCCCACCACCCTTTGTCGCGCGCCGTCCAATGGCTCACGCGCCGCGAATCGCGCCTGGTCAAGAACCTCTTGATCGGCTCCTTCATCCGGCTGTTTCGCGTAGATCTTACCGACGCGCAAAGCCCGCACGCCGGCCAGTATCCGAGCTTCAATGCCTTCTTCACCCGCAGCCTGCGCGCCGGCGCCCGGCCGCTCGATCCAGATCCGACGGTGGTGCTCTGTCCTGTCGATGGCCGCCTGAGCCAGTTCGGACCGATCACCAGCGGCCAGTTGCTCCAGGCCAAAGGGCACCGCTACGACCTGACGGCACTTCTAGGCCACGACCCGCGTCTTGCGGACCAGTTCGCCGGCGGGACCTTCGCAACCATCTATTTGTCACCACGCGACTATCATCGGATACACATGCCGGCGGACGGCCGATTGCAAACGATGCACGTGATCGGCGGTCGCCTGTTCAGCGTCAACGAGACCTCGACCCAGCTCATCCCGAACCTCTTCGTCCGCAACGAGCGATTGGTCTGCGTTTTCGAGACCGCCGCCGGGCCGATG
Organism: Thioalkalicoccus limnaeus; assembly: GCF_041197575.1. Lineage (NCBI taxonomy): Bacteria > Pseudomonadati > Pseudomonadota > Gammaproteobacteria > Chromatiales > Chromatiaceae > Thioalkalicoccus > Thioalkalicoccus limnaeus. The sequence continues at coordinate 126,887 of NZ_JBDKXB010000005.1, read as the reverse complement.
GCCCTGATCCTGGTCGGCGCCCTCTTCGTTGGCAGCATCGAGACGGTCTGGTCCGGCCCTGTCACGCCCCCGACCGACGCCGGACCACCGGTCACCGATCAGGCAGAAACAATAAGCCTGGCCCGAGGCGCGGAGATGGGGCGCTTCAACATGGGGTCAACGGTGATCCTGATATGGCCAGCCGGGGCCGTAACCTGGGTCGACGACCTGGTGCCCGGACGGCCCATGCGCATGGGCGAGGCACTCGGCCACCTGGCCGCCCAGCCTTCGCTCAGCGATCGCGAGAGCCTTTGACACACACCGATGCCGGCCGGAGCGGCGCAACGGAGCCAACCGGCCGGACCCCGTGCAGCGCGGTTCAGAGGGCGGCCCGGCCTCAAGCACGCTCGATCGGAAAGGCGAGCACCTCGTCGATGTGGCTCACGCCAAGATGGCACATCAACAAGCGATCGATACCGAGCGCCACCCCGGAACAGTCCGGCAGACCAGCCTCCAGCGCCGCGATGAACCGTGTGTCGATCGGGGGCACGCCTGGCTCCTGCCCAGCCCGGCGCCGACAGGCCAGATCATGCTCGAAACGCGCGAGCTGCTCGGCCGCATCCGTCAACTCCTGAAATCCGTTGGCAAGCTCGAGGCCCTCGAGATAGACCTCGAAACGCTCGGCCACCGGCTCAGGGACCTGACGACACCTCGCGAGCGCCGCTTGGGTCGGCGGATAATCGTGAACGAAGGTCAGACAGCCGCGTCCCAACCCAGGCTCCAGCAGATGGCTCAGCAACAGGTCAAGCCAGCCGTCACGGGACAGATTCGACAGCGCCGGCCCCCCGATACCCGCCGCGGCGGCGACCGTCGCGAACGACCGCTCGTCGTCGGTCCACGGATCGATCCCGAGCCGCTCGCGAAACAGATCGCGATAGGTCAGCCGCTCGGCGGTCAGGGCCGGCCGCCCGAGCGCAGCGCGCAGCAACTCGACGACCTCATCCATCAGCCGTCGATAGTCCCAGCCTGGCCGATACCACTCGAGCAACGTAAACTCCGGGTGATGCAGGCGTCCCCGTTCGCCATCACGGAACACCCGAGCGAGCTGGTAGATCGGGCCACTGCCAGCGGCCAGCAGCCGCTTCATCGCGAACTCGGGCGACGTGTGCAGATACACCGGGGTCGCCACACCGGGACCATGCCAAGTCGTGGCCAAGCTCCACAAGGCGGGATCCGTTACCGCCGCGGGCGACAAGACCGGCGTTTCGACCTCGAGGACGCCGACCCGCGCGAAGAAGCTGCGGATCCGCGCGAGCATCGTACCACGCTCACGGAGGACCGGCAGCGCGGCGACCGGACGCCAAGCGGGCTCGTCACTCCTCCTTGGCTCGTGAGACATAGGCCCCTGTCCGGGTATCGACCTTGATCGATTCCCCAATCTGCACGAACAATGGAACCCGGACGACGGCGCCGGTCTCGAGCGTGGCCGGCTTGCCGCCACCACCCGAGGTGTCCCCCTTGACCCCCGGATCCGTCTCGACGATGGCCAGCACGACGAAATTCGGTGGTTCGACGATCAAGGGTACGCCGTTCCAAAGAGTCAGGTTGCAGACGTCCTGCTCCTTGATCCATTTGGCCGCTTCGCCGACCGCCGCGGTATCGGCGGTCAACTGCTCATAGCTAGCCGGGTCCATGAAATGCCAATGCTCGCCGTCGTTGTATAGATACTGCATCGGGGTTTCGACGACATCGGCCGCCTCGACCGATTCGCCGGATTTGAAGGTCTTTTCGACGACTCGACCCGTCCTGAGGTTGCGCACGCGCACGCGGTTGAAGGCCTGCCCCTTGCCTGGCTTGACGAACTCGTTCTCGACGATCGTGTAAGGGTCGCCGTCCAGCATGATCTTGAGCCCGCCGCGAAACTCGTTGGTACTGTAACTGGCCATCTATTCCTCGTTCTTTGGGAGTCAAACCTGCAAATGTTAGCGCGTAGCGGCCCGGTTTGTCAGATCCCGACATGGCGCCGGGACTTGGCGGAATCCTTCACGCGCCCGGCGGACCTCCTCGACTACCTGGGATTCGAACCGGGCCTTCGGCCATCGGTGTCCACCACCGAATCCGGCTTTCCGCTTCTGGTGCCGAAACCCTTCGCCGACCTGATGCAACCGGGCCATCCCGATGACCCGCTCCTGCGGCAAGTCCTGCCCCTCGCCGATGAGGGACATCGGATCGATGGGTTCGTGCGCGATCCGGTCGGCGATCGAGCCGCGCGCCGCGCACCCGGACTGCTGATGAAATACCGCGGCCGCGCCCTGTTGATGGTGACCGGCGCGTGCGCGATCCACTGCCGCTACTGTTTTCGGCGCCACTACCGAGGGCAGGAGGCCGCGGCGACCGGCAAGCAGGTCTCCGCCGCGGTCGAAATGGTCGCCAGGGATCGGACGATCGACGAGGTCATTCTCAGCGGCGGAGACCCCCTCTTGCGCGACAATGCATTCCTCGCCGAACTCTTCACCGACCTCGCCAGCATTCAGCACCTGCGCCGGCTACGCGTGCATACCCGCCTGCCGGTCGTATTGCCGACGCGCGTCGATTCGGAGCTCGAACGGATTCTGACGGGTCTGCCGATACGTTGCTCGATCGTGCTTCAGGTCAACCATCCCAATGAGCTGGGCCCGGCTGCCCGCTCGGCGCTCGTCGCACTGCGCCGGACCGGCACAGTGCTGTTGAATCAATCGGTGCTGTTGCGCGGGGTCAACGACGAGGCCGCCTGCTTGGCTCGGTTGCAAGAGGCTCTATTCGACCTGGGGGTCTTGCCCTACTACCTCCATCAGCTCGATCGGGTTCAGGGAGCGGCCCACTTCGCGGTCGCCGACGCGCACGCCAAGACGCTGGTTGACGCGCTTCGCCTCCGGCTCCCCGGTTACCTGGTCCCAAGACTGGTTCGCGAACTCCCCGGGCACCCGAGCAAGGTCCCCATCGGCTGACGCGCCGATGCCAGAGATCGCGTCCGTCGATTTCGAGATGAACCAGGCCGATCCTGGGGAGCCCGGTCGGGAACGATGACCGATGTGGCCGCTGCGACGATCGACACCCGTTCGCGACCAAGCCCTGGCTCGCGCCTTCCTGCGGTCCATCGCTCAGGGTCGAGGAAGAAACGGTTTGTTTCACGCGCCGGACGGTCGATAATGGGCCATCGTCCGACGATCCTCGCCTGACATCGAGCCGAATGACCGCCGCATGCCCGTTTCACCGCGCCACGTCAACCTGTTGATTCTAACCTCACGGGTCGAGGATGCCGCCGAGATCATCGCGTCATTGCGCAACGGAGGCCTGCCCGCACGTGGGATCTACACGGACCAGAGCGATCGCCTCCTGGAACTGACAGCGGCTCCCGAGGCGCTGGACATGATCCTCTGCTGCGTCGATGACCCCGCGGTGCAGCTCGATCAGGTCATCAGCGATTACCAGGAGATCGAAGCCGACATCCCGCTGATCCTGCTGACAGAAGCGGAGGGCCAGGACCCGCGTCGACTGTTGCACGCGTTGCGCAATGGAGCGAGGGATCAGGTCGAGCGTGGCGACGCCGAACGGCTGCAGCTGCTGGTCGCTCGGGAGCTGGCCGACCTGCGCGCCCGCCGCGGGCTTGCACGTACCCAGGAGCAGATCGACCGCTGCGAGCAGCAGGCGCTCGAACTCATCGAGGCCACCGAAGACGCCATTGCCTTCATCCGCGATGGGATACACCAGCACGCCAATGGCGCGTATCGCCGCCGATACCGGATCGCCGCGAATGACGACATCACGGGCCTGCCGCTCCTCGATCTGGTTGCACCAGAACACCATGCAACGCTTCGCGAGCAGCTGATACAACTCGCTGGATCAGACCCGGAGTCTCTCGCACGGCATCTCCTCTTGACCGGGGTGCGCGCAGACGGTCACTCGTTTCCAGCCGAATTCTCGCTCTTGTCCGTCGAGTTCGGTGGGCACCCCTGCATCCGATTGATCGTGCGCGACACAGGCTCCCCATCGGAGCAGCGAGCGGATTCGCAGCTCGACCCCGACACCGGACTCGAGAACCGGGCGGCGCTGATCCGCGAAGTCTCGCGCCGCCTCGCGCAAGCCGCCGATGGCGACATCGCGCCGTTCGTGCTGCTGTACGTCGGGATCCCTGGTTTTGCCGAGATCGCCCAGTCCCCCCCGGGGTTCCTTCAATCCTTCGAGGTCGCCGCGGCTTTCGCGGCGGCCTTGGGGCGAACCGCACCCCCACACAGCCTGCTGGCGCGGGTCGCGGATGGTGGTTTCATGCTGTTGTGGGACACCACCGACCCTTCCGATGCGGCACAACTCGCGGTGACCATCCGGCACGAGGTGCGCCTGCCGCTGGTGCGGCCCGATCACGACGCGGCAACCCCCGAGTGTGTGACGGGTTTCGTGTTTTTCGATCGACCGGGTCCGTCGCCGGCGGAACTGGTCGACGCGGCCGTCGCGAATGCGTTCGTGGCCACGCCTCCGGCGGAACGGGATCCTACCATCCCGCGACTGCTGGCCGACGCGCCCGACGGGGCCATACCGGCCGTCCTCGATGCCGCCGATCGGGAGATCGCCGAGCGCATCGACCATGCCCTGGAGAACGATGGTTTGCTGTTGGTCTACCAGCCGATCATCAGCCTGCTGGGCGACAGCCAGGAGCACTACAGCGTGCTGGTGCGGCTGCTCGATGACCGGCAGCGCCTTCATGAGGCGCGCGAGATCATTGGACCGGCGGTTCGAAGCGGCAAGATTGCCGCGGTCGACCGCTGGGTGTTGGACCACGCGATCAAAGAGGTGGCGGCACAGCGTAAGACGGGGCACAAGATCGCGTTCTTCATCAACCTCGCCGAAGAGACCTTCCTCGATACGACATTCCTATTGTGGCTTTGTGATCGGCTGCGCGAGATCGAAGCGCGCGGAAACTGGCTCACGCTCCAGTTTCAAGAGATCCATGCTCGCCGACACCTCGCGAAGCTGACCAAACTCGTCGAGGGTTTCAAGAAGATCCAGGCGCGGATCGCCATTAGTCGCTTCGGACAGGATCCGCAACCCGAGACGCTGTTCCAGACGCTGCCGATCGATTTCGTGCTCTTTTCACCGGAATTCGCACAAGATCTCAACGACGACCAGGAGAAAAAGGCCCGACTACTGCGGCTGGCCAACCTAGCCCGCGAATTCAACGTCAAGACGGTCGTGACCGGGGTCGAGGGCGCCGCGACCTTGACCGTGCTCTGGGGAGCCGGGATCGACTATGTGCAGGGCAACTTCCTGGCACGCGCCTCGACCAGCCTGACTCTCAACCCGGACTGATCAACCGTTCGCCACCCCGTGCGGCACATGGCCGGTTGCGACGTGCCAACGCGCGGCGTCGCAATGGACCTCCTGATCGTCGAAAAAGATATCAGCGGCGAAAGCCTTCAGGAAAGCCGCCTTCGGTAGGCCACCGAGGAACAAGGCTTCGTCGATACGGATATCCCAAGCCCTCAATGTGCGGATGACCCGCTCGTGCGATGGCGCGCCGCGCGCGGTGATCAGCGCCGTACGCAGGGGCGAGTCCTGAGCCGGGAAGAGGGCTTGTATCTGCTGGATGGCCAGTAGAAAGCCCTTGAACGGACCGGCCGACAGCGGGCTGCGCGCGGCGGCGCGCTCGGTGGCATTGAAGGCCGCGAGCCCTTGCGCCCGGAAGACACGCTCGGCCTCGTCGGAAAACAGCACCGCGTCGCCATCGAAGGCGATCCGCAACGGGCCATCATCATCGGTGGTTCGCGTGGTGACGCGCGAGGGAAGAATCGTTGCCGCGGCACAACCGGCTTCGAGCGCCAGACGGACATCGCTCTGGTCGGTCGACAAGAACAGATGGGCGCCAAAGGCCGCGACGTACCGATAAGGGCTACTGCCCCCGGCGAAAGCCGCGCGTGACACATCGAGACCATGATGACGCGCGGAGTTCAGCACCCTCAGACCGGTGTCCGAACTGTTGCGCGACAACAGGATTACCTCGACCTGGCCGCGGTCACCGATCCGGGCATTCAAGGCAAGAAGCTTCTTGACCAATGGAAAGGCGACGCCAGGCTCGAGGAGTTCCTCCTCGCGCTCGATTTGATAGCGGCAATAGGCCTCGACGCCCTCTTGCTCGAAGACTCGATGGGAGGCGTCCAAATCGAAAAGCGCCCGCGAAGAGATGGCGACCACCAGGCTCACCGGACCGGTCACGCGAGCCGCGTCGCTCGGGCTTCGATCGATCGCCGTCTTTGGTGCGCCCGTCACGCCGACCGCCCTCGAGATCCAGCCACCGACCGGCTCATGCCTACCAGGGCATGAACCGGTTCATGAAGTGCATCGGCCGGCTGATGTTACGGTTCATCACGGCCATGTCGTCGCGCATCACCGAGGTGGAGAAGGTCATGGTGCGCATCGAGCGGTCCATCGACTCCATGTTCGCGAGCATTGGATCGAGTGCGCCGACATCGCGCGAAATGGACTCCACGCTGACGGTCATCGCGCGCACGTTGGCATTCATCTGAGCCATGTTATCGGACATCGATTGCATGTTACTGGCCAGCACGGTCATATTCGAGTCGACACTGATGGCCAGATAATGCACATCCTTCGCGAGGCTGAAGACCAGGTAGAACCCGTAGGCCGCCAGGATGATGAAGGCAAACAGCGATGGGTAGACAATGAGCTCCCAACGCTTCGCGCTGCTCTCGAAAGCCTGTGACAGGCGATCGATCGCGTAGGTGTTGATATCCGCCCTCTCTCCCGGAGGCACGCCTGAGGTCATGGGCGGGATCGACCCGGCCGGCGAAGCGCCCTGGTTCACGTCTCGTTTATCGACCATGGTTTAGGATCTTTGCGCAACGGTGAGGAGAAGCCGGGCCGGAACGCCATCTAACATGGGTTGGCAACGCACCAGGTTCAACCGACCAAGTGCGGATGGAGGGCCGCGGCCAGAGCATGGAATTCACGCGTGCCCTTGCCGCGTGGATCCAGTTCGAAGACCGCCAGGCCCTCGCTGAAAGACCGCCGAAACACCGTGCGCTGGGCCAGCCGCGCCCGCACGAAACGCACGCCTTTCAGCGACACCAGCGCCGCCGCCGCCTCGTTTGTCTCATTGACCGCGTGATGGGTGTCACCGCGATTGATGAAGCATAGAATCTCGGGCGGCTTGGGTCGCTCCACCGAGTTGACCAGCTGTATGTAGCGCTGCGTCGACCAGATGTCGGCCTGCGACGGTGGCACCGGCACGACCAGACGATCGCACTGGGCGATTGCAGCGCGCATCGCCTCCATGTCCGAGGTCCCGACATCGATCAGCGTCTCGACGCCCCGCCCCGATCGCGGCTTCGCGAGGGCCGACCGATTCGCTACCTCGAGCCTGGGTCGATAGCCTTCCTCGGTGCGGACCTGTATGACATCGGTCAGCGTCGCCTGGGGATCGGCATCGATCAGTCGAACCTTCACCTCGGTCATCGCGAGCCAGACGGCCAGATTGAAGGCGACCGTACTCTTTCCCGATCCGCCCTTGAGGCTTCCGACAACGGTGATGTTACCCATCCCGCGCATCCCTCCCACAACCCTGGACAGCCGCTTTGGTCAAAGGATCCCCCGTTAGCCCCGAGCGGGCGACCCAAGCCTTCGAGAACCGCGTCAACGGCGCGGCGGGGCCAGTTCCTCGGGACCGCTAGCCCGCGTGTAATCCGCTGGCACCGCGAAGAGCTCCGCCGCTTGTTCGCCGACCCGGATGTTGCGAAGTTCGTTGATCACGCCCCCCGGCAACTCCTGTTTGGTCGCCAATTGCAGCTCGGGATCGTACCACTGGAAGGTCCTCATCGCCGGTCGGTTCGGGGCCGTCATGATGGTCTCCCATTTTTCGACGGCGCGACCATCCAAACGTTCGTGCCCGATGAATCTGAGCGCGACCCGCTGACCGTCCGGCAGGTCCTGGATCAGCGGGATTCCCCGTTCCGTGTCGATCCAGTGGATCGTCGTGACGACGCGCCCTTCCTGGGTTCCAGTGATCTCCCACTTGGTAGCCGGTCGACCTTCGATCTGGTCCTGTCCCAGTTCCCGGCAGGTCAAGCCGGGCATCCCGGCGCACGGCGACCGATCATCAGCGCTCGGCGGCGTCACCACCGACCGGTCCGGTGGCGCACTGGATTCCAGGTAGCGGCGCTGATCGGGAAAAAGGACCCACTCGATTCCTCGGCCTTCGTCGGTGATCCGTACCAGCCGCTGCCCTTGCCGGACCGTCTCGATCCGGACTTGGCCGTCACCGACGAACATGCGCCCCGACATCTGGCTGCCGTCCGGACCACGCTGAACCATCTCGGCTTCGAACTGAACCCCAGCCGGCTGGCCATGGGCCACCCCTATGATCACAACCAGCGATAACAAAACGCCGACCAGGTAACCACCTTTCAAAAGGTCTTTCGAAGTCATTGTCGGTTGTTCCTCCGTCATCACCATCGATTGGGGAATGAGCGCCCTGGGTCGTACGGCCATGGAGCCGGGTAGCCCCATGGCCCATCCAGCCCCTGGGGGCCAGGCCAGTCTGGGCCATCATCCCCGAAAACGGGGTACGACGGCATCCGATACCGACCAACCTCCGGGCGATCGCGTTCGCGATCGGTCAGGGGTCGATAACGGTAACGGCTATCGACGCCGAAGCCAGGTCGGTCCGCGTAGGGGGCCGGGCCGGGGTCGGTGTAACCGGGAAACCGAAGCGGGCTGTGCGGCTCCCACCAGGGTGTATTCGCTGGCCCAGCACCGCGACGCTCGTTCTGTGGGCGGTCGTCGAGCGGCCGAAAACGAAAGCCGGCCATAGGCGGCGGCTCCGTTCGGGGCGGCTCGTACGCCCGGAAGGTTCCCCGCGGAAACTGATCGAAGTAGGGATCGGGCGAGTCCACCGGAGGGCGCGACCAATCGGTCCAGTGATCCCCCGGGTCCCTCTGCGGTGGGCCAGGAGCGGCGAACTGCCCAGCCGACGCCGACTCGTCCGACCAGGACCAATCGGGCGGTGGCCACGACCATTGCGATCGATCGCTTGGCACGCCCCCCTCCCAGGCAGCGGCCGCAGACGACCAGGAGGCCGCGATCAACCAAACACCGATCAGAGCCCACCGGCATGGCCAGACCCGCGAAAGGCCCGGCCGCGCGAACCTCGCTGACTCCGGCAGACCAATCGCGGGCAGCGATCTCGCCTCGCCCCGATCACAAGGAGGTTCGCCGCGCCGGCCGACAGTGCGGGTATCAGCCAGCATCCGGCCCCTGCGACTCGTCGTCGGCCTTGAGACGGATCCCGCGCCGCGCCCCCTTCTTCGCAGTGGCCTTATCCGTTGGACCGCTCGCTTGGCGTGAGCCCGGTGCTGCCTTCGCAGGGCGCTTGGTCAACGCCCTCTTGGCCGCTATGGTCTTCGCCGGACGCGCGGTCGGGTCAGGTTCGCCGGCGTTGGCCGAACGCGAGGGCGGTATCGCATCGCGCCCCCCCCGATCACGCTGGTCCAGGCCGCCGGGGACAACCGTCGGCGACTCGGCGACCAGCGCCGCGTCGGCGCGGTGCGAGGGGCCGACGTCGCTCGGGTCATCGGGGAGCTCGACCTTCGTCGGACTGGATTGTGGCGCGCCAGAATCCGTCGTCGTGCGATCCCCGGACGATGAACCCGCGGGACTCGAGCCACCGCTCGGCCCAGGGCCGGGGGAGCCGCCTGTCCCGCCATCCGACGGCGGCGGCGACGGCCGATCCGTGCCCTTTTGGCGCTTCGCCAGCCACCCCTTGACGAGATCGAACAACAACAGGAAGAGACCACGAATCGCATAAAGGACCAGAACCATGGCCTCCGCGACCTTGCCGATGAAAGCGCTGAAGCGCGTCTGCGCGGCGCTGGCCTTGCGCTCGTCTCGCGCCTGTTCCTGGTCGGTATCGCCGCACGGCACCACGCTGCCGGGTGGGGCCGTCGCCACGGCCACCGCGCACATATCCTTGCTTGCGGCCACACAACCAAGCGGGATCACGATGAGGGTCAAAAGCGTCGAGACCAGGACCCCGGACGCCAACGAGATGGCCATGCCTTGGAAGATCGGATCCGTGAAGATCACGCTCGAGCCGGCGACCAGGGCGAGGGCCGTGATCAGGATCGGGCGAGTCCTTGTCTTGCACGCGCGGATCACGGCCTCGGTAACGGGCACGCCCTTTTGCAGCTCATGAATCGAAAAGTCGACGAGCAGGATCGAATTGCGGACGATGATACCGGCCAACGCGATCCAGCCGATCATCGAGGTGGCCGTGAACTCGCCTCCGAGCCCCATCTGGAAGACCAGGGCGTGGGCTGGAATGATCCCGAGCAAGGTCAGCGGGATCGGCGCCATGATGACCAGCGGGATCCGGAAGTTTCCGAACTCCCAGACGACCAGGATATAGATCAGCAACAAGGCGACGACGAAGGCCGCGCCCATGTCGCGGAAGGTCTCGTAGGTCACGGTCCATTCCCCGGTCCACTCCCACGCAGACTCCTGGGCGGACGGCGGCGGCCCGGTCCAGTACGACTGCGGAACGACCCCGTCGGGGGCCTCGTAACCCGTTTGTTCGATGAGGTCTTGAATCTGGAGCATCGCGTAGATCGGTGCGGCCAGCTTGCCACCGACATCGGCGACGACGTACTCGATCGCACGCAGGTCCTTGCGGTAGATGACGTCTTCCTCAGCCATCTGACGGAAGGTTCCGAGCTCACGAAGCGGGATCGTGAACCCGTCCATCGATTGGATCGGCAGATCACCCAGGCGCTCGACCCGCGAGCGCTCGGCCAAGGGTACCTGGAGCACGATCTCGACCGGTTCGTGGCCAGCCTGATGCTTGACGTCGCCGATCGATTGACCACCGAGGGCCATCGCCAGATTGCGATTGATCACGTCGACCGAGATCCCACGGCGCACGGCCTTCTCGGTATCCACCTCGAAACGCCAGTAACTGAACGGATCACGCAGGAAGTTATCGACATCCCTGGTGCTCTCGGCGCGCTCGAAGAAGTTCGTCATGTCGCGGGCAAATTGCCGGCGGATCTCCGGCGTTGGCCCATGGATCTCGGCGACGACCGTTTGCAACACCGGCGGTCCCGGTGGCATCTCGACCACCGCGATGCGCGCGCCCGAGCCCTGGATCACCCCGTTGAGCATCTCCCGCGCCTCGACGGCGATCTCGTGACTGGTGCGCTTCCGATCGTTCTTGTGCGTCAGCTGGACCTGGAGTTCCCCTTGCCACGGCAGCGACCGCAGGTAGTAATGGCGCACCATGCCGTTGAAGTCGAAGGGCCGCGCCGTCCCGGCATAGATCTGCACAGCCGTGACTTCCGGGATCGCGCGCAAGGTCTCGGCCATGCGGTGCGCCATGTTCGCGGTGACCGGGAGCGCGGTGCCATCGGGCATGTCGAGGACGACCGAGAACTCCGGCTTGTTGTCCAGCGGCATCATCTTCACCGGGACCCAGGTGAAGTAGAAGAAGGTCAGCGTGAAGAGAAAGACCCCCCACAGCGACAGGCGGAAGATCCGCCGCTTGCGACGGCTTTCGATCAAGGGGGTCAGGATGCGGCGGTACAGGGCCTCGAGCCGCTCGGCTTCCTTGTGCTCCCTTTTCTCGGCCGTTTCGAGATAGCGCATCGAGGGCCGCAGCCATCCCGAGATCGCGAGATAGGGCGTGAACACGAACGCGGCAAACAGCGAGATCAGCATGGCCACCGATCCCAGCGCTGGGATCGGCGCCATGTAGGGACCCATCATGCCACTGACGAAGCCCATCGGTAACAGGGCCGCGATCACGGTGAAGGTCGCGAGGATCGTGGGATTGCCGACCTCGCGCACCGCGTCGACCGCGGTATCCTCGTCGATGCGCCCCTGCTCCAGCCATCGTCGGTAGATATTTTCGACGACGACGATCGCATCGTCGACGAGGATGCCGATCGAGAAGATCAGCGCGAACAAGCTGACGCGGTCGATCGTGAACTCGGCGACCCAGGCGACGAAGATGGTCATCAGCAACACGACTGGAATGACCAACAGCACCACGAACGCGGGCCGCAACGCGCGGAAGGCGACCCACACCAGCAGGAACACGAAACCGGTCGCGATGAAGAGTTTGGTGATCAGCTCCGAGACCTTGTCGTTCGCGGTCTCGCCGTAGTTGCGGGTGATGCTGACCTCGACGTTGTGCGGAATCCGGGTGCCTCGCAACTCCTCGACCCGATCGATGATCGCGTTGGCCACGGTGACGCCATTGGTCAATTCCTTTTTCGCGATCGCGATGGTCACGGCCGGCACGCCGCGGACATCGCCGAGCTCGGGAGGGGCCGCGGGGCCGGTGTAGTAGGCGACCAATTGCGTCGCATCCTCGGGCCCACGCGTGACGCGCGCGACATCGCGGACATAGACGGGCACCCCATGCCGCGTCGCAACGACGAGCCGCTCGATATCCTCGGCGCCCTGCAAGAAGGATCCGGTGGTGACCGTGAAGTGGGTGTCACCCGCCTCGACACCGCCGGCCACCATCTCGGCATTGGCCGTCGTGATCGTCTGCGCGACCTGGTCGAGGCTGATCTGGTAACTGGACAGCCGCGCCGGATAGACATCGACCGTGACCTGCTCGCGGCGGCCACCCACGATGAAGCCGCTCCCCGTATCCCGGACCTCATTGAGCGCCTGGAGAACATCCTGCGCGAGCAACCGCAACTGGCCATCGTCGATGTCCGGCTGGCCGTCGCCGTCGAGGTCCTTCGACCAGAGCGTCAGGGTCACGATCGGAACATCGTCGATGCCCTTGCTGCGAATCAGCGGCGGCAGCACGCCCGGCGGGATCTTGTCGAGGTTCGAAGCGATCTTGTCGTTGACCTTGACCAACGAAGGACCCATTTTTTCGCCGACCTCGAACTGGACCGTGACGATCCCCTGTCCGCGCTCCGAGGCGGAGTAAACATGCTTGACCCCGGGGATCTCGCCCATGATCCGCTCGAGGGGTTGGATCGCGATATTCGAGACCTGTTGCGCGGTCGCCCCCGGGTACTGGACCATGATATTGATCATGGGTACCGAGATCTGCGGATCCTCCTGCCGCGGGGTCAGCATCAGGCCGAGGATCCCCATCAGCAGCATCGCTACGTAGAACAGCAGCGACAACGGCGAACGGATGAAAAATTTGGCTGTGCGCCCAGCCAACCCGAGGTCCTCGTCGGGGCGGACTGGACGCCCCCCCGGGGCTTGGTCGAGCGTATCGTCTTGACTCATGCTTTACCTAATTCCCTACCGGATCCAAGGCTACCGGACGACCGACCATGGCTGGCCATTGCCGACCTCTCAACGATTGATGTCCGTCCCCCGGGACCAACCCGCGGTCACGCGCGGACCGGGATCAGCGAGCACTCGTTCGCCCGGCCGCAGTCCGCTCAAGACTGTCACGAACTGCGGCGAGGCCTCTTCGCCGAGCCGTATCAGCCGCAGCTCCGGCTGGCCCCGCTCGTTGATCACGTAAACCCCCGGCAGACTGCCGTTGAAGCGGATCGCCGAGCGGGGAATCACTGGCGTGGCGCGCGCGACCGCATCGCTATCCGGGATCAAGACCTTCGCGTACATGCCGGGCTCGGAAACGCCTTGCGGCAGATCGAACTTGACTTTGATCGTGTGGCGTTGCGGATCGGCCATCGGGAAGATCTGCGCGACACGCACCGGCACCCGGCGGTAGCGGATATCGCGTCCGCCGTCGAGGCCGACATCGAGCTCCGCCGTCACCATCTGGCCTTCGCGCAAACCGGGACGCAGACGAGCCGGGACGTCGATCTCGACCTGCAGGAATTCCAGATCGGCGTAGGTCAACATCGGCTGTCCCGGCTGGACCGTATCTCCGACCTCGATGAACTTGCGGATGATGACGCCATCGAACGGCGCGATCCCACGGGCGTCCCGGATCTTCGAATCCAGCGCCTGCATCTCGGCCTGCAGGCGCAGAATCACGTTACGCGCCTCCTGGATATGGATCCCGGATGCGAACAGGTCCGCCGAACGTTCGGCACCGGGACTGCGGTCGCCGACGAACTCCTCCACCGGGCGCGTGAACATCTGATCGAACAGATTCGGCAGCCCCATCCCGCCAGTCGGAGAGCGTGAGCGCGGAGAAAAGAGCTCGCGGCTATACTGGACGCTGGCATTGCGCCACTGAGCATCGGCACTGGCCAACTGAGCCATCAGCGCACGGCGGTTCGCCAACAGCTCGCGATCATCGAGCGAGACCAGGAGATCGCCCTCTTTGAACCGATTGCCTTCGATGCCAGCCAGGTAGTTGACTCGCCCGGGCAACTGAGCCGCCAGCGTGACCTCGCGGTACGGGATCACGACGCCGCCAACCGAGACCGTCGGAACGCCCTGCGCCTGCTGTACGATGAAGGTTTCGCCGAATTCCGTCAGCGGCGCGGCCCCACCAACCCCCGGCGCCATCAGGACGAGGACGAGCAGACCGCGTTTGACACTCTTGATCATGAGACCTCAGGACACCTAAGTTTAGAAAATTACCTGATACCGATACACGAATCGAGAAAAAACCGTCGCACTGGGTGCGAACGATTCTTGGCGGTTGGCTGCCGTCAGACTCGTGCAACGTCATTTCGGTTCTGTTCGAGAGAACTTCGCGATCGGCGCACCACGCACGAGAAACGCCAGCAACGGACCTCCGAGGCCACGATATCGGCGGGACATGCCGAATCCGATGGCGTCCGGAGCCATTCAACGCCACACTACCGGCCCAAGATCTCCGCTTGCTGCGTGCCGATTATACGCGACCTTGGCAAGCGATTGAAAAGACGCGCGGCGCCGGACCAGGGGCTACCGTGCCCCTGGTGGAAGTTATACCATTGCGGGCTGGGCCGACGCGATGCGTGGTCGCTTGTGCCGACTCGCGCCGAAACCCTCGAACCAGATTATAAAGAGCAGCCAGACACCCCGCCCTGCGCGGGCCTCTAACGGGACAAGTGAGGAATAGCGCCATGCCCACTGCCTCCAGCGTCGTTCAGGAACGACTCAAGAATCTCGAACAACATCTCGAGCGGGAAAATCCGATCCTGATCCGGGCCATCAAGAGCTTCCGCGAGCTCGATCAGGTCGCGTACGACATGCACCTGCTCGACGCGGATCAGACCTACGCGGACCAGATCCCCTGGTGGCCGCTGATTGCCATTCTGGGCACCTTTTCCGCGGGCAAATCGACCTTCATCAATCATTACCTCGGCCAGACGCTTCAGCGCACCGGCAATCACGCCGTCGACGAGCGCTTCACGGTCATCTGCTTCAGCGAGGCCGGGACCGGCCAAGCGCTGCCGGGCGTCGCCCTCGACTCGGACCCCCGCTTCCCGCTCTATCACATCTCGGAGAGTATCGACGAGGTGGCCGCCGGCGAGGGCAAGCGAACCGACGCCTATATTCAACTGCGCACCTGCGCCAGCGAGCGGCTGCGCGGTCGGATCATCGTCGACTCGCCCGGTTTCGACGCCGACGCCCAACGTACCGCGACCCTGCGGATCGTCGACCATATCATCGACCTTTCCGATCTGGTTCTGGTCTTCTTCGATGCCCGCCACCCGGAACCGGGGGCGATGCGCGACACCCTGAAGCACCTGGTGGCCGAGACCATCCGACGGCCGGATTCCGGCAAGTTCTTGTATATTTTAAACCAGATCGATGCGACAGCACGCGAGGACAACCCCGAAGACGTCATCGCCGCGTGGCAACGCGCCCTTGGCGAACACGGGTTGACGGCCGGTCGCTTCTACACCATCTACAGCCCCGACGTCGCTGTACCAATCGAAGACATCAACGTGCGCCGAAGGTTCGAGACCAAGCGGGATCGCGACCTGCTCGACATTCACGAACGCATGCAAAAGGTCGAAATCGAGCGGGCTTACCGCATCATTGGTTCGATCGAAAAGACCGCGATCGGGATCGCGGATGAAGCGGCGCCGCTGCTCAGCGAAGGGCTGCGACGGTGGCGCACCCGCGTGCTGGCGATCGACGCGGTCATCTTCGGAATCCTGCTCGCGGCCTTCATGGGCTGGAGCCTTGCGGCTGGTCATTGGAACGGACTCTCGTATGAACCAGCCTGGCTGGCGACCGTCGCCAGTGTCGAAAACGGCCTTCAGGCGCTGATCATCGCGTTGGTCGCGATCATCGCGGCGATCCATTTCAAGGTCCGCAGCCTGTCGGCCAAAGCCGTGCTTCCCTGGCTGCGGCAACGCGTGCAGGCCGACGGAATCCGCGGGCGAGTCGTCGAGGCCTTCCTCGCGAATACACGCCCCCTGCGTTCGGCTCTGATCGCCAAGCCTCGAGGCTGGCATAGCGTCAATCAAATGCGGATCAAACAGGTCAAACTCGACTGCGACGGCTACGTGCAGACATTGAACGATCAGTTCACGAACCCATCCGGTGCCGCGACGAGACCCCGCATCGACCAACCGACGGAGTCGGTTGCCTGACGAGCAAGTCCAAGACACCGGCCATCGAATGTGGCCAATGCCGACGACACCCCCGGGCCGCCGCGAGGACCGCGCCGGCCCGTTGGATCCGACGCTCGGAAAAACCCCGCCGCGTCGCCGCGGTCACAGGACCTGATGGCGGCCCACGCTCTCCTGTCGCCTCGCCGTGACACGCCGTGACGGCATCCCTGTCGGCTCGCCGGCGGTCACGCCAGCGCCACGCGAAGACCCGCGCGGCCCTCACCAGCCAGAGATTGAGAATCGACCATCCCACCGCTCGAGACTGGAACGGTCGGTCATGGACGGCCGTCGACACCGCTGTCATCGCATGCGACCCGATTGGCTGACGACCGGACCAAGGGGCCCAGCGCCACTCGTCCGAAGCGGAGCAAACATCATGCCAAACCCCAACGCAGGACTCATCCCCCACTACCCGATCGCGGTCCCCGACCCCCCGACGTGGCCGTCGCTGGGGCCCGAGGACAAGGCGGCCCTCAAGGAACGTATCCGTCGCCTGCTCGCGGAGCGCGACGCGGTGCTGGTCGCTCACTACTACACCGACGGCGACCTCCAGGAGTTGGCCGAGGAGACCGGCGGATACGTCGCCGACTCGCTGGAGATGGCCCGCTTCGGTAGCACGAGCCCGGCCTCGACCCTCGTCGTCTGCGGTGTACGCTTCATGGGCGAAACGGCCAAGATCATCAATCCGGAGAAACGGATACTGATGCCCGCACAAGAGGCCACCTGTTCGCTCGACGAGGGCTGCCCGATCGACACCTTCGGTCCCTTCTGCGATGCCCACCCGGATCGCACGGTCGTCGTGTATGCCAACACCAGCGCAGAGGTCAAGGCCCGAGCCGACTGGGTCGTCACCTCGAGCATCGCCTTGCCGGTGGCCCGCCATCTGCACGACCAGGGCCAACGGATCTTGTGGGCACCGGACAAGCACCTGGGCCGCTACGTGCAACAGATGACCGGCGCCGACATGCTATTGTGGCCTGGCTCGTGCGTGGTACACGAGCGGTTCAAGGGCTTCGCGCTCGAGCGCTTGCGTCGCCTGCACCCGGATGCGGCCGTGCTGGTCCACCCGGAGTCGCCCGCCGACGTCGTCGAACAAGCCGACGTCGTCGGGTCGACGACCCGCCTGATCCAAGCCGTCGCCGAGATGCCCAACGAGACCTTCATCGTGGCCACCGACGAGGGAATCTTCTGGAAGATGCGGCAACAGGCACCCGACAAACGTCTGATCGCGGCTCCCACGGCGGGCGTCGGCGCCACCTGCGAGAGCTGCGCGCACTGCCCTTGGATGGCCATGAATGCGTTGCAGAACCTCGAGGCGGTCCTACTGGCCGGCCGGCCGGAGATCGAGATCGACCCGGCCATTCGCGAACGGGCTCTGCTGCCCATCCAACGGATGCTCGAGTTCGCGCGTGAGCGGGGCATCGGTCGCCGCGGCGCAGCGGATTGAGCCCCCAAGACGCCCGGGGCCCCGTCCGCCCGCAGTTGGCAAAGGAAGCTGGGATACCGTAACATCTGGGGCAATAATAACGATAGCGCACCGACAAGGGACTCAGCGCAACGTCGCGGAAGGGCATCGACACCGTCCCGGGCGTTGCGACATTGCCAACGTATGAGGGTTGTATGGCCGCGTCCAAGAAGTCCCAGTGGAAGAAGGTCCTGCTGCTCGCCGCCGTAATCCCGCTGACCGCGATCGGCGCCGCGACACTGTTCAATTACGGGGTCGCCTACACGGACAGCATGGAGTTCTGCGTATCCTGCCATTCGATGCAGGTACCTTACGGCGAATACCAGGGGTCGCTGCATTTTCGCAACCCGTCCGGTGCCCGCGCCGAATGCAAGGATTGCCACGTGCCGCGCGATTTCTTCCCGAAGATGTATGCCAAGCTGATCGCTACCAAGGACATCTACCACGAGATCTTGGGAACGATCGACACGCCCGAAAAATTCGAAGAACATCGCTGGGACATGGCAAACCGCGTCTGGGCCAAGCTGGAACGGACCGATTCGCGGGAGTGTCGCGAGTGTCATAGCTACGACGCGATGGACCTCACCGAACAGAGCCGTTCGGCCCGCGCCCGTCATGCCCGCGCTGAGGATCAGGGGCTGACCTGCATCGACTGTCACAAGGGCGTCGTCCACTATATGCCGATCGAGCCAGACGATCACTGGCCCGAGGAATACTGAGTCGGCCTCAGCCGGATCTCGTGTAGACCTAGCCTGCGCCACTGTTCGTTACGAGACTTCAACGCATGACCACGCGACTCCTCTCATCCCTGCTCTTGATCCTGATACTCGCCGCGCCCTGGGTCCAGGCCTCCGATGTCGATCTGGGGCTCGAGCTGCGTTCGGCCTCTGTCATCGGGGACACGGATCGGATCGCGGAGTTGCTGGATCTAGGCGTCGCCGTCGACGCCGGGAACCGCTTCGGCAAGACGCCGCTGATGTTCGCCGTCGAGAGCGGTCACTTGCAAGCGGTCGCCCAGTTGATCTCTGCCGGCGCCAATGTGAATGCCCGCACCACGGCCAGTTGCACGCCCCTGACCTTCGCCGCGGAAAACGGGCACATCGGCATCACGGCTTTGCTGCTCGAACGCGGCGCCAATGTCCACGACCGTACCCGAGCCGGCTGGGATTCATTGATGATCGCGTCCCGCTACGGCATTGCCGACATGGTCGACCAGCTTCTGTTCAGCGGGGCCGATCCCCGAGCCGCCGACCGACGCGGGCGCACCGCCCTGATGCAGGCGGTCGAGAAGGGGCACGACGAGGTGATGCCCTTGCTGATCGACGCCGGCGCCGACCTCGAAGCCCGAGACAACGATGGTTCGACGGCCCTGTTGATCGCCGCCGAGGAAGGCCATTTGCGTGTCGTGCAATCGCTGTTGGCGAAGGGCGCTCGGCTCGACGCACGCGATGGCCTCGGGGCCACGGCACTGCACCTGGCCGTCGGCCGCGGCCATAGCGATGTCGTTCGGTACTTGCTCGATCGAGGCATGGACCCGAACGCGCAGGACGATGACGGGATATCGGTGCTGATGGAGGCCGTCAACACCGCTCACAACGAACTGATCGAACTGCTGCTCGAACACGGAGCCGATATCAGCCTGACCAACGCCCATGGACGCACAGCGACCGAGTTGGCCGACCAACGCGGCAACCTCGAAGCGATCGAGTTGCTCGCCCGGCCGCGTTGAACCGAAGGGGCGGCACTGCGCCACCCTTCGATCGAACCTGACATCGAAAAAACGCCAGAATCGCCAGCTCTCGGATCCGTTTCGGGCTCCCCGAGACGGCGATATGGCCGGTTAAGCGGGCGACGACCCGTGACGGATTTGAATCGATCCTCGGCGGGATGCCTCTGAAAATAATAGGAACGCCAGTCGTCGCGCCTGATCATGGCGGCGCCGACGGGTCCCGACCATTCGCCACATCATGCGGGTCGGTTGCGCCCACGATCCCAAGTGTCCCACGAAGAGAAAGACCAAAGGAGGTCGCTAGATGAAACGCCGCACCAAACTGGCGCTGTATGCCAGTATTCTGCTGTTTAGCACTCTCAACACGGCCCAGGCCGAGACCCTGCTATCAGGGGCCGACGCCCGCACGCTCGCGATGACCTGCGCCGGCTGTCACGGCACCGATGGCGCCAGTGTCGGCCCGGCATCCCCGACGATCGGGGGCATGTATCGGGGGTATTTCATCGAGATCATGGAGGGGTTTCGCAGCGGGGAGATCTACAGCACCGTCATGGGCCGCATTGCCCGCGGCTACACCGACGACGAGATCGAACTGATGGCCGACTACTTCATGAGCAAGCCCTTCGTACCGGCCCAACAATCCTACGACCGAAACCTGGTTCCCGTCGGCGCACGACTGCACGACCGATACTGCGAACGCTGCCATGCCGATGGCGGGATCCCGCTCGAAGACGAGGAGTACTTCATCCTGGCCGGTCAATGGACACCCTACCTCGAATACGCGATGGAGGATTTCCTTGCCGACCGCCGACCGATCGAACGGCGGATGAAGCAGGAGCTCGACCGACTGATGCGCCGCGAGGGGCCGGACGGCCTTCAGGCCATCTTCGCCTTCTACGGCAGCCTGCAATAAGAAACAGGAGGAGTTGGAATCATGAAGATGAATCGTCGCGATTTCGTCAAGGCCGCCGGGGCGGCGAGTGCCGCCGGCCTGATCGGGCTGCCCGGACTGACCTTCGGGGCCAACGGCAAGGTGGTCGTGGTCGGTGGCGGCACCGGTGGGGCCACGGCCGCCGGCTATATCAAGCGGCTGGCGCCCAGCATCGATGTCACGGTGATCGAGCCGAACCGGGAATACTACACCTGCTACATGAGCAACGAGGTGATCGGCGGGGACCGCGCGCTCGATACGATCCGCGTGAGCTACGACGGGCTCCGCGCCCGCGGCGTCCAATTCGTACATGACATGGCGACCGGGATCGATCCCGACAAAAGGGTCGTCAAGACCGCCGGCGGACAGGAATTCCCCTATGACCGCTGTATCGTCGCCCCCGGCATCGAACTGCTCCACGACAAGATCGAGGGCTACAGCGAGGCCGCGAGCGAGATCATGCCCCATGCGTGGAAGGCCGGCGAACAGACACGTCTGTTACGCGCCCAGCTAGAGGCCATGGATGATGGCGGTGTCGCGATCATCTCGGCCCCGCCGAACCCCTACCGGTGCCCACCCGGGCCCTACGAACGGGCGAGCCAGATCGCCCATTACTTCAAGCATCACAAACCAAAATCGAAGATCATCATTCTCGATGCCAAGCCGGCCTTCTCGAAACAGGCCCTCTTCACGCAAGGCTGGGAGCGACTCTACGGCTTCGGAACCGCCAATGCGCTGCTGGAATGGCGGCCGGGGCCGGACGACGCCGTGACCCGAGTCGATACCGACGAGATGCTCGTCGAAACCGACTTCGGCGACCAAGTCAAGGCGCAGGTCATCAACATCATCCCACCCCAGCGTGCCGGCCGGATTGCTCAGGTCTCAGGTCTCGCCGATGACAGCGGTTGGTGTCCGATCGACTTTCGGACCTTCGAGTCCCGCCTGCAGCCCGGCATTCACGTCATCGGCGATGCCTGCATCGCCGGCGAGATGCCGAAATCGGCCTATTCGGCCAACAGTCAGGGCAAGGTCGCGGCGGCCGCCGTCGTGGCGTTGCTGGCCGGACAGGCGCCTGGTGTTCCGTCCTACGTCAACACCTGCTACTCGATCGTCGGACAGGATTACGGAATCTCCGTCGCCGGCGTTTACAAGTTGGCCGCCGACGGTTCGACGATCGCCAGCGTCCCGGATTCCGGCGGCCTGACGCCGATGGACGCACCGGACTGGGCGCTTGCCCGTGAGGTTCAATACGCCTACAGTTGGTACGACAACATCGTACACGACACCTTCGGTTGACGACGGGTTTCGTGAGGGCAAGCCTCGCCCCCCTCTGTCGTGGCCATCAAACCCGCATGGCCCTTAAGCAGGTGGGCCGTAGTAGCCTGCGGATTGCTCTCAGAGCCCAGTGACCGGAAAAACGGCACGGGGGTGCCGGTTTGCGATAGCCTGGACGACGAATGGCCATCGGAATGGCCGTTCGTCGTATCCGGCCCCGTCAACGGGGATTAGGGTCCAGGGTCTCGAAGGACGGTGGATGTCGGCGGTCCCAGGCGATCCGTCGCCCAACCTTATGGGTTCTCGGAGCCCGCCAACCGGCGACCGGCCAGCCAATCCTTGATCAGGAACGGCAGGTAATAGACGAAACAGGAGACCAGCCCGATCCCGACCAGGGCGAGGATGTACCAGGGCCAAGGCCCGAGATAGTCCATCAGCGATGCCTGCTCGGGCTTCGCGCGGAGGAACAGGTAATTGGTGCCAAGCCACACATTGATCGGCGCGATGACGGCAACCGCGACCAACAAGGCCGCGATCGAACGGAAGATCGATCTCAGATAGGGTCGATACCGATAGGTGAAGGTTAGATAGACGACCCCGATAACGACCAATCCGTGTGCGACGAAGAAGGCCAAATAAGCGGGCTCAGGAAAGCCGAGCTCCAGATCCGGCGTGATCAAGGCTTGCAGCGTGCCGCCCCAAGCCCAGAAGTAGACCACCTCGTAGGCGCGATAGGATTGCGCGATCAGTGCCCAGGCTGTGACGAACACCGCCAGACCACACAGGTGCAAAGGTAACACCTCGGTCCAATGCAGGCCGTAGTGGCTCGTGCGTAACCAGATCAGGAACGCCTCCTGAACGACCAGCGACACACCCAGGAACAGACCGACCCGGCGCTGTCCGGCCGCCGTCAAGCGACGCCTGGCCAGAACCGGCAGCACGACTGCGATCGCCAGGATCGACGCCAAGGTAACCAGGTGGGCTGTCCCAAACAGAATGAAGGGATTCGTGTCGTTCATCGCTATTCCAAGTCGCTCGCACCATGCCGACAGACCGAATCCTTGCCACACCAGGACACTGCTCTCGGTTGACGGGTTGGATCGGGGATCCAACTGCCCGACACTGGCGGACAGGGTACGATCACTGATCCTTGGCCACCTGGCCAACGGATTCCGCCGCGCCAGACCATCCTGCCGGATATCCAAGACCGCGGCAACTGCCTGCCAACAACGACACTCGACACCGCGATAGAGGGAACAACGATATGAAAACTCCGGTCCTCCACCTGCTCAAGGACCAGGAACGGCGCCTGTTGGCCGGACATTGCTGGGTTTACAGCAATGAGGTCGACGTGCAGTCGACGCCACTGAAAGACTTCGAGCCCGGTGCCACCGCGACCATCGTCAGTCACAGCGGCCGCTGGCTCGGTTTCGGCCATGTCAACCCGCGCTCGCTGATCTGCGCCAGGCTCATCAGCCGAGAGCCATCCCGCCCCCCCGGCTCGGCCCTCTGGATCGAGCGCATCAAGGCGGCACTGGCCTTACGGGAACGCCTCTATCCCGACCCCTTTTACCGTCTCGTGCACGGCGAAGGCGACGGTCTACCCGGCCTGGTCGTGGATCGTTATGCCGATCTGCTGGTGATGCAGATCTCGACCGCAGGAATGGAGCGGGAACGGGCGGGAATCGTGACCGCGCTCGAACAGGTCGTTCGTCCGCGCGCGATCCTGATGCGCAACGATATCGCCGTCCGCGACCTCGAGGGACTGGAACAGTCGGTCGAGCCACTGCTTGGCAACGTACCCGAGACCCTGGATCTGAGCGAGCGAGGGGTTCGCTATCTGGTCTCCCCGCAGACCGGTCAAAAGACCGGATGGTTCTTCGATCAGGCCGAGAACCGTGACCGATTACGCCGTTTCGGCCCAGCCAAGCGGGTTCTCGATGTATGCTGTTATACCGGTGCATGGGGCTTGCAGGCCGCTGCGCTCGGGGCCGAGCAGGTCACTTGTGTCGACAATTCCCAGACAGCGCTCGATCGCCTTCTGGAAAACGCCGAGCGCAACCAGGTCGCGAACCGGATCCATCCGCTGCGCGGCGAGGCCTTCACGACGCTGCGTAGCCTTCGCGAAGCCGGCGAAAGCTTCGACCTGGTCATCCTCGATCCGCCAGCCTTCATCAAGCGCCGCAAGGACCTGCGCGAAGGGACCCTGGCCTATCAGCGTCTGAACCGGCTGGGGCTCGAGGTGCTCGCACCGGGCGGCCTGCTGGCCACCTCGTCCTGCTCGTTCCACCTGAGCGCCGAGGCACTGCTTGGTTGCGTGCAAGCCGCCGCGCGGCGGACCGGCCGCGGACTCCAGCTCTTGGCGAGTGGTCAACAGGGTCCCGACCACCCGATCCATCCAGCCATTCCGGAAACGGCCTACCTCAAACACTTCGTGCTGCGCGCCTTGCCGTTCCCTTTCTAGCCGGACGTGAATGGCGCCGATCACCCGATCGCGACCCATGTCAGTGCCCTCGGCAGGCCCGCTTGCGATGGAAATGACACATGCGACCATTCGGTCTCCCTCGGCCGGATCAGCCCCACTGCGAGGCCTTTGTGGAAATGGCCCTCGGGACAGCGTTCCCAGCAGCCACGTCGGTTGCGACATCGACTCCTATTTATTTGGCTCAATGAGTTGGATAGAATTCCTCCACCATCACCTGACAACAGACGGTTTGGCACGCCCAGATGAACCGATGCACGACAACGGAGAAGGCGAATCCGTTTCCGCCTCGCAGAGGTCGCATGGCCACCATGGCTGGATCGCGAGCGATGCCGCTACGGTTGACCCTGGTCGCGATCCTCGGGGCATTCGTCGCGGTCGGCTGCGCGACCCGGCCCCTGCCGACACCCGAACCAACCTATGCCGACAAGGTCATCGTCGAAAAATCGGCGCGGCGGCTTCGGCTGATGAATAACGGCGATGCATTTCGCGAGTACCGCGTGTCCCTCGGCGGCAACCCGATCGGCCACAAGGTCCGCGAGGGCGATCAACGCACGCCCGAGGGTGATTACCTCCTCAATTGGCGCAACCCGAACAGCCGCTTCCACAAGTCCATCCACATCTCCTATCCCAATCAGCAGGACATCCAGTTCGCCCGCTACCTGGGTCACAACCCCGGCGGATTGATCATGATCCACGGCCTGCCCAACCACATCGTCTCCGAACAGGTCCGACGCGAGTACATCGGCCGCGACTGGACCGACGGCTGCATTGCCGTTACCAACGAGGAAATGGACGAGATCTGGAACCTGGTGCGCGACGGCACCCCGATCCGAATCCTGCCCTGACACCGGCAGACCGAGTCCCCTGATCGGGCCACGGACGGCCCCGTCCATCGATACCGAGCAGACACCACCACCAAACGCACGGGCTCGAGCTAGGCGCTCGTCGGCGATGTCGTGCCTGACGGGGTCCCGATCCTCGCCCCGGAGCGGTGCTCGTCACGCGTAAGCCAACATTGCCGGGCCGTCCCTCGGCGCCGACCGCGTCGAACAACCGTCATCGATTCTTCCGCCTTAAGCCATAAAACCGTCATGGTTACTCGCTAGGCTTTGGCGGGTCGATCGACCTCGTTCATCGAGCCTGACAAGGCTTGCTCGGCGGGTCATACGACGCGCGCGGGGGAAACGGGACGGCAGGCTGCCGACCGGCCCGGCGCGCCGCCAGCGGGCGGCCCGCTCTCGCAACGGGGATGCCCGTCAGCCTTTGAGTCACTCACAAGAGGTAGCAGTTCGATGAACCGTAGAGTCTTTTTCGCGAGTCTGCTGGGTTTCGCCCTGGCCCTCGTGACGACACTCGCAAGCGCCAACCCCTTTGCCACGGGAGGAATCTCGGCCGCGATCGGTGGGCCAAGCCCCAAGTATGTCTTTTTCTTCCTCGGCGATGGCATGTCCAGCTCGCAGATCCAGGCCACCGAGGCCTACCTGACGACGATCAACGGCGGCTCGGCACGCGTGGCGGAAGACCTGCTGAGGCCCGAGAACCGGCTCAACATGTCCAAGATGCCGGTTGCGGGCATGCAAACCACCTATGATTCCTACGCGCTGATGACCGACTCGGCCTCGTCGGCGACGGCCTTCGCGGCCGGCATCAAGACTCAGAGCGGGACGATCGGCAAGACACCCGATCTGACCCGCAGCGTCAAGAGCGTCGCCGAGCTCGCCCACGAGCGCGGCATGAAGGTCGGCATCCTGTCGAGCGTCCCCCTCAATCACGCGACCCCGGCCGCCTACTATGCCAGTGTCGACAGCCGCAACGCGTACAACGACATCGCCGTTCAGATGGTCGACAGCGGCTTCGAGTTCTTCGGCGGCGGCGGCATCCTCGCCTCCACGGGCCCGGTCGATATCTGGGACTATCTGACCGCCCATGGCTACGAGGTCCGCAACGACCGGGCCTCGATCGAGGCCCTCAAGCAACAGCCGCGCGATAAGGTCGTCGCGATCAACCCGGTTCTTCTGGGTGGCGCAATGCCCTATGCGATCGACAAGCCGGCCGAGAATCTGTCGCTCGCCGAGATGACCCGGGTCGCCATCGCGAACCTCTATCAGCCCCGCGGGCGAGGTGCCAATCGCGGGTTCTTCATCATGGTCGAGGGCGGCAAGATCGACTGGTCGGGCCACGCGAACGACGCGATGGCCAACATCGGCGACATGCTCGACTTCGACGCCGCGGTCGGCGTCGCGCTGGAGTTCTACCAGAGGCACCCACAGGAAACTCTGATCATCGTTACCGGCGACCACGAGACCGGCGGCATGACCATCGGCCATGCGACCACCGGTTATACGGCCTACTACGACGTCTTGCTGGGCCAGACCAAGAGTTACGAAGCCTTCCAGAATGGCCCCTGGAAGACCCATAAGGCGGCCCACAGCGAAGGATACGACTGGACACGGCCGGACAATCTCGCGACCACGCCGGCGATGATCGACCTGATCGAGGAAGAATTCGGCTTGGCATGGGATGACCTCTCCGTGTTTCAGCAAGAGCGGTTGGAAGACGCCTATGACGTGTCCATGGCCGGCCAGAACCGCTACAGTGTCCGCGACAATCGCGCCCTCTACGGCGGGTACGAACCGATCGTCGTGACCCTGACCCAGATCATGAACGAGCGGGCCAGCATCGGCTGGACCTCGTACGCCCATACGGGCGTTCCGGTTCCGGTCTTCGCGCAAGGCCGAACCGCCGGCGTCTTCTCCGGCTTCTACGACAACACCGATATCGCCAAGCGCTTGGCGCAGGTCATGCGCCTGCCGAGCCTACCCGTCTACCGCGATTAGCGCGGATAGGCCGACTTGGCACGGCGCCGCCGATCCGGCGGCGCCGTTTTCGTTTCCCCTTTCGACATCGACCAAGGCCCATGACCTCAGTCCGCCGTGAATGGCTTTTCTCGCTGGTCCTCGCGACCCTCTGTATCGGCCTTCTTTTCGTCGACCTGGCCCCGCCACAGCGCGACTTTAGCAGCTTCCATGCCCGTGGACTCGTCATCGAGGTCGACAACAGCCACGTCCGCACCCATCAATTTATCCGCACCGAGTTTCAGGTCCTGACCGTGCGCTTGCTCGGTGGACCACACAAGGGCAGCGAGCTGACGATCACGAACCTGCTGAGTGGCAAACTCGAATTCGACGAGTTCTACGAGGAAGGCCGCCAGATCCTCGTCGAGTACGGCCTGGTCGATGGCGAACCGGCCAACGGCGCGGCCCGCGGCCATTATCGGCTGCACCTTCAGGCGCTGCTGATCGGCCTCTACGTCGCCCTTCTCGTCGTCGTCGCCGGCGTCACCGGGTTGAAGGCCGCCCTGTCCTTCGTGTTCGCCGCGATCGTGCTGTGGAAACTCTTCTTCCCGCTGCTGCTGATGGGCTATCCCCCGTTGCTGACAGGATTCCTGGTCGTCGCCCTGCTGACGGCGGCCGTGACCTTTTCCGTCGGCGGTCTCAACCGACGGGGCACGGCGACCTTTCTCGGCTCCATGCTGGGGGTCTTGCTGACCTGCGTGCTCGCGATCTGGTTCACAGGCTCGTTTCAACTGCATGGGGCGGTCCGGCCTTTCGGCGAGGCCCTGCTCTTTGCCGGGCACTACGATCTGAACCTCACGCACATCTTCATCGCGAGCGTCTTCATCGCCTGCTCCGGCGCTGTCATGGATCTTGCTATGGACATCGCCGCCGCGATGGAGGAGATCAAGCTCAGCAACCCGGATATCGGGCTGGTCGCGCACATCGGATCCGGGCTACGGGTCGGCCGCGCCGTCG
The DNA here is from genome assembly GCF_041197575.1 of Thioalkalicoccus limnaeus. NCBI lineage: Bacteria > Pseudomonadati > Pseudomonadota > Gammaproteobacteria > Chromatiales > Chromatiaceae > Thioalkalicoccus > Thioalkalicoccus limnaeus. The sequence goes on along the minus strand of NZ_JBDKXB010000005.1, from coordinate 98,658 downwards.
TCGGGACCATGACCACGACGCTGCTGCTCGCCTATTCGAGCAGCCACATCTTCATGTTCATGCTGGTAATGAGCAAGGGCCTGCCGTCGCTGAACATCCTGAATGCGCCCTTCGTGTCGGCCGAGATCCTGAACATCCTGGTCGGCAGCTTCGGGTTGGTCACGGTCGCGCCCTTCACGGCCGTGATTGCCGGCCTGCTCTACCGCTCCCGCATCAGGGCGACGTCAGCTTGATCTCGATGCGCCGATTACGGCGGTTCGCGTCGGGGTCCTGCGCTGGATCGAGCGGGCGGTGTTCGCCGAAGCCGGTGGCCGCGATCCGTCGTGGCGAAAGACCCTGGTTGATCAGGAAATCGACGACCGACAGCGCGCGGGCCGTCGACAATTCCCAGTTCGATCGATACGGGCTCGCGCGGGTCAGCGGCACCCGATCGGTGTGGCCATCGATGCGCAGGACCCAATCGATCTCCGGCGGGATCCGGTCCTCGAGCCCGGCCAGGGTCTCGGCGAGGCGCGCCAGCTGCGCGCGCCCAGCGTCGTTCAACTCGGCCACCCCGGACGCGAACAAGAGCTCGGATTGGAAGATGAAACGGTCGCCCTCGATACGCAGGTCCGGCTGATCACCGATCGCCTCGCGGACCCGGCCGAAGAACTCCGACCGATAGTGTTCGAGTTCGTTGACGCGGCGCGCCAGCTCGATGTTGAGCCGCGTCCCGAGATCGGCGATCTCGGCGGCTTGCGCCCCGCGGTCGGCCTCGGACACGGCCAAAGCCTCGGCGATCTCGTGCAACTGCTGCTGGAGCACGGCCAACCGCCGGTCGAGCCGCGCGACCTCGGCCTTTGCCTCGGAAGTCAGCGCGCGCTCCTCGTCGACCGCTGAGGCCTGGGACGCGACCAGGTCGGTCAAGGCCGCGATCCGGCGCTCGCCGGCCGCCAGTCGCGCCTGATCTTCGTCGCGCGCCACCAGCAGCGCCGCGCGCTCGCCCACGAGGACCGCGATCGCGTCCGACAACTGACCGATCTGCGCCTCGTATTCGGTGACCCGTTCGCGGGCCAGCCCGAGTTCATCGGTCAGCGCCGCGAGATGCTGGTGCAGGATCTCCAGTTCGAGGTTCTGATCCGACACCACCTGGCGCAACAGGAACTGGGCCAGCGTGAAGATCAGCAGCACGAAGATCACGACCATCAAGAGCGCGGCCAGCGCATCGACATAGCCAGGCCAGACGTTGATGCTGCGGGCCCCGCGCCGGGTCAGCGTGAACATGGCCGACTCAGGGTGATGCCTTGTCGGAAGAGCCCGCTGCGCGTTCGCGCAACAGGGCCTCGAGCAGTTCGCGTTGCGCGCGTAGCTCGATCAATAGCGGATCCTCGAACGGGGCACCTTCGTCCCCGTCGACGACCGGAGGCGGCATCGGCCGCCGGCCCGGCTCGTCGATCAATTGAGTCACCCCGGACAACCACTCCTCGAGACCATTGAAGAAGCGGTTCTGCGCGTGCGCGGCCTGCAGGTCGAGAAATCCGAGCACCAGCGACCCGCCGAGCCCGAACAGCGACGAACTGAAGGCCGTGCCCATGCCGTCCAGCGGCGCCTCGAGACCGGTCTTCAGGCGCTCGAAGACGGCATCGACGCGCCCGCCCGAGACATCGAGCCCAGCGATGACCGAGCCGACCGCCGAGATCGTCTGTAGAAGACCCCAGAAGGTGCCGAGGAGCCCGAGGAAGATCAACAGCCCAACCATGTAGCGCGAGATCTCGCGCGATTCGTCGAGCCGAGCGCGGATGCCATCGAGGACCGTGCGCAGCGACAGCGCCGACAACCGAAACCGATCCTTGCGCCGCCCGTGCAGATGGCGAGCCAAGGGCTTCAGGAGTCGTGGTTCATGCGCGATCGAGATCCCGGTCTCGCCGGTGCGAAAGAGCGCGATCCACTCGATCTCCGGCCCCAGCACGACGACCTGGCGGATGTTGATCAGGATGCCGATGAAAAGCACCCCGAGGATCAGGCTGTTGAAACCCCAGTTCGCGAGGAAGGCATCGCGCAACGGAACGAACAGTAGCGCGCACAGGGCCACGACCGTCGTCAGAAAGACCCCCATCCAGAACAGCGAGTGCTTGGGATTGCTCATGAGCGTCTACCGCCTGGAGAACCTGACCACGAAGGCAATTGACCGCTCGATGGCCTTCGCGCCCGGCATTGGCACGGTTGTCGGCGCGACGGATATCGTCGTCACGCCGACTCCGCGGTATCCATGGCGTGTCGCGACGTGGGCGCGACCATCGAGATGGGTATAGATAGCCGTCGGGCGAATTATGTCACGACTGAAGGCTCGAACCCGAACCAGCCGGCTTAGCACCTCCTCCCTCTAGGCGGCCAAGCGCCCCAAATCGCAGTTCGGCTGCCCGGCGATCAGTCTGACCCCAGCCGGCAATGCGACCTTGACGGCCAACGGCAGATGGTCGGAGAACGGATACTCGAGTACCCGCGCCTCCTGTATCCGCATCGCCGGAGAGGTCAGCACATGGTCCAAATTGCGCCGAGGACGCCAACTGGGATAGGTCTTGAGGTTGCAATCGAGTCCCTGCATCCGGTAGCGCAGTGCCAACGTGCGCAGCGACTTGGATGAGCAGCTACAGTTGAAATCGCCCATCATTACCAGGTAGGGATAGCGATGAATGAGCGGAGAGAGATAATCCAACTGCATCGCGCGCGCGCGCCGGCCCAAGGCCAGATGCAGGATACAGACGGCGAGATCCTCGCCATCGGACAACGCAAACTCGGCGACAACCGCGCCGCGACCAGGCAGCCCCGGCAGCTTGTGCTCCGTGACCTTGTCCGGGCGCACTCGGCTCAGGATGCCGTTGCTGTGCTGCGCAAGCATGCCGAGATTACGGTTGACCTGGCGGTGCCAGTAAGGAAAGCCGCCGCTGGCAGCCAGGAACTGGACCTGATCGACATAAGCACTGCGCAAGCTACCCGAGTCGACCTCCTGAAGACCAACCAGGTCGTAACCGCGCAGCAGGCTCGCGATGCGCGTCAGATTATCCAGCCGCTCCCGGTAGGGGAGAAAATGCTTCCAGCTGTTCGTCAGGTAATCGGAGTATTGACGGGAATGGATGCCCGCCTGAATGTTGTAGCTGAGCAGGCTAAGCGACTGCATAGGATAAACCAGACGACTCTCGCGTTGCGTTAACCCTCGGGACACCTGTCCCGCACGGCCCGACCGACGAGATGGCATCGCCGCAGGACCTCGTACGACGGGAAAAGAACCGGACCACCCGCCGCGTCACCCGACCGAGCCACGGCCTGGCCGAGCCCGCCGTCTCGTTCCGCACGGCGTCTCTTCCGCCGCTATCCATGGAATGAGAGAGGCACCGCGCATCGGTGCCCGAGGTCGCACTCGCCCAGGACGACGCGGACGATGAACGGTGCCGATCGACACCCTTGTAACACGCGGCGAAGGGTGACACGAGACGACAGCCGGTCTCGTTCACCCGTCACCTCAGTAACTCATGCTCTGAATGTAATCGGCGACCGCCGCGATCTCCTCGTCAGTCATCGATGCCGCCGCACCGCGCATCATCGCGTTCGGGTCATTGGCCCGTTCGCCGGAGCGGTACTGCTTCAGCGAATTCTCGACGAAGGTTTGATGCTGGCCGGCCAAACGCGGAAACTTCGCCAGGTTCAAGCCAAGGCCCTTCGGCCCGTGGCAGGCCGCACAGGCCGGAACGCCGGTCTCGGGATTGCCCGCCTGGAATAGGCGCCGTCCCTGCTCGAGATTTTCCCGGTCCACCGGCGGACCCTCGGAGATCGTCTGGAGCGAGAAATAGGCCGCGACGTTTCGCATGTCCTCCTCGGACAGGGGCGCTGCCTGCGGACTCATTTGAACATTCTCGCGCGCGCCAGTCTTAAAATCCATCAACTGCTTGTAGATATACTCGGGATGTTGTCCAGCCAGTTTCGGCCAGAGGGGAACGATGCTGTTGCCCTCCTGACCATGGCAGGCCATGCAAACGCCGTTTGCCAAAGCCTCTCCCGCCTCGAGGTCCGCCGCCTGTAGCGGTGCGCCGGACAAGGCCACCGCCAGTGCGGCCATCATTAACCGTTTTTTCATAAGATCAATTTGCCCGAATCGAAAGTCTGTAAGAGAACCGCCGAACGGCGACGATAGCCGCCCTCCTCGTATGGGTCCGGGGAACCGATAATGTATAGCAGAACACGGCGAAAGGGGTCAAACCCCGCACAACGCCCGCCCGCTGACCGAGAGCGGCGACGAGCCATCAGCTGGAGTATCGGTGTAAGATTCCTCGTCCGCCTCGGCGACACGCTGCTCATCGACGTCCAGCTGTTAACGACCATGGTAACCGATCGTATCGACCACGACGATCGCATCGGCGATCGTCGATATCGACCCGCAACGCGAGAACCAGTTCCGGTCAACGCAGGTTGCCGCAGGTGATCCGGCTGCACAGATGGTGGCGGCAACGCACCTTGGAGCGTGCCCGCAAAAGATACGACGACGCCGACTGGCGAGCGGCCTGGGACCGTTTGCCGCTGCTCGATGACTTGACGAGCGACGAAGCGGCCTCCTTGTGCGACCTGGCCGTACTCTTCCTGCGGGACAAGGCCATCGAGACGGCCCAAGGCATCGCGCTGACCGACAGCATGCGCCTGACGATCGCGCTTCAAGCCTGCTTGCCGATCCTGCACCTCGGACTGCATTGGTACTCGGACTGGTATGCGGTGATCCTGTACCCGGCCGAGTTCCGCCCCAAACACGAGCATATCGACGAGGACGGCCTGGTCTGGGTCGACGATCAGCCGATGAGCGGCGAGGCCTGGGAGCGCGGCCCAGTGATTCTGTCCTGGGAAGACGTGATCGCCGGGGGCGAGCGCGACGGCTACAACCTCGTCATCCACGAGTTCGCGCACAAGCTCGACATGCGCAACGGCGTCGCCAACGGCCACCCCCCACTCCATTCCGACATGAACGACCGGGAGTGGGCCGCCGCCTGGAGCGCGGCCTACGACGACCTGTGCCAACGCGTCGATGCCGGCGACGAGACCAGCATCGACCCCTATGGGGCGGAATCGCCCGCTGAGTTCTTCGCAGTGTGCAGCGAAGCCTTTTTCGAGATACCTACGCAGCTCCGAGACGATTATCCGCGCGTCTACGAGCAACTCGCCCGCTTTTATCGCCAGGATCCGGCTGCGCGCTTCCGATAACCCCAGGGGTCTGATACCGCCGAGGCCCGGCCTTTGGCAACCTCGCGGCAATCGACAGCAACTCGTTTCAGCGTCGCCGCGAGACTGGCATCAGGATCCCTCGGACCTTCACGACGCAAGCCATTCGCGGATCTGCTCCGGCTTGGGCATGGACCCGCTGTGAACGAGACGTCCATCGATGACGACCGCCGGCGTTGACATTACGCCGTATTCGACCAACGCCTCGGGGCGTGTCTCCTTCGAGACGCACGCCGCAACCCCCAGTTCAGTCGCGGTCCGCTCTATCAGCTCCGCAGTATTGGTACATTTTGCGCACCCCATACCCAGCACCTTGATGTCTTTCATCGATTCATCTCCTCTTCATATCAATCGTCCCGAAAGTCATCGGAGGCGGCTCGCGGCGACCGTCGGCGGGAGGGATCCCGCCGCCGAGCTGACACGGACGTCCTTGCAGCGTGTCGCAGCGAGCCGTCTGCGATGACTTTTGCAACCCTCGATAAGAGCAATTTCGTTAATGCCGGGCACTGGTCGGAACCTGCACCCCACCCGGCCAATCGATGCGACCGCGGCGACCCGATCCCGAGCCTACTGGAGCTTACCGAGCATGGAACTCGGTGCGCCAGTTCGCTCGGAATCTGGCAATGCCTCAACTCAAGGGGATCGCGATTCCCGGCCCAAGCCAGTTCAGGATCCAGCCCACGAGCGTGAAGGCCACCAGAAGCAGCACGAACACGATCGCCAAGAGGCGCCACTGCATCACCTGCTTGAGCAGCACGAACTCCGGGAAACTCGCGGCGACCGTGCTCATGGAAAAGGCCATCGTCGTGCCCAACGGCAACCCCTGCCGGATCAGGCTCTCCATGACCGGTACGACGCCGGTGACGTTGGTATAGAGCGGGATGCCCAGCAAGACGGCCAGCGGCACTTGCCACCAATCGCCGCTGCCGAGATGCATTTCGACCCAACCGTCCGGCACATAGCCGTACAGGGCCGCGCCAAAGCCGACGCCGATGAACACCCAGACCCAGACCCGACCCAGGATCTCCTGCGTCTCGCCACGCGCGAACGCATGGCGCTCGCCGAGCGTCATGCGTTGCCCGGTATCACCACCCGGCCCCCCGACCGCATGGCCCTCCGCGTATGCCTTGGCCAGGAAGGGCTGAAGGTAGCGCTGCGCGCCGATCGCATCGAGAAAGGCGCCGCCGAGCATGCCGACGGCGAAACCGACAGCGATGTAAAGCAGCGTGAACTGCCAACCCAAGAGACCCCAGATCACGACGATCGCCACCTCGTTGATCATCGGTGACGTGATCAGAAAAGCCATCGTCGTGCCGATCGGGATCCGCGCCGACGTAAACCCGATGAAGACCGGAACGCTGGAACAGGAGCAGAAGGGCGTGATGGCGCCGAAGGTCGCGCCGAACAGGTAACCGACGGCGCGATGGCGCCCGGACAGATAGCGGCGCACCCGCTCGAGGTTCAGCGAGGCGCGCAGTACCGCGATGACATAGATCAGCACGACCAGCAAGGTGAAGATGGTCGTGGTGCTCCGCACGAAGAAGTGGGCCGCGGCGCCGAACGGACTCGCCAGATCCAACCCCAGCAGGTCCCGCACCAACAAGGTGGCGATGTCGGCGAAAATATCGAGCATCAAAGCCATCCGTCCGCGGCCATATATTCGTCAAGCTTAATATATGGCTTGCCGAATATCAAGACGCCCAAGTCTTGACCCGCCCCCGAGACCCGGTTCCTTTGCGCATCAAGCCCGGTCCGCAATTGGCACCCCGGCACCACTGCGTCATTCTACCAACCCCACCCCATGGCCCTTGCGACCCGCCTCCTCGCCAAGTCCGACAAAATCAGTCACGTATATCATCGTCTAGGCCAAACCAGAAAAGCAATATTGATAACTACTAGCATTTGCGATAATGTTTCAGTGTCTGATTCACAACGCTGTTGTTTTTTGAGTCACCCCAGATCGCGAATTTTGCCGCAGTTCCTCTGGCCAACCTACGGAGTAAAAATCCATGTCCAAAAAACCCCCTCGCCTGCCCCGACCAACGACGGTGAGCGCGGCGATCACCGCGACCCTGCTGCTCGGTGCTGGCAGCGCCAACGCCTTCGACATCAACGACCAGCTGTCGATAGGCGGGATCCTCGCCGCCGCTGGTCAATGCCAGGACGTCTCGGCCCGCCTGCCGGGCGCCGACTTCGATGCCGATGCGACACTCGACCGCTACGGCAACGAGTGCCGCGGCGGTATGCCGGTCCAGGTGGAGATCGACTTTCAACCGAACGATCACCATCAAATTTTCCTCGCACTCGGCTGGGCCGTCGACAATGGGCTGAACGAGGTCTCGCCGTTTCGCCTCGCGCCCTGGGCCGCCGACCTGGAAGCCGATGTCGAGGACATCAACGGCAGCTCGCGCGACTATCTGCTGCAAGCCTGGTACCGGTACACGCACAAACTGGCCGACGACGACCATCTCTCCGGGACCTTCGGCATCATCGACTCGACCGGCTATCTCGACCACAACGAGTACGCCAATGACGAGTACACCCAGTTCATGAACGAGGCGTTCGTCAACGCCCCGATCTTCAACCTGCCGTCCTATGATGCCGGCGTCGCGGTGGAGGCCGGCTTCGGTGCCTTCTCGCTGAATGCCGTCGGCATGAACATCAACGAGAATGACGACGGTCACAACTACAACTTCTGGGGCATGCAGGCCGGCTGGCATCCCCAGTTCGAGTTCGGCACTGGCAACTATCGCGCGATCATCACGGGCTCGAGCAGCGCCTTCCTGTCGCCCGAAGAGGATGCGCCCGGCAAACGCGAGTCGCTGCTGAGCTGGGGGCTGTCGTTCGATCAGGCGGTCGGCGATTTTCTGGGGCTCTTCCTGCGCCTCGCCTGGCAGGACACCGATGCCGCGGTCGATTACGAGGCGCTGTACTCAGGCGGGGTGAACGTCGCTGGCGCCGCCTGGGGACGCCCCAACGACAACATCGGTCTCGGCTATGCGTATCTCGACGGAGGCAATACCGAGGTACGCAACACCAATGTGTTCGAGGGTTACTACCGCGCCACGCTGAACGACTATGTAGCCTTGACCGCTGATATCCAGTACATGAGCGACAAGCTGGTCCAGGACGACCCGCAGCAGCGCGATCCCGAGGGCTGGATCTTCGGCTTGCGACTGACCGCGGAGTTCTGATCCGGCATCCCCTCTCGGTGTCCGACGTCCGCGCTCGCTAAACCCATCCAGCACCAGCGCCTCGGCACGAGCCGCTCAGGCTCGCTGCCGAGGTGCCATGAGCAGACGGCCGGCCGCATCTCGGCCGCCGGCTCGCCGCCCGATGCCTGTTCGCAGAAGACTGTCCGCTACAGCGATCCGCATACAGGACGATACGCATTCGCGTTATTGATACGCATCTCATTTGACACTGCTTCCTATTATTATTTTATAATACCTGCAATTGTGTGGAATTAAGGCGAGCAAGGCCCGCCATTTTGCCCGGCGCCGCTCGATAAGGCTTTAAGGGCACATCATCGTCGGCCGCGGGACAAGGCACGCTGGCATGGAGTCACATGGTTGGTATGTTATAACATACCAAATCTACTTCATTCCCATGCAGTATCGACAATCGATAAGGAGTTACCTCTATGCTTGATCCGAAACGCGTCCTATTGGCCGCTGGACTGCTGTTCGCCGTCGCGCCCGGGTGGGCCAATCAGGTTCCACCGAGCGGCAGCAACCTGGCCGGGGCCACGCTGGTGCCGCTGCCGGTCCTCGGCGGCGACCGGGTGACCGCGGGCTCGGCCTTCAATCCCGATATCTCGGTGATCCTCGACGCCGTGTACTACAACGAACTCGGCACCGAGTTCGATGAGCCGGCCGGTTTCGAGGGCGGCCACAGCCATGGTCACGGCGGCCACGATCACGGTCACGGACTTGAAGAAGGTTTCAACTTTCGTTCCGCGGAGCTGGCCTTCACCGCCTCGGTCGACAAGTATTTCGATGCGATGCTGATGCTGCATCTCGACGAGCACGGCGTCGAGGTCGAAGAAGGGTATGCCGCGACCCGCAACCTACCCGCCGGATTTCGCGTCAAAGCCGGTAAGTTTTTCTCCGACATCGGCTATATCAATGCCCAGCACGCCCATGACTGGGCCTTCGTCGACCGGCCGCTCGTCAACGAGTTCCTGTTCGGTGACCATGGCATTCAAGAGGTGGGCGTCCAGTTGACCTGGACACCGAATACGCCCTTTTACAGCGTCTTCGGGGTCGAGCTCCTGCAAGGGGAGACCGAAGGAATCGCCCCTTACGTGGGCGCCGACCGCGTCCAGCACGTCACCGTGACCCCACATCCGGACACCGGCGACCCCGTGCGAAACCGCTGGCGCGCCGACAACCCGTTCGACGACGTGTCGGGCCCCAGACTGATCACCGGTTTCGCCAAGTTCGGCCCTGACCTCGGTTACGATCACGCCGCGCAATTCGGTCTGTCCTACGGTTATTCGCGAGCCTTTCAGCGCGACGATCTGCACTCGAGTCTGCGCTACGAAGCCTGGGATGGCACGGCCTGGTTCGCCGGTGTCGACGCCGTCTACAAGTACGAGGCCGGTCGGCCGTACGGCCACGGCGACTTCACGCTGCAAGGCGAATACTTCTACCGCGAGATCGATGCCGATTTCGTCGAGAAACGTTTTCGGGGCGGGGATTTCGTGACCACTGAGGCCTTGCGACGCACCGCGAAGCAAGACGGCCTCTATCTGCAGGGCCTTTACGGCATCGCGCCACGCTGGCAGGCCGGACTCAGGCTCGAGGCCCTGGGGCTGACCAACACCAATGCGCTTGTCGAAGACGATTTCTTCCGATCCTTCGATACCTCCTACCGCTATTCGGGCAACCTGACCTTCCGGCCGACGGAGTTCTCGATGCTGCGAGCTCAGCTCAATTACATGGACTACGCAACCGACGATGACCGTCGCGATGACGGCTGGGCCTTCATGCTCCAGCTGCAGGTCGCGCTCGGGGTCCATGGAGCCCACAAGTTCTAACCAAACCGCGGCGGGCGCCCGTCGATCGGCGTCCGCCCCACCCCTTTCATGCCTATCTGGTCCGCGCGGTACGCATCTTCGACGGAGCCCGCGGACCGCTGTTCAATCCGAGGGAGCACGTGAAGATGATCAAATGGTTATCAGGTCTACTATTGTTTTTGATCGTGGGCGCAGCCCAGGCCACGGTCAGTATCGTGGCCACCACCTCCGCGATGGGCATGCTGTCGAACACGGTCGGCGGCGATGCCGTATCCGTCCGGGTCCTGGCCCCACCAGACCGTGACGCGCACTATCTGTCGGCCCGCCCCAGCCACATGGCCGCGTTGCGCGGCGCCGATCTCGTCGTCGCCGTCGGCGCCGAGCTCGAGATCGGCTGGCTGCCGGCGGCCTTGCAAGGGGCCGCCAACCCGAGCCTCAACCCCGGTCAGCCGGGCTATTTCGAGGCCGCGGCCCACGTGGAACTGATCGGCGTCGGCGGACCGGCAGACCGAGCGCTCGGCGATGTCCACCCCTCCGGCAATCCTCACGTGAACATGGATCCGATCCGCATGGCTCAGGCCGGCCGCGCGCTCGCCGAACGGCTGGCGCGCCTCGACCCGGCGAACGCCGATCGCTTCCGCGCCAACGCCGAGTCCTTCGTGCGCCAGGTCGAATCACGGATGCCGGCCTGGGAGGCACGCGTGCAAGGGGCACCGGGCGTCGTCTTCTATCATGAAGATGCCGATTACCTGGCCTTTCGCCTGAACGTCCCGATCCTCGGCTTCGTCGAGCCATTGCCGGGCATCCCGCCGACGGCCCGCCATCTGCGCGATCTGGTGCGCGACCTCGAGGGCCGGCAGGGTGTCGTGATCCGTGCTATCCACCACGAGGAACGCGGCGCCCGCTTCGTCGCCGATCAACTCGGGTGGCCCTTGTACGCGCTACCATTGGATCCGCCGCTGGGGGCCAACGCCGACGATTATCTGAACCTGATCGACCAGTGGGTCAGCGCGATGGCCGGCACCCTGAGCCAATGAAGGCGGAACGGCTACTCCAATGCGACCAGGTCGTCGCGGGCTATGGACGGCCCGTCGTCGGCCCAGTGTCGTTCGATCTGCATCGCGGCGAGGTGCTCGGCTTACTCGGCAGCAATGGCTCCGGGAAGTCCACGCTTCTGAAGGCCATCACCGGCGTGGCGCGGGTCTTCTCGGGACAGATCGACAAGCTCCCGGACATCCGCCTGGCCCACCATCGCCAGCAGCCGGTGCGACCACGAGAATTCCCGTTGACCGGCCGGGACCTGGTGCGCCTGACCGGCGCCTCGAAGCGAAAGGCGCCGGAGGATGTGGCGCGCCTACTCAAGGGCCGCATGGATCGGCTCAGCGGTGGACAGTTTCAGATCGTCCAAGTGTGGGCCTGCATGGGCAGTCCGTCGGACCTCATCCTGCTCGACGAACCCACGAACAACCTGGATCCCGCGACCATGGACACCCTGGTCCGGCTCATTCGTGAAGAGCTGAACGGTCGCACGCTGCTCGTCGTCAGCCACGAGGCTTCGTTCATCGAGGCCGTCTGTTCCCGCGTCTTATCGGTCTCGTCCTGATGTTTGAATTGCTCTTCGACCCCTTGTTTCATCTCCCCTTCGTGACCGGGCTTTTGCTGGCACCGGTCGCCGCCGTGATCGGCGTCTACCTGCGACTGCGCGACGAATGGCTGGCGGCACTGGCCTATGCGCAGGTCGCAGCGGCCGGCGGCGTACTGGCGGTCCTGATCCATGCGCCGGTCATGCTCGGGGCCCTCGTGGCCGCAGGCTTGGCAGCAACCCTCAAAGGATTGCTCGAGCGTGCCGGAAACGACCATTTCGTGATCTTCATCCTCGTCGGCTGGAGCCTTGCGCTCGTGGCATCGGCCTTCAGCGCACATGGCGAGATGATTGGAAAATCCCTGATGGACGGCCAACTCTATTTCACCGGCATTGGTCATCTGTGGGCGGCTGGGCTGATCCTGGGTGTCGCTGTCCTGGCCATGCCTTGGCTGTCTCGACGCCTATTGATGTCGCGGTTCTTCCCCGATCACTATTCCGCGAACGATATACCGGGCTGGCGCCACCATCTGTTCTTCGACCTACTGGTCGTCGCCGCCGTGGCGGTCGCCACGACCACCTACGGCGTCATGGCCGCGTTCGCGCTGGTCTTCGTGCCAGCCTGGATCGCCTGGGGCCTGGCGCGTGGTTGGTTCTTGGTCTTGCTGCTGACCGCCACGATCGCCATCGTGGCGTATCTGATCGCCTTCGTCGCGGCCATCGCACTGGATCAACCCTTCGGCCCGGTGATGGTATTGACGCTGACCCTGCTCAGCCTATTGCGGCTCGTGTCCTCGCGTCGCGCGCCGGCCGCGCGAACCTTGGATCAGCGCCTCACGCGCTCGCCGCTGACCGCCCCCGCCGATGGTTATCCCGAAACGCCCTGACTCGGCACCAGTCGCCGGGACGGCCGGAGCTGGCCGCTGGATCGCCGCCGGCCTCTTCGTCGTATCCGGCTTCGCCGCCCTGGTTTACCAGGTCCTCTGGGTGCGCGAACTCGGATTGCTGTTCGGCAACACGGCTCAGGCCGCAGCGCTCGCGATCGCGATCTTCTTCGCCGGACTCGCCGCCGGCGGCTGGTTCTGGGGACGACAAGCGCCGCGGGTCCGCTCGGCGCTCGCCACCTTCGGCCTGCTCGAGATCGCCGTCGCCGCGACCGCCCTTGGACACTTTCTGCTGACCGATCTGTACCACGCGCTGTATCCCGGCCTTTACGCGGTGGTCGGCGACCTTCCGTGGGCCGACCTGACACTGCGTATCCTGGTCGCGACCCTGGTCCTCTTTCCATCGGCCTTCCTGATGGGCGGGACCCTGCCGATGATGGGGCAGTTCATGGTGCGTGCGAGCGGACGGCTGGCGACGACCGGTACGGCCCTGTACGCGCTGAACACCTTCGGCTCGGCAACCGGCGCCCTCGCGGCCGGCTTCGTGTTGCCGATCGCGCTGGGCTTCCACGGTGCCTACCTACTCGCCATCGGGCTCGATCTGGCGGTCGGTGCCGCGGCCTTGGCGCTGGCGCGTCACGTCCGCCCGCCCAGGCCGTTGACCGAAAACGAGGAACAGGCCTCGCCGCCGCCCCCCGCCCGCACAAAGGCCACGGTACTCTTGCCACCGCGACTGGTCGACGGCATCGCGCTGGCATCCGGTTTTGCGACCCTCGGCGTCGAGGTGCTCTGGACTCGCCTATTCGCACAGGTCCTACAGAACTCGGTGTACACCTACTCGATCGTCCTGACCTCGTTCCTGCTGGCGCTGACCCTCGGCTCTCTGGCCGCCAACGCGCTCGCCCGAATCAAGGTCATCGAACCACGGACCCTGCTGGTCGGCCTGTTGCTGCTGGCCGCCGGCGTGATCGCGGCCTCGCCATGGGCCTTCCATATCGCGACCGACGGCCTCGGCTACGTCGGCGCCGGCGCCGCCTGGCTGGATTACCTGGCCGCAGTCGGTCGTCTCGCGCTGGTCATCATGGTCCTGCCGGGCATCCTGCTCGGCGCCGTTTTGCCTTACCTGTTGCGAATCATCGAGGCCACTCGGCCCGAGCCCGGCGAGGCGCTCGGCCGTCTCGTCGCGATGAACACGGCCGGGGCCATCATGGGTTCGCTGGTGGCTGGCTTCGTGCTGCTGCCATTGCTCGGTGTGAGTGGCGCCTTGCTTGCGCTCGCGGCCGTCTATCCGGCGCTGGCCGCCGGGCTGCTGATCCGGGAACCCCGTCCTTGGGCACAACGGATCGGTTACGCGGCACCGCTGGCGACAGCCGCCGTCGCGTTGCTCCTGGTACGGCCCGGCGGTTTGACCGCGGCCCGACTCGACACCGTGGCCGGTGAGCGACTCTTGGACCTGCGTGAAGGGAGCCACGCGACGGTGACCGTCGTGCAACGCGGCGAGCATCGGGTGATCCGGGTCAACAACTACTACACCCTCGGCGGCACCATGTCGCTGGAGTCCGAGCGCAATCGGACACTGATCCCGATGATGACGCATCCGGATCCGCGACGGATCTTCTATCTCGGCCTGGGCACGGGGATCACGGCCGGGACGGCGTTGCGTTTTCCCGTCGAACGTGTCGACATCTGCGAGATCCTGCCGGAGGTCGTCGACTTGGCGGAACGCCATTTCGCACCCTGGAACGGGGCGCTGTTCGAGGACCCCAGAGTCCGAGTCCGTGCCCAGGATGCTCATCACTGCCTGCGCCATGCGCAAGTCGACTACGACCTGATCATCAGCGATCTGTTCACACCCTGGAAGGCCGGAACCGGCAACCTGTACACGCGCGAGCATTACGACATCGCCCGCCAACGGCTCGCCGACGGCGGGCTCTTCGTGCAATGGCTGCCGCTTTACCAACTCACCGCGAAGGAACTGGGTAGCATCGCACGGACCATGATCGAGACCTTTCCACAGGTCGTGGTCTGGCGCGGCGACCTGTTCCCGAACGGCTCGATCATCGCGCTGATCGGCTCGGACGAGGACGTCCATCTCGATCCGGACGTGCTGGTCCAGCATGGCCGAGCCCTAGCTGGGAATCCGACGCTACCGGAGGAACTCCTGAAGGCCATCTCACTGCGCTTTTACGCCGGCAATGCGTCCGCCAGCGGCCTGTTCGATGACTTTCCTCTGAACACGCGCAATCGTCCGGTCATCGAATACGGCGCCCCGCGCTCGCAACGCGAGGTCCATACCGGCGAGGTGCGGTGGATGGTCGGCGCCGAGCTCGGGCTCTTTTACGAAACCCTGGCGGAACAGGTTCCGCCCGCCGACGATCCCTATCTGACCCGGGTCGACGAAACCGGGCAGGGATTCGTCCGGGCTGGGCGACACTATTACCATTATCGTGTACTCGGGCGCCAGGGGCGCACCGATCTGGCCCAGCGCCATCTCGATGCCTTCCTGGCATTGACCCCGTTCGCCGCCGCCCCGCGCGAATCCAACAACCAGGATCCTGGGTCCACATGGCGAGAAGACTTCTGAGGGACACGGGGTCATCGAATCGTCTGCATGATCACCAAATCGCCCCAATATAATCGTGGCGAGCCCGCGCCCGTTGCGCGCGCCAAACCGATCATCGAGGACCACGATGGCTGACCACGATCGCCTTACCAGCGTCTTTCCGAGTGCCCGCGACGACGCCGGCACCGCGGCTCATCTGCCCGCGACCACCCCGCAGACCCGGGCACCGGCTCATCGTCTCGCCTATACGGATACGGATTTTTTGATGCGCCAGGAGCTGCGCCCGGTCCGACTGCAACTGGAATTGATGAAGGCCGAACTGATCCAGCAGGACGAGGGCATCGAGTCGACCGTCGTGATCTTCGGCAGCACGCGGATCCCGGATCCGGCGGTTGCCGCCGAACGGCTAGCCATGGCCGCAGAGGCGGCCCAGTCGAGCCCGGGGGATACGGCCCTCGCGCGACGGGTCGCGGTCGCTCGCCGGCTCATCGAAAAGGCCGCCTACTACGAGGAAGCCCGGCGTCTCGCCCAGATCATCACGCGCGTCTCACAAGCCAACGGTCATCGCCATTTCGTCGTCGTGACCGGCGGCGGACCGGGGATCATGGAGGCCGCGAACCGCGGCGCCGACGATGTCGGCGGCAAGAGCATCGGTCTCAGCATCGTGCTGCCGAAGGAGGAGCGACCGAACCTCTACGTGACGCCGGAACTGAGTTTCCAGTTCCATTACTTCGCGGCGCGCAAGATGCATTTTCTGATGCGCGCCCGCGCGCTCGTCGCCTTTCCCGGCGGTTATGGAACGCTCGACGAACTGTTCGAGACCCTGACCCTGATCCAGACACGCAAGGTGAAGCCGGTGCCCGTGCTGCTATTCGGTGAGTCCTATTGGCGGCGCATCATCGACTTCGAGGCATTGATCGACGAGGGCACGATCGATCCCGACGACGCCGCGCTCGTCGAGTTCGTCGAGACGGCGGACGACGCCTGGCAGCGGATCCAGCGCTTCTACCACTTGACGTAAGATATCGATCGTCCCGAAAGTCATCGGAGGCGGGTCGCGGCGACCGTCGGCGGGAGGGATCCCGCCGTCGAGCTGATACGGACATCCTTGCAGCCTGTCGCAGCGAGCCATCTCCGATGACTTTTGCAACCCTTGATACCCAGGCCGAAAATGCGCAGGAGAAACGACCCATGATCGATCGGATGACCGTCGGCGGCCTGCGTGTCGCCAAGCCCTTGTACGACCTCGTCACCGACGAGATCGCCCCCGGGACCGGAATCAGCGCCGAGCACTTCTTCGCCGAGCTCGGCCGAATCGTTCGAGATCTCGCACCGCGAAACCGGGAACTGTTGGCGATCCGCGACCGACTCCAGGCCGAACTCGACACCTGGCACCGGGCCCGCGAGGGCCAACCGCTCGATGTGAGCGAGTACCGCGCCTTCCTGACGGAGATCGGCTATCTGGTTCCAGAAGGCGACGACTTCAGCGTGTCGACGGCGAACGTCGACCCCGAGATCGCGACAGTGGCCGGGCCGCAGCTGGTGGTGCCGGTCAGCAACGCGCGCTATGCGCTGAACGCCGCGAACGCGCGCTGGGGCAGCCTCTACGATGCCCTCTACGGCACCGACGCGATCCCCGACGACGACGGCCGCGAACGCGGCGCGCAATACAACCCGGCCCGTGGTGCCGCCGTCGTCGCTTATGCCAACCGGTTCCTCGATCAGGCCGTACCCTTGACCCGCGGCTCGCACTCGCAGGCTATCTCCTATCGGATCGAAGACGGGGCACTGGTCGTGGGGCTCCCGGACAATTCCGATACCTCGCTGGCCACGCCAGCGCAGTTCCTCGGTTATCAGGGTACGGCCGAGGCACCCACGGCGCTGCTGCTCGTCCATCACGGGCTGCATATCGAGATCCAGATCGACCGCGGCCACCTCATCGGCCGGACGAGTCCGTCCGGCGTCAAGGATGTGGTGCTCGAGTCGGCGGTGACGACGATTCAGGACTGCGAAGACTCGGTCGCAGCCGTCGACACCGCCGACAAGGTCGGTGTCTATCGGCACTGGCTTGGTCTGATGAAGGGCGACCTGACGGTCGCCTTCGACAAAGGCGGGCGCAAGGTCGAACGGGCGCTGGCACCCGATCGGCGCTACCTCGTTCCCGACGGAACCGAGCTGACGCGGCCGGGCCGCTCGCTGATGCTCGTGCGCAATGTCGGTCACCTGATGACGACCGACGTGGTCCTGACCGATGACGGCGACGAGATCCCCGAAGGAATGCTCGATGGCATGATGACCGCGTTCGCCGCACTCCATGACCTGAAAGGGCTCGGCCGTCACCGCAATTCCAAGGCCGGCAGCCTCTACATCGTCAAGCCCAAGATGCACGGGCCTGACGAGGTGGCCTTCACCGTCGAGCTGTTCGGCCGCATCGAGGACGCGTTGGGACTGGCCCGCAACACGATCAAGATCGGGATCATGGACGAAGAGCGGCGTACGACCCTGAACCTCAAGGCATGCATCCGCGCGGCGCGCGAGCGCGTGATCTTCATCAACACCGGATTCCTCGATCGCACCGGCGACGAGATCCATTCGGTGATGGAGGCCGGCGCCGTGCTGCGCAAGGCCGACATGAAGTCCGCGCCCTGGCTGCTCGCCTACGAGGACTGGAACATGGATCTGGGACTCGCATGCGGGCTGCCCGGCCACGCCCAGATCGGCAAGGGCATGTGGACGATGCCCGACGCGATGGCCGCGATGATCGCGACCAAACAGGCCCACCCGCTGTCCGGAGCCAGTTGCGCCTGGGTGCCCTCGCCGACCGCGGCGACGCTGCACGCGATGCACTACCACCAGGTCGACGTCGCCGCACGCCAGGCCGAGCTCGCCGCTGGCGGGCGGCGCGCGGCGCTCGAGACACTGCTGGAGATTCCGATCGACCCGCATGCCGACTGGTCGCCGGAGACCATCCAGCAGGAGGTTGACAACAATTGCCAGGGCATCCTCGGGTACGTGGTGCGTTGGATCGATCAGGGCGTCGGCTGCTCGAAGGTGCCCGATATCACCGACGTCGGCCTGATGGAGGACCGCGCCACGCTCAGGATCTCGAGCCAACACCTCGCCAACTGGCTCCACCACGGGATCGTCACCCGGGAACAGGTCATCGAGAGCCTCCAGCGGATGGCCCGTGTCGTCGATGAACAGAATGCCGCCGATCCGCTGTACCGCCCGCTCGCGCCGGCATTCGACGGTGTCGCCTTCCAGGCCGCCAGTGACCTGATCTTCAACGGACGCGCGGCACCCAACGGCTACACCGAGCCCACGCTGCACGCGCGGCGCCGGCAGTGCAAGGCAACCCTCGGATAGGGCAGATCGGTCAGCGGATGCACGGCAGAGCGGCCGCCGCCACCAAGCGAGCCGCTCTTCGCCCTGATCAGGCGCCTCAGCAAAACCGCTCGTCATGATCCATACTTGGCAGGCCGAGGGCCGGTGTCCGACAGGATCCGCTCGTGACTCCGGCCGCATCGGTCGACGACATAAGGGCACCTTGAAAAATTCAAGATGCCCGCGCGGGGCAAGGATGCCCCGCCATTTTCAGTCGCCTAAGCGACTGAAAATGAATCGAAGCGGAAATCGTATTTTCGCTTCGCGCCTTGAAAAATTGCCCGGATGGCAATTTCTCGAGGCCCCCATAACAGGGACTCTCCGGTTCCGGGAAGAACCTCTTTCGATACCAGCCTGTCCTTAACCACCTGTCAGGTGGAGGAGCCAACGACCATGCCTGCCATACAGATCGCCGGCCGTGACCTGTTGTTCAACCCCGGTGGTTTTCTCACCGATTTCGATGCCTGGGACCAAGACATCGCGACCGCGCTCGCCGCCGACGAGGGCCTGACGCTGACCAAGGCCCATTGGACGGTGATCACCTTCCTGCGCGAGTACTTCCAGATCCATGGCTTCGCGCCGCCAGCGCGCTTGTTGCTCCGCGAGATCGGCAGCCAGATCAACCGCTACGGCAGTCCCGGACTGCAACGCGACCTGAAAGCACTGTTCCCGAACGGCGGCTGCAAACAGGCTTGCCGACTCGCCGGCCTGCCCAGTTTCTTCTCTCACTCCTGCTGAGAGGCATTGAAGCACCTCGTCACCCGGGCACAACCCGGGTGACGAGGTATCAGCGTGCGGAAACCACTTCAAGGCCGGCATGTCGATGCGGGCAGCCGGCAGCGTCATGAGACCCTGCAGCGGTGCACTGCCCATCCGACTTGCCGCAGTGATTCGGCGCTTGCCGAGGCCGAGGGTCCAGGCGAGTGACCGGGTCGGCTTGCGGGTGTCCGGCCGGCGGTGTACCCTCCGGCGACATGGCCAATCGCTACCATTCGATGACCGCGATCGTCAATCCAGCCATGGACAAACCGCCGACAGGGCAGAGACCTCCCGAGGTCTTTCACCTGGTCTTGATCACGCCGACCAAATACGACGAGGACGGCTACCCGTTGGTCTGGTGGCGTTCGGTGCTGCCGTCGAACTCGCTGGCCGCGCTGAACGGGCTGGGCCGTGACTGCCGGGACCGCCACGTCCTGGGACAGGATGTCGAGATCCGGCTGACGGCGATCGACGAGGCCAACCGCCTCGTGCGGCCCAAGCAGATCATCGAGATGGTCCAGCGCGATGGCGGCCGGTGTCTGATCGCGCTGGTCGGGGTGCAATCCAATCAGTTTCCGCGCGCCGTCGATCTGGCCCAACCCTTCCTCGCGGCGGGCCTGCCGGTCTGCCTCGGCGGCTTCCACGTCTCCGGTTGCTTCGCGATGCTTCCCGAGACCACCCCGGAGATCCAGGCGGCGATGGATCAAGGCATCAGCCTGTTCCTCGGCGAGGCCGAGGAGGGCCGGCTCGACGAGATCCTGCGCGATGCCTACGAGAACCGCCTGAAGCCGGTTTACGATTACCTCGGACAACTGCCGACGATCGCCGGGGCGCCGATCCCGATCCTCGACGAGGAGGATATCAAGCGCACGATGGGCTGGATCTCCAGCTTCGACGTCGGCCGCGGCTGCCCGTACAAGTGCTCCTTCTGCACCATCATCAATGTCCACGGGCGCAAGAGTCGCTTTCGCACCACTGCGGACCTCGAGCGGATCGTGCTGGAGAACGACGCCCAAGGGATCCGCCAGTTCTTCGTCACCGATGACAACCTGGCCCGCAACCAGAACTGGTCGGCCCTGTTCGACACCCTGATCCGGCTGCGCGAGGAGCAGGGTATCAAACTGGAACTCTCGGTCCAGGTCGACACCCGCTGCCACCAGATCCCAGGCTTCATCGACAAGGCCGCCGCCGCCGGCGTCAACACCGTCTTCATCGGCTTGGAGAACATCAACCCGGACAACCTGGAAACGACCGGCAAGGCACAGAATCGCATCACCGACTACCGCGAGATGCTGCTCGCCTGGAAGAGGCACCCGGTCACCATCTGCGCCGGTTACATCGTCGGCCTGCCCTTCGACACGAAGGAATCGCTGATGCGCGATGTCGAGATCATCAAACGCGAGCTCGCGATCGATCATATCTTCTTCACGATGCTGACCCCGCTGCCGGGCTCGGCCGATCACGCGCGCATCTATCAGTCCGGCGAATGGATGGACCCCGACCTCACGCGTTACAACACGAACTTCCGGGTCATCCACCACCCGCGGATGACCGACGAGGAGTGGGACGACGCCTATCGCGAGATGTGGCGCCGCTACTACTCGTGGGACCACATGACCCGCATGCTCAAGCGCGCCCATGCCCTGCGCGGCGATATCCGCAAGACCCGCAATTACCTCGGCTGGTACCACCATTTCCCGATCAATCTGGGGCTCCATCCGCTCGAGGGCGGGCTGGTCCAGCTGCGCTCGCGCCTCGACCGCCGGCCCACGCTGCCGCGCGAACACCCGCTCGTCTTCTATCCGAAGTACTTCTTCCGCGAGGCGCGCGACATGCTGACCTTCTGGCGGATCGTGCGGCGCATGCGCAGGATCGATGCGCGTATCGCCGCCGACCCGGAGCGCTTCGCCTATCGCGACGAGGCGATCACGCCACCGAGCGAGCAGGACTTCGACGACTTGGCGCTCTACCAGGACACCCGCGGCGGCCGCGAGGCGGTCGCCAAGGCCGCCGAGCGCAAGGCTGCCGCGCCGCGCCGGCGCGTCGCCTGAAGCGGGGCCGGCCGCACCGGCCCATCATCCCATACCAGATTCGGCAACGACCATGATGCGCAAACCGACGACCAGCGATTCAGGCCGCGAGATCTTCCATCTCATCATGATCGTGCCGGCGCGTTACGACGAGGAAGGCTATCCGCTCCAGTGGTGGCGCTCGTGCATGCCGGCCAACTCGCTGGCAACCTTGAACGGGCTCGGCCGCGACTGCCGCGACCGGCAGGTCCTGGGGCCGAACGTCGAGATCCGTCTCACCGCGATCGACGAAACCAACTACATCGTCAAGGCGCCCAAGCTGATCCGGATGATCCAACGCGACGGCGGCAAGGGGCTGATCGCGATGGTCGGCGTGCAGTCGAACCAGTTTCCGCGCTCGCTCGACCTGGCCCAGCCGTTCGTCGCGGCCGGCGTACCCGTTTGCATCGGCGGCTTCCATGTCTCCGGGATCATGGCCACACTGAAGGAGCCGACACCCGACATGCAGCAGGCCATCGAACAGGGCATCGCCTTCTTCCTCGGCGAGGCCGAGGAGGGGCGACTCGACCAAGTGCTCCAGGACGCCTACGCCGGGTGCCTCCGGCCGATGTACAACTACCTGGAAAACCTGCCGGAGATCGCCGGGGCGCCGATCCCGATCCTCGCCGAGGAAGACCTCCGGCGCACGATCGGCTGGATCTCGAGCTTCGACGTCGGCCGCGGCTGCCCTTACCAGTGCACCTTCTGCACCATCATCAACGTCCACGGCCGAAAAAGCCGCTTTCGCACCAAGGAGGACCTGGAAAAGATCATCCGCGAGAACAACGACCAGGGCATCCGCCAGTTCTTCGTCACCGACGACAACCTAGCGCGCAACAAGAACTGGCCGGAACTCCTCGACGGGCTGATCGAGCTCCAGCAGCGGATGGGCATTCGGCTCGAGCTCTCGATCCAGGTCGATACCCGCTGCCACCAGGTGCCGAATTTCATCCCCAAGGCCGTCGAGGCGGGGACCAAGATCGTCTTCGTCGGCTTGGAGAACATCAATCCGGACAACCTCAAGGCCGCCGGAAAGGCCCAGAACCGGATCACCGACTACCGCGAGATGCTGCTGGAGTGGAAGAAGTATCCGGTCGCGATCTCGGCCGGCTACATCGTCGGCTTCCCATTCGACACGAAAGAATCGCTGATACGCGACGTCGAGATCATCAAGCGCGAGCTGCCGGTCGACCACATCTACTTCACCCAGCTGACGCCCCTGCCGGGTTCGGCCGATCATGCCCGCCTGTACACCTCCGGCGAATGGCTGGATCCGGACTTCAACCGCTACAACACCAACTACCGCGTCACCCACCATCCGGTGATGTCGGACGAGGACTGGGACGAGGCGTACCTGCACATGTGGCGCAGCTACTACTCGTGGGACCACATGACGACCATCCTCGAGCGGACTCATGCACTCGGCGGGGATATCCGCAAGACGCGCATGTACGTCGGCTGGTATCACCACTTCCCGGTGAACCTCGGCATCCACCCGGTCGAGGGCGGGTTGCTGCGGCTGCCGGCGCGCACCCAGCGCCGGCCTGGTCTCCCGCGCGAGAACCCGCTGATCTTCTATCCGCGTTACCTGTACCGCGAGGTCCGCGACATCTTCACCTTCTGGCGCGTCGTGCGCCGCCTGCGCGCGATCGAGGAGGCGATCGCCGCCGATCCCAAGCGGCTCGAATACCGGGACGCGGCGATCACGCCGGCAGACGAGACCGACTACGAGGATCTCGGCCTCTACCAGACGACGCGCGGCGGCAAGGAGGCCGTGGCCAAGGCCGCCGCCCGGGCCGCAGCGCAGGCCGACATCCGGCGCAGCCACCGGCGAACCGCCGCCTGACCGCCATTGCTGCGCTGTCGGATCAGGAACCGGCCCATTCAGCAGAACCTTCGCCCCTGGGTGTGGGTGGCTCGGGTTGCGGGCACGAAACGGGCGGTGTAACCTTGCCGGCCGTGATCGTCGATATGGTTCCCATCTGCCGCCGAACGCCTTGCGTGCCGCTCGGCTAGGCGTTTGCGAAGCGATTTCCTTCGAATGCAGGGATCATGAGCACCCCACCGTGCACCGCGACCTGGATCGCTTCATGCCTTCACTCTTCGTCGCAACCAGCTTTCGCATCCTTCGGTCCCTGGTCGCATCGCTGCGACCGGCTCGCCATGGCGGACGTTTCTCGTGGCGCCATGTGCTCGTTCTTGCCGGCTTTCTGCCGCTGTTCCTGGTGATGCAGGGCATCCACTGGCTCGGCTTCCTTCTTGACGAGTTGTTGTTCCGCGGTTATCGCCGCGTCGAGATCCGCGAGCCGCTGTTTATCCTCGGCGTCCCGCGAAGCGGCACGACACACCTGCATCGCGTGTTGGCCAAGGACCCGCAGTTCACGACCTTCTCGACCTGGGAGTGCCTGTTCGCGCTATCGGTCACCGAGCGGCGGATCTGGTTGGCCCTGGCCCGCGTCGACCGATTCGTCGGCTCCCCGGCCGCGCGCTTGCTGAACCGGATCGAAAACCTGGTGTTCGGCCATCTCGACGGGGTGCATCCGATGCGGCTGCAGGACCCGGAGGAAGACTATTTCTCGCTGACGCCGGTGCTGGCGTGCTTCATTCTCGTCCTGGCCTTCCCCCATCTGGCGTGGATCTGGCGCATGGGCACCTTCGACCGGGATATGCCGGCGGCGGATCGCCAACGCCTGCTGGATTTTTACGAGTCCAATCTCAAGCGGCACCTGTACGTGCACGGCCAGGACAAACGCTTGCTGTCGAAGAATGCGGCCTTTGCGCCGCTGGCCGGAAGCCTGGTCGAGCGTTTCCCGGATGCCCGTTTCATCGTCTGCCTGAGGGCGCCGGCCGAGACGCTGCCATCGCAGCTCAGCTCGCTGCGCGCCGGACTCGACCTGTTCGACGTGGAGCGGGTCCTTCCCGATTTCCAGGACCGGTTGCTCGCACAACTGGCGTTCTATTACGAGAACCTGCACCAGGCCCTTGCTTCGCTCCCGCCGGAGCGACGCGCGTGGATCGAGATGCGCGCCCTCGGGCCTGATCTGATCCACACCGTCGACCAGGTTTACGAGCGCCTCGGCCTGACCTCGGGTCCGGTCTTTCGGTACCATTTGGCGCAGGCACAACGCGACGCGAAAGGTTACCGCAGCCGTCACCGCTACGATGCCGGGCAGGTCGGTCTCACATCAGCACAGATTCGGGAGCGTTTCGACCCCCTGTACCAGCGCTTCGATCGCGCACTCGCGAGACCGGGGACACCACCGGGGCTCGCACGAGAAGCGGCAGAAGGCATGGACGTGACGCACAGGCCGGAGTATTCGAACCGGGGGAACGCTTGAACCCATGCTGAACCTTTCGACGACGGAATGGAAACACTCGCCACGACCCGAGCCCGCGGCCTTGACCGAGGTCGCGCAGGGGCTCCGGGTCGCGATCGTGTCGGACGCGGTCCCCGAACGCAACGGCGTCGGCGCCTATTACCGCGACCTGGCCGAGCACCTGCGTGCCGTTGGCGTCCAGGTGACGACGGTAGCGCCGCGCCTGCGCGCCGGCAAATGGCGCGGCGGCATGCGTTTCCCGATGCCGGGCGATCCGACGCAGAAGATCATCTGGCCCCCCGTCTCGCTCGTGGCCCGGCGTCTGGAGCGCTTGCGACCCCATGCCGTCATCATCCCAACCCCGGGCCCCTTTGGTCTGATCGGCATGCACCTGGCCCGTCGTCGGGGAATCAAGGTCATCGCTGGCTTCCACACCCATTTCGAGCGACTGACCGAGCTCTTTTCCGGACTGCGAATCTCGGCGAAGGCCGCCGAGGCCTGTCTCGTCGTTTCCAACCGCATCCTGTTGAGCCGCTGCCATCTAGTCCTGGCCAACACCGATGAGATGGTCGCTGTCGCCCGTTCGATGGGGGCCGCCAACCTGGATGTGATGGGCACATCGATCCCGCGGCGCTTTCTCGAGGCCGACCCGTTGCCGCTGCGGTCACGCCTGTCGAAGATCCTGTTCGCCGGCCGGCTAGCACCCGAGAAGAACCTGCACACGGTGATCGAAGCCGCCCGCGCGCTGCCCCAGTTGGAGTTTCAGATCGCCGGTGATGGACCCTTGCGCGGCTGGATCGAGGACGAGGCGCAGAGATTGCCGAATCTCTGCTACATCGGCTGGGTCAAACGGTCGCAGGTCATGGCCCTGATCGATGACGTCGACTGCCTGGTCTTGCCATCGAAGGTCGAATCCTTCGGCACGATCGCGCTCGAGGCCATGGCCCGCGGCCGATTGGTCGTGATCTCCCGGCACTGCGGCATCGCGAGGTGGGAACCGCTGAGCCGGGGGCTCTTCTCGATGCGCGATGAAGAAGACCTGACGGAGGCCTTGCGCCGTATCGACGGCCTGGACCCGGCGATCCGGGACCGCAAGGCGCAGGTCGCGCGCGAGGCGGCGCGCGACATGAACGATCGTAACCTGACCCACTGGCTGCGGGTCCTGAACCAGGGGCGGAGCGAGGGGGTCGCATGACGATGCAGGAATCGGGGCAGCGGCTGATCTCGGTGCACGATCTGATGCCCGAGACGATGGGGCGCGTCGAACAGATCCTCATGGCCCTGGATCGTCGCGGCAGTGGCCCGATCACCTTGCTGGTCGTGCCCGGCCTGGCCTGGTCGCGGACGCAGATCCGCACCCTGCGCGCCTGGGAAGGTATCGGTCACGTTCTGGCCGGGCATGGCTGGCGGCATCGGGTCGACCGGATCGCCGGCCCGGCGCATTGGCTGCACAGCCGGCTGATCTCGCGCCGGGTCGCCGAGCACCTCGCATTGAACGAGGACGAGATCGCGGACCTGATCACACGTTGTTTCGCCTGGTTCGCCGACACCGGGCTCCAACCACCGCAACTCTACGTCCCCCCAGCCTGGGCCATGGGACGGATTCCCCGCGCCAGGCTCGCGAACCTGCCGTTCCGCTACTACGAGCTGCTGACCGGCGTCTACGATGCCGCCGTGGATCGCTTCGACCGGCTGCCGCTGCTCGGCTACGAGGCCGACAACGCGGCGCGCGCGCGGACCCTGCGCTTGACGAACGGACTGATCCGGTTCCTGGCCGGCGATCGACCGATTCGCCTGGCCATCCACCCATTCGATCTGGATCTTCGGCTGGCGAACGACCTGTGGCGCGATGTCGACCGCTACGGGCCGGCGCGACGGGTTCCCGAACTGCCACCGGCCCAGATCCGGACCGCGCGGCGCCAGGACCAACCGCTCGCCGCCGAGCCTCCGTCGGGCTGGCCCGGGAAGGGCCCGACGGGACTTTCCAAACCATGAAGGGCCGCCACCACCCAGCGACCCAGGAGCGGCTCATCCAGGCCAATGACCGGCCCCGGCGTTTCTCATCCGATCGGATCGGTGTCCTGGTCATCGCGGCAGTGCTGGGCCTGGCCCTCCTCTCGGCCCCGCACCTGCCACTCGGTGACTGGATCGCCGCACTGCGCACACAGGCCGACCAACTGGGCATCTGGGCGCCGGTGCTGATCATCGGCCTCTTCTATCTGTTGTCTGTCGCCGCGTTGCCGACACTCTTGGTCGTCGTCGCGTCGGGTGCGACCTTCGGCCTGTGGGCCGGGTTCTTCGGCATCTGGATCGGCTATGTCCTGGCGGCCGGTACCGTTTGGGTCGCGAGCCGCTGGTTCACCGGTCCATTGCGCGCTCGATTCGTGCGTCTACACCCCGGCGCTGAAAGAATCTTGGCCGCCGTCGCGCGCCGCGGTGGCTGGCTGGTCTTCCTGACCCAATTGCACCCGATGTCACCGAATGGGATCCTGAACTGGCTGTACCGCTCGGCTGGGATCGAGGCACGCCATGCCCTGGCGGCGATCGGTCTGGGGCGTGCGCCGACCCTGTGGCTCTATTCCGCGCTGGGGGCCTGGTCGGTCGAGGGCCTGACGGCCGAACACGACCCTTGGTGGTGGTTCGTATCGGGGCTCGCCGCCGTGGCGGTCCTGTTTGCGATCGGGTGGCTCGTCACGCGCGCGCTCGGTGAGGCCGCCGGTGACTGACCCCGATGGCTGAACGACGACCGACCCGGCAACCCACGGCATCCCGATTCAATTGACCCACGAGGCATCGACAGATCATGAACAAAGGCATGCAGTACACCTTCGGCATCTGGCTATTGCTGGCGACCCCGTTTCTGGCCGGTTGCAAGACCAGTGTCGAGGTCGAGGTCACCGTCATGGATCTCCTCTTCGGTCAAACCCGGATGCTCGAAGCCGATCTGCGCACCCAGGTCACCGATTGCCAGACTGGCGATGACGCGGCCGCGTCGCCCGGCTCCCTGGCGGAGCGCCAGAGAATGATCTCCGAGGTATGGCCGGACGCCGAGTACCAGACATGCGTCCCGCGGGATGGAAGCCATTCGGCCCAATTCCGGATTCCCATTGCGCTGGATAAGGATCGTGATGGCAAGCTCGCGTCCGACCAGCACATCAATCTGGTCTCCAGCGAGGACGCGCTGCTGATGCTCGCGGTACCCGATACGCTGCGCGCTCGAATCGATCGGGTATTCGGCGAAGGCTTGCGGGCGCGGTACCACCCGATCGAGGCACGGATCCGAATCCTCAATGATCACGGGAATGCGATCCCGCTGCAGGTCTTCTCGGTCTACGTCGACGAGGAACCGCACATCTTCGGCGACATCACGCTTCGACAAAACGGATCGATCCGGCTCCGGTTATCCGATGTCACGATCGATAACGCACTGGACAAGCGCACGTCGATCATCCTGATGCGTTGATCAGGAGGCCCGACCGGACCAATCCATCCGCTCGATGCCCGTGACCTAAGGCAGGCCAATGCCGGCACCCAACCGCCCCTCGATCGATCAGGATCCGCTCTGGGATACGCCCGAACCTCTCCCCTTTCCGAACTGGTCCGCGCTCCGCCGGCTGTTGGCCTTGCGCGGACTGATCGCCGCCGGTTTGATCTTGACCTTCTCGCTGGGCGGCGCGCAAGGCGACGCGGCCTTGATCTGGGCCGCCCTGTCCGGGTATCTCGTGCTGCTGCTCGCCGGGGCCGCCGCTCTGCTGATCCAGTGGCCCGGTCCCGAACGACAGGTCCAGCTCAGCGTCTTCGTCGACATCATCGTCTTCACGCTGCTGATGCACGCGGCCGGAGGGGTCACCAGCGGGCTGGGGCTATTGCTGGCGATCGCGGTGGCCAGCGGGGCACTGTTGATGGAGGGACGCCAGTCCCTGTTTTTCGCATCGCTGGCCGCGCTGGCCGTGATCGGCCAGCCGACATTCGCGCAGCTCTATCTGCAGGAAACCGATCCAGGCTTCACCCAGGCCGGTTTGCTCGGTATCACCTTCTTCACGGTGGCCTTGCTGGCGCAGATCCTTTATCGGCGAGTGCGTGCCGCCGAGTGGCTCGCCGCCCGCCGCAAGGTCGATATCGCCGACCTGTCGAAACTCAACGAGTTCATCATCCAGAGCATGGCGACAGGGATTCTGGTCGTCGACGGTGAACGCCATATCCGGCTGGTCAATGTCGCCGCCTCGCGCTTGCTCGGTCGCAGCGGTATCAGCCCGGGCAGCCGATTGGCGACCCTGTCGCCGGACCTATCCCGCTGGCTTGATGCCTCCGTCGCGGCCTCCCGGGAGGAAGCGCGCCGACGACCCGCCACGATCGAGATCGGCAACCGTGAATTGCGCCCATCCCTGCAATGGCTGGGCGAATACCGTGCCAGCGGCGTACTGATCTTCCTCGAAGACCAGCAGGAACTGACGAAGCAGGCCCAACAGATCAAGCTCGCGTCATTGGGAACCTTGACGGCCAGTATCGCCCATAATATCCGTAACCCCCTGAGCTCGATCTCCCATGCGGCGCAGCTGCTGGCTGAATCGCCGGATCTCGGCGACGACGACCGCCACCTTCTCGATATCATCCGCCGCAATGGGGCGCGGATCGAGGAGATCATCCAGAGCGTGTTGCAGCTCTCGCGGCGCCGTCAACCCGAGCCCGAACAGATTCGCTTGACGACCTGGCTGCGCGAGCTGTGCGATGATTTCGCGACCAGTCATGGTGCGATCCAGCCATCGCTCGCGATCGACGAGGAGAGACCAGAATCGGTCGTATCCGTGGATCCCCGCCACCTCAGTCAGATCCTGATCAACCTCTGCGAGAATGCGATCAAGCATGGTTCACCGGGACACAACCAGCCGGCCGAGGTCGAGGTTCGATTGCGCCATGGCCGAGGAGCGATCCTGATCGAGGTCCTCGACGAGGGTCCCGGCATCCCCGAGGACAAGGCACAGGAGATTTTCAGCCCCTTCTATACCACCAGCGCAAGCGGCACCGGTCTGGGGCTCTATATCGCCCGCGAACTCGCCGAGACCAATGGCATCCTGCTGGAGTATATTGCCCGAAAACCCCGAGGAAGCTGTTTCCGTATAAACATTCCGATCTGAATCAGAATGACGGATGGTCTCTCCGCGAACCCGATTTCCAGAGAAGGATGAAGATCGCATGACGAAAGCCCATGCCCTCGTCGTCGACGACGAACCGGACATACTCGACCTGATCAAGATCACGCTGGCCCGCATGGACTTGACGGCGCGGACAGCCGCCGATATCGCCGAGGCAAAGCGTCTCCTCTCAGATCAGGCCTTCGACCTGTGTCTGACCGACATGCAATTGCCGGATGGAAGCGGCATCGAGCTGGTCGCATACATCAATGCCCGTTATCCGGAAACACCCGTGGCCATGATCACGGCCCACGGAAACATGAGCTCCGCGGTGGCCGCCATGAAGGCCGGCGCGTTCGATTTCGTCGCCAAACCGGTCAATCTGCAACTGTTGCGGCGCCTCGTCGAGTCGGCCTTGCGCTTGCGCGAAAGCGACCTGACGCCGCCCGAAAAGACCGGCTCGGCACAGGAACTGCTCGGCCAATCGCGACCGATGCGCGAGATCCGGCGACTGATCACCAAGATTGCGCGGAACCAGGCCCCGGTCTTCATCACCGGCGAAAGCGGCACCGGCAAGGAGGTCGCGGCCCGACTGATCCATGGCGAAGGGCCGCGACAGGCCGCACCCTTCGTGCCGGTCAACTGCGGCGCCATCCCGGAGGATCTGGTCGAGAGCGAGTTGTTCGGGCACAAGAAGGGCAGCTTCACTGGGGCCGTCGGCGACAAGCCGGGTCTCTTCCAAGCCGCCGAGCGCGGCACCCTGTTCCTCGACGAGGTCGCCGACCTGCCGCTCCCGGCCCAGGTCAAACTGTTGCGTGCGATCCAGGAGAAATCCGTTCGGGCGGTCGGTTCGCAACAGGAAGTCCCGGTCGATGCGCGGATCATCAGCGCGAGCCACCGAGACCTGAACACCGAGGTCGAACAAGGGCGCTTCCGCCAGGATCTCTTTTACCGCATCAACGTCATCGAGTTGCGGATGCCGGCGTTGCGCGAACGGCCCGAGGATATCCCGGTGTTGGCTGCCCATATCCTCGAACGCATCTCGCGGCAAACGGGACGTGGCCCAATGCGACTCAGCAGCGCCGGGCTCGAAAGACTGACCTCCTATCGCTTCCCGGGCAACGTCCGCGAACTCGAGAACATCTTAGAGCGCGCCGCCGCGCTGTGCGAGAGCGACGAGATCGGTGTCGACGAACTCTATCTGCCACAGGGGTCGAGCTCGACGACGATCGCCGGCAGCCCGGCCCAGACCGACGTGCCACTCGAGAATTACCTCGATGAGATCGAGAAGAAGGCAATCCTTCAAGCGCTCGAAGAGACCCGCTGGAACCGCACCGCGGCGGCGAAAAAGCTCGGCATGACGCTGCGTTCGCTGCGCTATCGGCTGAGCAAGCTGGGCCTGGATTGAGCCACCCCCGGACCAAACCCGACGCCATGGCCCCCGGCGCGCCGCGCGACCCTGACGAGATGAAGCAGGACCCTTATATCGACTGGTTCCGCCAGGCGACCCCCTATGTCCACGCGCACCGCGGCCGCACCTTCGTGATCGCGTTCGGCGGCGAGGCCGTCGCCGATCCGAGTTTTCCCGATCTCGTCCACGACATCGCTCTGCTGCACGGCCTCGGCATCCGCCTGGTATTAGTACACGGCGCACGCCCGCAGATCGAGCAACGCCTTGCGCGGCAGCGGCTCGCGTTGCGCTACGTCAATGGCTTGCGCATCACCGATGACGAGGCCCTGGCCTGCGTCAAGGAGGCCGCCGGCGTCGCCCGCATCGAAATCGAGGCGCTGCTGTCGTTGGGGCTCGCCAGTTCGCCGATGCAGGGCGTGCGCATCCCGGTGGCATCGGGAAATTTCGTCACGGCGCGGCCGCTCGGGGTGCTCGACGGCGTCGATTACCGGCACACCGGCACCGTGCGCCGAATCGACCGCCAGGCGCTGCGCGAACGACTCGAGGCCGGGGCGATCGTCCTGTTGCCGCCGATCGGCTATTCGCCGACCGGCGAGGTCTTCAACCTGAGCGCGGCCGATGTCGCTCGCTCCGTCGCGATCGCACTTGGAGCCGACAAGCTGATCTTCCTGATCGAGGAGACGGCCGTCACCGATCGCCCGGACCGATTGGTTTCGAGCCTGCTGCCGGCCGAGGTCGAAGCGCTGCTCCAACGCGAACAGCCCTTTCCGGAGGATCTGACGCAGGCCCTGAACGCGAGCGCCGAGGCCTGCCGACGCGGGATCCGGCGCGCGCACATCTTGAGCCGTCGCCATGACGGGGCCCTGCTCCGCGAGCTCTTCACGCGAGACGGCTGCGGCACCCTGATCTCGGCCGAACCCTTCGAGGACCTGCGTCCGGCGCGGATCGATGACGTCGGCGGCATCCTCGACCTGCTGCGCCCCCTCGAAGACCGTGGCGTCCTCGTGCGCCGATCACGCGAACGGCTGGAGATCGAGGTCGGCCGATTCCTGGTGCTGGAGCGCGACGGAATGATCGTCGGCTGCGCGGCCCTCTATCCCTATCCAGCTGATCGGATGGCCGAACTGGCGTGTCTCGCGGTTCATGAAGACTATCGGCAGGACGGACGCGGCGATAAGCTTCTTGCACGCATCGAGTGGCAGGCCCGCCAGGATGGCATCGATCAGCTGTTCGTCTTGACGACGCAGACCGCCCATTGGTTTCGCGAACGTGGGTTTCAACCGGGCAGCCTCGCCGCGCTGCCGATGGAAAAGCGCGCACTGTACAACTTCCAGCGCAACTCCCAGGTTTACGTCAAACCCCTGTGATCGGGCAAGAGCAGTCTGGGACCGCTCATGTATCGAGTTGCCCCGAAGCTCCGTCCTAAAGTCTCTCCGCTCCCTGCCGATACCAGGATGGGACACAAGGTCACCGAGGTCCTCATGAGGCCCGGTAACACCAGATCCTGATCCGGGAGTATTAATCCTGCGCGGAGTAAGTAAGGTATGGATCTCGCGACACTTCTTGGGCTTCTCGGGGTGCTGCTCGCCATCGCTGTATCGATCTTGATCGGGGGCAGTGCCGTCACCTTCTTCAACCCTCCCAGCCTGGTCCTGGTGGTCGCGGGAACCATGGCCATCACCCTGATGAGGTTTCCGCTAGCACATACCCTCGGCGCGTTCGGGGTGGCCATGAAGGCCTTCGTGCACAAACCCGAGCGACCCTCGGAACTGATCGCCAAGAGCGTCGAACTCGCCACCATCGCACGCAAGGAAGGACTGCTCGGACTCGAACAGATCGAGGTGAGCAATGCCTTCTTGCGCAAGGGCGTGCAGCTCGTCGTCGATGGACATGACGCCGAACTGGTCGAACGGATGCTGTCCAAGGACATCGATCTCACCATTGAACGCAACGAAGAGGGTATCCAGATCTTTCGGGCTATCGGCGATGTCGCCCCGGCGATGGGGATGATCGGTACCCTGATCGGACTGGTGCAGATGATGGCCAACATGGACGACCCGAAGGCCATCGGCCCAGCGATGGCGGTTGCGCTGCTCACGACCCTCTACGGCGCCATCATTGCCCAGGCGATCGCGCTGCCGATCGCCGATAAGCTGTCTCACCGCAACCGGGAAGACGCCAGCCACCGATCCCTGATACTGGAAAGCGTTCGTGCGATCCAGACTGGCCTGAATCCCCGGGTCATGGAAGAGTTGCTCAACAGCTACCTGCCCGGTCACAAGGGTCAACGACCGCCGGAGGTAGCGCAGGAACAGGTTGCCTGATCGGACCGTTGGGGCGCGCAGGTATGACCAAGAGAACGCCCGAGCCTAGCAACATGGGTTGGCTAATGACCTTTGCCGACCTCATGACGCTGCTGATGGCCTTCTTCGTGTTATTGTTCTCCTTCTCGGAATTGGACCGAAATAAATACAAGGAGGTAGCGGGATCCTTGAGGGACGCCTTCGGCGTTCAACAATCGATACATGTACGCGATCCACCGAAGGGGATCAATGTGGTCGCGCGGGAGTTCAGTCCTGGCATCCCCACGCCAACACCGCTGAACGAAGTCCGCCAGTTTACTACAAGTGATTCCCGCCCCTACCCGATGCTTTTCGATTCCAAGGAGATCGCGATACCGCTTGCACCGGGTGTGTTCCGTTATCAGTTGGACGATGAAGAGCGGTTGCGTCAAGCGTTGCAACCGGAGATTGACGAGGGCTTGATCGAATTGCAGATGGTCGATAACCGTATCATCCTGCGCATCCGTGAACGCGGCTTTTTCCCATCCGGCAGCGGTCGACTGGAACCGGACTTCGAGCCCATCATCCAGCGTTTGGGGGATACCCTGGTGCAGACTTCGGGAACGATCGTCGTTGCCGGCCACACCGACAGCATCCCGATCCGAAATTCGCTGTTCCGGTCGAACTGGGAACTGTCCGCTGCGCGCGCCTTGACCGTGATCCGTGTCTTCCTCGACCGATCCGAGAGCCTAGCATCTCGGATGCACCTCGAGGCATACGCTGAACACCGACCGATGGACGTAAACGATACGCCCGATGGACGCGCGAATAATCGGCGCGTGGAGATCTCGCTCGTTTATCCCAACGACCCAGTCGATCCAACGCATGTCCCTTCCCCGGCGCCGCCCGATCAGCGGGCTACCGAACCTGCCGGCAACTGGTCATCGGACCATGCTTCGTGAGGAACACCGAAACGCGGGGCCTACAGGACACCTCGGCGGTACCCATCGAATGCTGGATCGGTATTTGCAGACGGTACTGGAGGGACCGCCGGGGCGTCATTTTTTTGGCGCACCTGGACCTTCCACCCGTTGCGAGGCCCATCGAACCGATGTCGACATGCCCTGATCAGCGCGCCAGCGCCGGAAAGACCATCCGGAATCGGCCCATCCGCCAGGGAACGAGAAGGGCAATGCTTCTGTGTGCCGCTTTTACTCTCCCCCTATCCTCTCCGGCCCCGGCTGAACAGATTCAGGATCTCGAGGGGATTCGACTCGCGGTCGAGTCCTTCGTCAGGGCCCAGACCCACGAGGAGCGCGGTGATCCGACGGTAGAGGTCACCAACCTCGACTCGCGCTTGCGCCTAAGGGCCTGCGACGATGGTTTGAGGACCTTTTTCGCCCCCGGCTCCCGCGGTGGGAGTCGGCTCACGGTCGGGGTGAACTGCCCGGCGCCGAACCCCTGGACCATCTATGTTTCGGCACGGGTCATCTACCGGGGAGAAGTACTGATCGCGGCGCGCTCGCTGCCACGTGGCGCGGTTCTCAGCGAGACGGATCTGGTCGTCGAAGAGCGCGATCTCGATCAGAGCCCCAGCGGATACCTGAGCGAACCCTACGAGGCACTGGGCAAACGGACAACGCGCCCACTGCGTTCGGGACTGCCTGTGACCGTTTCGGCATTGGAGTCCGTGAAGATCGTCGAACGCGGACAGCGGATCTGGCTGGTTGTCGAATCGCCGGCGCTTTCGGTACGCGTGGCGGCGACAGCCCTCGAGGGCGGCGCCCCGGGGGAGCGGATCCGCGCGGAAAACACCGCGACCCGGCAGGTCGTCGAGGGGGTGGTCGACGACGATGGAACTGTCCGAGTCGGCCCGCGGCGCTAACGCGCAAAACTTTTATGCTTAGAAGCCTTCAGTATCGAGGCCAATCGGCCGATATGGATCATAAGAGCAACGAGGAGGCACAACCATGTCCACCGAGATAGGCCCATTACCGAGCAGCTTGACTCAGTCGGTCAAGAAGCGCGACCTCGTGACCCGAGACGCCCCCGGCACACAGGCAACGCCTCCGGGTGAGGTGCGCACGAAGGGTCAGGGTGGGAACGACGCAGTCATCTTGAGTGACAGCGCCGTCCATCTGATCGCGACCCAACGACGCCTGGCCGAACAATCGGAAGTCGACATGGCGCGAGTAGCCGCCATCCGCGAGGCCCTGCAGAACGGCACTTACCAGCCCGATGCCGTCCGGATCACCGATGCGATCCTGGCGCAAGAACGGCTCTTTCTCGGCGGGGGCGATCAATCGTGAGCGGCCTCGACACCACATCGACCTCGCTTGACCTAACGAGCATCCTCGGCGACCTGGTCGTGCAATTAGAGGCGCTTGGCGCTTTACTCGTCCGCGAGGCGGACGCCTTAGCTGTAGGTGACCACGAGAAACTGCTGAGCCTAATCGAAGACAAGCAGCGCCTAGGAATCCATCTGATGGGACTGTATCAGACCCTGAACGCCAGACTCAGTGCAGCGGGCTATGACGCAGACGGCCAGGGACTGGCCCTCTATGTCCAGGATAGGCCGTCCGACCAGCCACTCACGGCTCGATACCAGAAGAGCTTGAAGGGACTGCGCGGCTGCGCCATGCTCAACCAAGACAACGGGAGCCTGGTCCAGCGCCGACGCTTGGCGGTGGCACGCGCGTTGCGCCTGCTGATGGAGCCGTTCAATGGGGACCGGCGCTACCACCCCGACGGGCGGCTGGAGCACGTCGGTCCCAATCGCTTCTTCGGAGAAGCCTGACCGGCATCCGCCCTGTTTCGGCGAAAACCCATCCGAAGGGACGCACCTCTCCCCTGCGGTGGTCTCGCGCGGGGCGGCGGTCGCTCAAACACCGAATGGCCATCGGCGCGGGTCGCTCCTCTCCGCGCCCGGCGGCCTGCCGACTCCTCCGGCACCGTGCCACGGCGGCCCGCTTGCACCGGCCGGCCGCGCCAGCGAGGGGAGGCGGTGGCCCTATCCCCCTGGGCTAAGACCTGCGGCTCTCCGAGGCCACCAATCGACGCGACCGGTTCACTGACGAGTAATCCACACCTCGTCAATCCCCAAGGCCGATTTGATGTCGGTGGATCGATCCACGGCCTGCTGGCGAGAGCCGAACCCACCGACCCGAACCCCCCATAAGTCACCGTTGCCGATCGCGACGACTCGCGTGTCGACGCCTTTGTCCCGGTAAGCCCTCTGCAGATCCACCGCAGCGGACTCGCGACGCACCGCGATCAGATTGATGAACCATTCGTCTTCGGGGGTGACGACCCCCTGTTCGAAGACGCCGGGATCTTCGCCCGGTCGCGCGGTGTCGGCGGTTTGTTCGTCTGCTCGGGACACGGCGCCCTCGGTAGCCGTCGCCTGAGCTAGACCCATGATCTCCTCTTCCAGTACGGCGGCCAGACGTTGCAAACGCGCGAGCGCCGCTGAATCCCGCCCGGACCGATCGACGGCAAGACCAGACTCACCCAGCGGTGCTGACGCCTGTTGCGTTGCGTCCGAGCTTGCCTCGTCGAAGCCTTGGGGTGTGCTCGCTTCAGGGTCGTCCATCGCATCGGCTGGCGGGTCTTGGGTCGCGTCATCCAGGGGACCATCCGATGTCGCAACCGCCAGGCGAGCCTCATTCCAAGAGACCGAATCGTCGCGACCATCCGCGATTGCCGCGGCCTCGGCCGATCCATCCTGATCCCAGGCCACCAGATCCGGATGCTCCTTGTCGACGGCTTGAAACGGGCGATCCACGACGACGTCAACCGCCTGATCCTCCGAAGCGGCGGCTACCGGAACGACAGGGTCCGGGGACCCATCGGCCGTCAACGACGATCGTCCATCTGAGTCCTCCGGGGCAGCGACCGGTCGCTGCCCCGCCTCCGCCACGAGTGTCTCGAGCTGCCGGGTGACAAGATCAAGCCGCATGCTCAGATCGTTCAGTCTTGTTGCGAGGCCCAGCGTATCCATCTCTCGGGCGGGCAGATCGACGATCGCACCGGCCGAATCACCTGCGATACCATCAGGCCCACCGGAGGCGACGCCGGGGCCGATCTGTATGCCGTCGCCGCCGTCAGCAATACGGCGCGACGGCACGCCGAGCACCTCCTGCCCAGACAACCCGGGCGAGGGCATGGCCAGTGCCGACGGCCACTCGAGAACCGCCGGGCGATACAGGACAGAAACCACAGCAACAGTCACGAAAAGCGCTAGAACCGAAGCCCCCAATAGCCACCGCAGGCGCGCCCCGTCACGTGCCGCGCCCGTCGTCCCAGCCTGCGTGGGCTGATGCTGCGCGCGCGGTGCACTGGCAACCGGGCCCCCCATGCTCGAGCTTTCTCGGTGGCGAGGCGACGAGGCTTGACGCCCGGCGCGACCCGACTGCCGCAGCTCAACCTCCCGCAAGAGATGCGGAACGCCGATGCTACCGGAATCACCATCGTGGCGCTCTCGAATCCTCCTGCCTTGGTCCGCTCCCCCAGGCGCAACGCACGCGGGTCCCTCATCACGGATGCGGGCCACGAGACTGCTGAGGTTGCCATCACGGTTCTGGGGTCGCCGATCGCCACTGCCGCCTATCATGATCGTCTTCTCCGCTGGACGGACCGAGAGGTCTCGCTCGAAACAAAGGCTAGAATGCGAAAAGCAAACATCGCGCCAATCACTGACGAACCAAGGGAGGAATGAGGAATGGGGTCACCGCCCGACCCCTGTCAAAACGCCGCCGCCTCGCGCTTCCCTCGACGACCAGGGCGCCAAATCCATGGCGCTTGGCGGGCTGGTAGCAGACGCTAGAGGGGCTCGTGTCGGATAAACCGGAGCCTGTTCGACCAGGCAACTGAAAGCCGGCCCTCGCTACACGATCTCATCGACGTATCGCGGGCCATCGCCGGTCGGCTTCCGTCGGTCTCCGTCCTTTTTCGGCGACGGATCGCCTTTGCGGTCCTTCTGCGGTTCACGCCGACCGATCCTGGGCGTCCGTTCGATCGGAGCAATTCGCTCGCGAATGGGTGTCAATTCCGAATCAGCCATGGTATGGACTCGTCACAAGGTGCCGCGGAGACATGGTTGCCGTCTCGAAGACAAAGATCCCTCTCGCCGACCGGACAAGACGGATGACACCGGACACCTGTGAGACGATCAATACCCGGGGCCATGATTCGGCCTTCACCTGCTTGGGCCATCGAGCCAATCCCCGATCCGCGCCCGCAACCGGATCACAGCTTGACCATGGATCTGGCAGACCCGCGACTCGCTGACACCGAGTACCGCTCCGATCTCGCGTAGATTCAGCTCATCGTCGTAGTACAGCGAAAGCACGAGCTTCTCTCGTTCCGGCAGATGCTCGATGGCCTCGATCAAGCTCTCACGAAAACCGGCAGCCTCTAGCATGGCCAAAGGATTCTCGCGGTCACCGACCAGATTGGCGGACCACTGATCGCTGTCTCCCGACTCCACCACAAGCTCTTCCGTGCTCACCAGGCGGCACGAAGCGGCGTCAAGCTGGAGGCGAGCATAGTCGTCGATACCGATGCCAAGCGCTTCGGCGACCTCGGCGTCCCGCGCTTCACGCCCCTCCCGGTTCTCGATCTCGCGCACCGCCGCGGCCGCCTCCCGTGCCTTGCGATACACGGAACGAGGAGCCCAGTCGTTGCGCCGCACCTCGTCGAGCATGGCGCCACGAATGCGGGTCCCGGCATAGGTCTCGAAACTGGCCCCAAGCGAGCCGTCGTAATGGCGAGCCGCGTCAAGCAAGCCCAGCATGCCAGCTTGGATCAAGTCCTCTACCTGAACCGTCGGAGGCAAACGGGCGATCAGATGATGCGCAATCCGTTTGACCAAAGCCGCGCCGTCCTCGACGATCCGATCCGAGGACCGAGCGCCAGAGGTTGCGTAGGCCCTGCGCGCATTCGTGGATCTCATCACCCGCTTACCCGCAGCCCGCTCCGGCCTGCACCATCCGCTCCAAGAAGAACTCCGGATGGCCGCTTGGCAAGTAGGTTCGCGGCCGGGCTTCCAGGGTCCGGGCCAATTCATCGAAGGCGATGGCCGAGCGACTGCGCGGATAAAGGTCCGTCACGGCCCGCTGGTGTTGCACGGCCTTTCGCAGCTGCTCATCGATGGGAATCGTACCGAGATAAGACAGAACGATATCCAAGAAACGATCAGTGACGCACAAGAGCTTCGAATAGAGCCGCCGTCCCTGTTGCGCGCTGGGCACCATGTTGGCGACGAAGTTGAAATGGCTGACCCCATGCTCTTTGTTGAGAACCTTGATCAGGGCGTACGCGTCCATCAAAGACGCGGGCTCATCACATACCACCAATAGGACGTCCTGGGCCGCCCGCGCAAAAAAGACCACGTCCTCGGAAATCCCCGCCGCCGTGTCGACCAACAGGAAGTCGATCGGCATGGGCAGGTCGCTGAAGGCCCGCACCAAGCCGGCCTGTTCTGGGCGGCTCAGCGATGCCATGCGCGAGATGCCCGAGGCCCCGGGAACGATCTTGAGCCCCGCCGGCCCATCGATGAGGATCTCCTCCAATCCGACCCGCCCCTCCATCACATGGGACAGGTCGTGGCGAGATTGCAGGCCAAGTAGCACGCCCACGTTCGCGAGGCCCAGATCGGCATCGAAGAGCATGGTTTCATGCCCACGTCGGGCCATCGCGACACCGAGGTTGACGCTAACGCTGGTCTTCCCGACACCGCCTTTACCACTGGCCACCGCGACCACCTGAACGGGTTGGCTGCGCGCCAGGTAGCTGACCGATGAAGACCGCTCGACCATTTGCTCAGAGAGAACCATTGGCGGCTCGCTGCTCCACGAAGGTTTCATGTTGCCCCGGAATTGAACCCGCTTCCCATGCCAGCGCCTCTGCCCGCTCCACGAGGTCCACGACCCCGGCTGGATGGAGATCCTCGGGCACCCGTTGCCCGTCGCTGGCGTAAACCAAGGGCAGCTGATGACGCACCAGGGCACCGAGGACAGGCCCCAAGGTGACGGCCTCATCGAGTTTCGTGAGAATGCACCCGTGGAGCCTGGCACGGCCAAAGGCACGGAAGGTCTCATCGAGTCCGGCCGGGTGCGTGATACAGGACGCGACGAGATAAGACTTGATCGAGGGGGTGCCATCCAGATCGCCGAGCTGCGCGGCCAAGCGAAAATCTCGCTGGCTGAGCCCCGCGTTATCGATCAAGACCAAACGCTTCGACGCATGCTCATGGAGCAACCCGGCAAGCTCCTTTCGATTCGCCGCGAAATCGATGGGGATGCCGAGAAGTTCCCCGAAGGTCAGAAGCTGTTCCCGGGCCCCGATGCGATAGGTATCCGTGGTGATCAAGGCGACATGGCGTCGCCCGTAGCGCAACGCGAAGCGGGCCGCGAGTTTCGCCACCGTGGTGGTCTTCCCGACCCCGGTGGGCCCAACCAACGCGAGTACACCGCCTTTGTACACCTGATCGTCCTTGACCCTCGCGATGCGACCGTTGAGCTCCGCGCACACCCCGGACCACAGCCGACCGCGCGGATGGCCTCGGGCAACGACCCGAGCGAGCAACTCCTGGGCGAGTTCGCGTGGCAGCCCCAACCGCTCTGCTCGCGCCAACAATCCGTCGTTGCCCTGATCGGCGTCACGCGCGTCCAACGCATCCAGTTGCTGCTTGAGGGCCGAGTGCAGCTTGCGCAGCTCGCTGCCCATCGCGCCGACGGCTTGCTGATCCAGGCCCTCGGCATCGAGCACTTTCGCGGACTCCCGCAAGGAGGCATCGCGGGCCGGGATACGTGAGTCTGGTGATGCCCTGCGCCTGCCTGAGAGCCCATCTAGATCCATTTCGGCCCGTGGGCGGCCCTCGATCGGGACAACCCATTCATCGGCAGCCTCAACCGACCCGCGCAGTCGCGCCGAAGGCTCGGGCCACGTCCCCAAAGGGTTCTCAGCGGGTTCGCCATCACGCATTTCCAACCATTGCAACTGCTGTTCCAGGGCAATTCGGAGCTTGCGAAGTTCGGTGCCGACCGCTCCCAGCGTCTCGTCGTTCGGGGGATGCGCGATCGCGATCGACGGGGTCGCCGGAGGGCATTCCGCCTCCTCGGCCGCAAGCGACTCCGGTCGCTCGGCCGGCAAGGATGTCGCAGAGACCGACGGGGTGCTCGCTGGCCCATCCGTGGCGCTCATTGCGGCGACCACCTGCGCATCGTAATCCAATGCCACCAGTAGCTCAGTACCGGCTTCCGTGCGGCGGCTCGAGAGGACGACCGCGTCGGCTCCCTGATCTTCCCTCACCATGCGCAGGGCTTGCCGCATATCCGGAGCTACAAAACGCTTGATTCTCATCTGGACCACACCTCGTTCAGCCGAACGGCACCCAGGCTCCTACCCACCCGCTTAACCGATCGACGCAATAATGCGAACCCGCTTGTTATCCGGGATCTCATTGACGCCCAGCACATGCAGCGATCGGACGCTGGGCCGCAACCACCTGGCCAACCAGAACCGTAGCGCCGGCGAAACCACCAACACGCTTGGCTGCCCCATCACTTCATGCTTCTCCGCGATCTTTCTCAGATTCTCGAGGAGCCGCTGAGCGAGACCAGGCTCCATCCCGAGACCTCCGTCCTCGCCCTTCTGAAGAGACTGCTGCAATATGTGTTCCAAATCTGGATTAAGCGTCATCACCTCCAGCTCCTGGCTTAACCCATTGATGTGCTGCACAATCGATCGACCTAGCGCGGCGCGGACGACACCGGTCAGAAAGACGGGATCTTGACTCTTGGTGCCATGTTCCGCCAGAGATTCCGCGATACTGCGCATGTCCCGGATCGGCACGCCTTCCGCGAGCAGGTTCTGGAGGACCTTGACGATTGCCGACAAGGGGACGGTCTTCGGCACCAAATCCTCAACCAGCTTCGGCGCCTGACGAGCAAGCAGATTCAGAAGCTGATGCGCCTCTTCGTGACCGAAGAGTTCGCTGGCATGCTCCTGGACGAGTTTGCTCAGATGCGTCGCGATCACCGTGCTCCCATCGACGACCGTGTAGCCCAGTGTCTGGGCTTGATCCCGCAGCGCCGGGGCGATCCAGACCGCATCGAGACCAA
The DNA here is from genome assembly GCF_041197575.1 of Thioalkalicoccus limnaeus. Classification (NCBI taxonomy): domain Bacteria; kingdom Pseudomonadati; phylum Pseudomonadota; class Gammaproteobacteria; order Chromatiales; family Chromatiaceae; genus Thioalkalicoccus; species Thioalkalicoccus limnaeus. The sequence continues at coordinate 55,889 of NZ_JBDKXB010000005.1, read as the reverse complement.
AGGCCGGATCCTTGCACGCAATGCCCGGCACATCCCCAAAGACTTGGCCCGGATTGATGGCCAACTCGAGGTCGGGCTCGATCTGTGCCTCCCCAAGTGGCACCCCAAGGACCGAGATACGATAGACGCTGGGCGCCAAATCGAGATTGTCGCGGATATGCACTGGCGCGATCAGGAACCCGAGCTCCTGGGATAGCTTCTTGCGAATCCCCTTGACCCGTCCCATCAACTCGCCACCCTGCGCCCGATCGACCAAGGGGATCAGACGATAGCCAAGCTCGAGACCAATGAGGTCGACCGGCTGCACATCCTCCCAAGAGATCTCTGTCGGGGCCGCCGCGGGGGCCGAGTCCTCCGTTTGGTTCGGCGCCGCCGATGCGGCAGCATCACGGCGATACACGAACCACGCCGCCAAGCCGATCACGGTGGCCAGCATCAGAAAGGGTAGGTTCGGCATGCCGGGAATCACACCGAGCAGGCCAATGACACCGGCCGTGGCCCCCAAGGCTCGCGGCGAACCGAACAATTGGGTGAGGATTTGCCGACCCATGGCTTGCGTGCTCGCAACGCGCGTGACGAGGATGGCCGCGGCTGTGGACAGGAGCAAAGCCGGGATCTGCGCCACCAGCCCGTCACCAATGGTCAGCAAGGTGTAGATTCGCATCGCCTCGCCGGCTGACAAGCCGTACTGCAAAATGCCTACCGCCAATCCACCCGCGATGTTGACGAGCAGAATGATGATCCCGGCCACCGCGTCACCACGGACGAACTTGCTGGCACCGTCCATCGCCCCGTAGAAGTTCGCTTCCTGCTGGATGTGCTCGCGGCGACTACGGGCCTGTTCCTGGTCGATCATCCCGGCGTTGAGGTCGGCATCGATCGCCATCTGCTTGCCCGGCATCGCGTCGAGGGTGAAGCGAGCATTCACCTCCGAGACCCGCCCAGCCCCCTTTGTGACGACGACGAAGTTGATGACGATGAAGATGATGAACACCACGAGACCGATCGCGTAGCTGCCACCGACGACAAACTCGCCAAACGACTGAATCACCTTGCCAGCGGCGTCGGTGCCCTCATGACCCTTCATCAGGACCACCCTGGTCGAGGCGATGTTCAACGCCAATCGAAACAGAGTCGCCAACAGTAGGATGGTCGGGAAGACCGTTACATCCAGTGGACGCATCGCATAAACGGTCACCATCAGGATGATGACCGATAGGGCGATGTTGAAGGTGAAGAGCAGGTCCAGCGCGATCGGCGGGAGCGGAATCACCATCATCAGCAGCAAGGTGATGACCATGGCCGGCGCCCAAACGGCCCCTTTCAAGCCATGCGGGAGTCTGGAAACGAAAGACTGGCTGCTCATGGGTGCCTTCTCGTTGGCAAAGGGACGAGATCGTCGGGTTCATCGTCTCGGCGTCCGAGACCGGGCAGGTTTCAAGGCGTGCAGCCAGCCTACTGATCGGGTACCGGGAGGTCGCGCGGTCGCTCCGGCTGGCGCGTCCCGGCCTTGCGCGCGGCGCGCAACTGGAAGACATAGGCGAGCAACTGGGCGACCGCCAAGTACAGAGAGGCCGGGATCTCCTGCCCGAGCTTGACTTGGTGGTAGAGGGCACGAGCGAGAGGGGGTGCCTCGATGATCTCGACCCCATGGATTTCCGCCAGGGCGCGGACCCGACCCGCTACGAGATCGGCGCCCTTGGCGACGACCCGCGGCGCTCCCGATTTGAGGGCGTCATAGCGCAGCGCGACGGCGACATGGGTTGGATTGGTCACCACGACATCGGCAGTGGGCACTTCCTCCATCATGCGACGCCGCGCGAACTCCCGCTGTAGCTGGCGGATCCGAGACTTGACCTCGGGCCGACCCTCGGTCTCCTTGAGTTCGTCGCGAACCTCCTGGCGGGTCATGCGCAGCTTCTTGGTGTGATCCCACAGCTGAAACGGGACGTCGATAAAGGCAATCAAGAAGGTGGCCGCGGCCAACAGGATCAGCAGAACGCCAAACAGCTGAAAAGCGCCGATAATGTCCAGCATCACCGTCGCCTTCGGAGGAGCTAGGATCTCGCTCCGGTGGGCCCAGATGTACCCCCCCCCGACACCGGCAACGAGAACCAGCTTGGCAATGGCCTTGACGAACTCGACCAGGGCCCGGGCTGAAACCATCCGCCCCAAACCCTTGATCGGGTCGAGTCGTTCCAACTTCGGCTGCAACGACTGCGCGCTGACCGCCCAGCCGCCGAGCAGGGCCGGTGAGATCAGCGCCGTGATAACCATCGCCAATCCGAAAGGTGCGAACAGGACCAGCGTCTGTTGGACGACCCGCGCCAGACGGTCGACCATCGCCATCGGGCTGTCCAGGTCCTCCGCATGCAGAACCAACGCCTCCGCCATGACCTCCGACAGACCCTTTCCCAGCGTCGGCCCGAGCACGAAGAGGATCAAGGCCCCAACCGTCAATATCATCGCCGTGTTCAACTCGCGTGAACGCGGGACCTGCCCCTTCTTCTTGGCGTCGAGCAGCCGTTTCGGGGTCGGTTGTTCGGTCCGTTCTTGGGCGGGTTTCTTGTCCACGCTGTCGCCTCAAGCACCGACCGCGACTTGAACCAGCGAAAAGGCCCGATGGAGTACCGCCGAGAACAGCGGACTCAGATTGCCGAGGGTCATCAACATGGCGCTGAACCCGAGCAACAGCATCAACGCGAAGCCATGCGCGAAGACATTGAGCTGGGGCGCCGCGCGCGTCGCGACCCCCAGGGCCAGGTTCGTCAGCAGGATGACCGACACGACGGGAAGGGCGAGACGCATCGCCTCGCTGAACATCAGCCCGCCCCACAGCGCCAGCGCGATGAACACGTCTGGTGCGAGCCCCTGGGCGCCGACCGGCAGCGTGACGAAGCTCTCGGCAAGAATTCTGATCAGGATCAGATGACCATCGACAGCGAAGAAGACCAGCACCCCCAGCAGATAATAGAAGTGGCCGATCGCCGGCACCTGGACCCCGTTTTGGGGATCCGCGACCGCGGCGAAACCCAATCCCATGCTGGTCCCGATCATCTGCCCGCTGACCATGAGCACCGCGAAGGCCACCTGCAGGATCAAACCCATTGCAGCACCGATCAGGATCTGGTTGAGAACCACCAAGGCCCCAGGGACACTCAGCGGATCGATCGGCGGAACCGGACCGACCAGCGGCAGCACGGCCCAGGTCAGCGCCAGCGCCAAGACCAAGCGCACCCGCGCGGGTAAGGTCCGACCACCGACAATCGGCGTCGCGAGAAGCATCGCCGCAACGCGGAAGAAGGGCCACAGAAAACCCAGGACCCAGATCGACAGTGGCTGCAAGTCGATCGTCATCGTTAACCGAGCAGGTTAGGGATCGACTCGAACAGGCGTCTGGCGAAGCCCGTGATCGTAGACAACATCCAGGGGCCGGCAAGAAAGAGCACGAGCACCAGCCCCACGAGCTTCGGGATGAAGGTCAGGGTCATCTCGTTGATCTGGGTTGCGGCCTGGAACAAGCTGACGATCAGCCCCAGGGCCAAGGCTGCGAGCAACAAGGGCGCAGACAGCAGCACGGTTACGATAAGGGCCTGTTTGCCTATCGTAATGACGAGTTCCGGTGACATGGTCCCCTCGGTTGACTTCCTGGCGTTGCGATGATGGGTGCGTCGTGTGCCGGCCCGCTAGGGTCGGCCCCCGAGGTCTCGCTCCGAACAGAGGGTTGATTCAACCTCCGCGAACCAACCGGTGTCGCTCCCCGTTATGAACTCCGCGAACCCGCATGGGCCTAGGCGAAGGTCTGCGCCAACGTGCCGATGACCAAGGCCCAGCCATCGATCAGAACGAACAGCATGAGCTTGAAGGGTAACGAGATGATCATCGGCGATAGCATCATCATGCCCATCGACATCAGGACCGCCGCCACCACGAGATCGATTATCAAGAACGGCAGAAAGATCAGGAAACCGATTTGAAACGCGGTCTTGAGTTCGCTGGTCAGAAAGGCCGGCACGAGCAGCGAGAAAGGCACATCGTCCGGGGACTCGAACTCGTCGAGCCCGGCCAATCCGGCGAACAAAGCCAGGTCCTGTTCCCGGGTATGCGGCAGCATGAACTCGCGCAATGGATCCCCGGCACGTTCGATCGCCTGTTCGGCGGACACCGCCTCCGCGAGGTACGGCTGTACCGCCTCCTGATTGATGCGATCGAACACCGGGGACATCACGAACAGCGTCAAGAACAGCGCCAGTCCGATCAGCACCGGGTTCGGCGGCGTCTGCATGGTGCCAATGGCCTGGCGCAGAATCGCGAGCACGATGATGATCCGGGTGAAGGATGTCATTGCCAGCAGCAAGGCCGGCAACAACGTGAGCATGGTCATTGCGATCAAGACCTGTAGGCTCACGCTATAGGACGCCCCGCCATCGGCCGTGGCCGTCATCTGGACGAAGTGCAGCCCCGTATCGGCACTCGCCGGCGTTACCACCAACAGCGCCGATGCCAACAGGATCGCCACCCGGGAAGCCATCATCATCCTGCCCTCTCGGTCAGCTTACGAGAATCCACGCAGCGAAAAACCCTTGTCGGCCCCGACCGACTTCGCCTGCTCGTCGTCATCGAACACCAGCAGCGTCCGCAACCCACCCGGCGAGGCCCCGACCAACAGCCGTTTGCCCCCCGCCTCCACCAGCAGGATCCGCTCACGAACGCCGATGCTCAACACCCCCAGCACCCGGGGGTTCAGTGCACCGCCGGCCTGGAGTCCTTGGAGTCGGCGCACGACCCAAGCCAGAACCAAAAGGATAGCCACGACCAACATCAACACGAGCGTGACTTGACCCATCATCTCGACGGCGGGGAGCGGCTGCACCGACCCGGTCCCGGCATCCGAGCCGACCGCCCAGGCTGGCATGGTGGCGGGGTAGGCCAAAACGGCGCCCCACCTCCGCGGAAAGCGGCTCAGATGTGACCAGATTCGCATTCCAGGTCCGTCCATCAGCCAGTGCTGAGCCGCTTGACCCGCTCGCGCATGCTCACCACGTCGGTCAAGCGGATTCCAAAGCGGTCATTCACGACGACAACCTCGCCTTCGGCGATCAAGGTTCCGTTGACCAGCACATCCATTGGCATACCGGCATCCCGATCCAATTCCAGAACCGAGCCATGACTGAGTTTGAGCAGGTCGCGGATCGTCATCCGCCGGCGCCCTACCTCCATCGACACCGTCACTGGGATATCCAGAACGACGTCCAGGTTCGCACCGGGCGATGCCGCCTTGGCTCCGAGCGCGGTGGTGTCGACCTTTGGCGCGGGGTTGTCATCGGAAAGACGCGCGTCGGCATCGGGGCGATCTGATGTGTCGATCGAGTGCATCTCGGGTCTCCAGGATGGTGAGTGCAGATTCAGGCGCAGGCGGCGAAGCCGCCCTGGTTCTTGTCCGTCGCAAGCCAGGCCGTCGGGGTGGCCTGCTGAGAGCTCGCGGCCGACGCTGATCTTTTCGGTTCAGCCTCTTGGTGGAGGACCTGGGTGATGGTCACCACATTGCGTCCCCGAGCCGCTCCCAGTTCCCCGGTGAACACCGTCGTGCCCTCCAAATCAACCGGCAGCCGCTCGGGGATCTCGACCGGGATCACATCGCCAGGCTTCATGGTCAGGATCCGTCGCACTGGCATCACAGTCTCCACCAGGGTGCCGCGCAGCTCGAGTGGCACATTCAACAGATTCTCGACCAGGTTTTCCCGCCAACGGCGTTCCTGATCCGAGTGTTCGCCCGAAAGACTATTGTCGAGCTGGGCCCTGAGGGGCTCGACCATCGAATGGGGGATCGCGAAACTCAGCTCCTCCTTGACCTCACCCAGTCGAATGCCGAATCGTGCCGCGATCACACGGTCACCCGGGCTCGCCACATTGGCGAACAAGGGGTTCGTCTCCCAACCCACATGTTCGATCGCAATCCGATAGATCGGTGACCAAGCCTCCTCGAGTTCCTTGGCAATGCGATCGACAATGATCCGGGTTACCCGGAGCTCGGCCGACGTGATTTCGCGCGACTGCGCGATGTGTTGCGCCTCGGTCCGTCCGCCGAAATAACTATCGACGAAGAGATAAACCAGATTCGACGGCAACACGAACAGGCCGGTACCCAACAGCGGCCGAACCTTGACCAGATGCATCCCGCAATGTCTTGGGAGCTTGGCGAGCCAGTCGGAGTAGCGCAGAGTCTCGACACGCGACAATTGCACCGCGGTGCCACGCCGCAACACGCCTGTCAAAGTCGCGCGGAGCCGGCGCGAGAACTTCTCGTAGACGATCTCCAGCGCCGGCATCGAGCTGCGCAAGATGTGCTCCTGCACCGAGAAATCGTAGGGCACAACGTTGCCCTGGGGGTATTGATGCGGCTCGTCATCGGAGAGCCCTCCCCAATCGACCTCGTTGAGCAGGGCATCGAGCTCGTCGGGGGTCAGCAGGTCGCTATTCATCATGTCACTGCATCAGGAAACTGGTGAAGTACACATCGACAACCCCAGACTTTCCGGTCAAGCCGGAAAGGGTGTCACGGATCTCGTCGCGAATCTGCGCGCGCAATTGCTCCTTTCCTTTCGGGGTCTGGAGTTCCTCGGCCGACTGACGACTCAGAACCATCACGATACTGTTGCGTATGACCGGGCCATGGCGTTTGATCGCATCTTCGGCGCTCTTTCCGTCGACGGCCACCTCGATGCTGACCTGGAGGAATTGCGCAACCGACGGGTTGGCGAAGGTCGCGACAAAGGCCGGATCGAGCGGGACATAGGCGGAGGCCGCCCGAACCGCGACGGCGTCGGAGGCTTCGATGTCAGACTCGGTGCCCGTTAGCTCGGGGGACGGCGTTAGACCAGGGAGACTGCCGGTGGCGAACAAGGTCCCCACTACGCTACCGACAACGAGCAGCGTCCCCAGCACACTCAGAATGACGATCTTCTTCATAACACCCTTGACCTGTTTGGGCTGCGTGGCCACTGACGGGAATCATCCCCCGTGCCGCCACCCTGAAGAAAGCAATCTTTGGGCCATCGCTTTAACTTGCGACATAACAGAGGATTAGGGCCGTGCGATGAATGAACGCCAAGGTTTTGGCCCGCGACAGATTGGACTGGCGACGATTCCTTGACGGGTCAAGCCACCCGGGTAACCGAAGCCTTTGGCCCCGGGAGATCAACGGGATGTCGTGCGCCAGAGGGGCGCTGTGCAGAGGGATGGCGCCATAGCTCGGACCGGACCGCACCGAACCGGGAACAGGCGCAGCAGCGGCCATCGCGGGAACAAGCGATGGCTCGTAACCGAAACGGGCCCAGCGATTAAGCGAAGGTGTCGATCAGGCCGTCGGTCGGCGTCAGCGACCGAGACGCCGGGCGTTGGCCATGATCGCGGCCCTCCGGCATCGATTCGTCCGACGGCGCGCGCTCCCGCTCCCCGTCAGCGCGACCTTCCGCCTGCCGTTCGGTCACATCCAGACTTTCGAGCGACAGCCCGGCCTCATTGAACATCTCTCGCAGGCGCGGCAGGGCCTCGACCACCGCTTCGCGGACCTGCGCGCTCTGGACGATGACACTGACGCTGGTCTTGGCCTTCTCCTGCTTGATGTGGATCTCCAAGCGACCAAGTTCCGGGGGATTAAGGCGCAGCTCGGCGATGGTCTCGCGCCGACCGACAAGCCACTTGAGGCGCGTGCCGAATTCATCGCCCCATCCCTGGGCCGCAACGGGCTGCGTCAACGCACTCAGCGGGGCCGGCGTTGGGCCTGTGGTAAGCGGCCGCGACGGCACATCCAGGGATGCCATTCCCGTCATCGCCAAACCCTCGGGGCGTCCGGTTTCGATCCCGACCTGAGCCGCAACGCGACCCGCCTGAAGCATCGACGACGAGACGTCCGCCATCCGCAAAGCCGCCGCGCCTTCCGTCTCCGGCACGTTCGTGGCGACCTGGCCGCGCCCGCCCATCGCATCCTCGGCCGCGTTAGCCATCGTCACTCGATCCGAAGGCCTCGCCCCCGCCGGATCGGCTTCAGGCCGCTCTGCCCTCGCCACCCGTTCGCCAAACCGCACCGCTTCCGCACGCCCAGTCGAAACCTGGCGCTCTGCCTCCGCGCGCCCGTCGACCACCTTGCGTTCTAGCTCCGCGCACGCCTCCGCTACCTCGTGCTCCGCCTCCGTCCGCCCATCGGTCACCCTGCGCTCCCGCTCTGCGCGCCCCTCCAGATCTCCGCGATCCGCATCCAACGACGTTTGGCGCAAAAACACCGCGTAACGCTGCTCGCTGAACGAGGGTCTATCGACCTCAGGCGTGTCCATCGGCATAGGTCCCGCGAGGGATGCAGGATGCACGACGCTGGGCTCGCGCCCGCCATTGAGGGTCAACGTCTGATCGCCCATGAACGACGGTTCGCCTCCGTGCGAAAGCGAGTCATGGCGTGGACCGAGTGCGTGTGCCAGCGCGCGCAGGTCAGGCTTGGCCGAATGACCCGGCTCTTCGCTGTAGGAGGCGCTGCCCTCGGTCCCGCCGTCGCCGGGTGGGAGAGACTCCTCGGCCCCCTGCTGCCGCATCAGATCGGCGAAAGGGCCCTGGCCTTGTTCCGAAGCCGCCGACCGATCGGCATGCGCTTTTTCTTGGGGCGCGAATCGCTCGGCAAGGGCGACCAGCATCGCGTTCATCATGGGGTCAGCTCTCGTCGCTGCGCGGGAGATTGGCGTAACGGCTCGACAAATCGTCCTGGATCCTTTGGCCTTGGCGCTCCTGCGCGCGACGTTCCGCGGTGCCCAGTCGATCGATCACCTTGTCCAGAATGGCGACCTCGCGTTGACTTTCCTGCCAGCGACAGAAGGATTGCTCAAGGGCAATTCGCTGTTGATCGATACGCTCGCGGTGTTCCACAATAGCGGTGTTGAGCCGCGACATGAAGCGCCAATAGTCCCGCAAGTTCGCGCCGGTCTGCTCGGCGGTCACTGGCGTATGACCCGTGTACTCGTCACGGTACACGATGAGCTGGTTGAGCTGGCCGTCGGTCTCCTCGAGGACCCGACGGCGATCGGCGAGCGCCCGCGCCGCGTCCTGCCCCCGGTCCTCGGCGAACTGTTTCAGGTGCTCGATGCGTTGTTTACGACTCATATCTTTCCCGTCCATCGCCCGAAGATGTTACAGGTCGGCACAGGCCGTTAGCTCCCCGGCCGTCCAGGCAACTCCCGCAGAACCCCGCACCAGGCTTGCGCGGCTGTCTCCGTTGAATCACAACAGATTCGGTGTCGGTGCGGCTTCAGCCGCACGACGGCCACGGCCCTGGCCGTCTAGCCGAATTGCGTTGCGGCTGAAGCCGCACCTGCACCGCGCATCAGTCAACCCAAATGGGGTTTTATCTCGCGGGAGTTGCCTTCCGCCTCCGAGGGCTTCATCAGCTCGATCAGCTGTCCGACGCTAGCCCCGAGATCGACCCGCTCATGGATCCCTTGTCGCAGGAATCGAGCGATCTGCGGATGCCGTTCAACGGCCTCGTCCACCTGAGGATTGTGGCCTTTGCGATAGGCACCGAGTGTGATCAGATCCTGATTTCTGTTGTACAGCGACACCAAACCCTTCAAGGCCCGCGCGGCCTCCTGTTGCGCCGAGCCGGTAATCTCTTGCATCAGCCGGCTCACCGAGCCTTCGATATCGATGGCCGGAAAATGACCCGTGTCCGCCAAAGCACGAGACAGCACGACATGGCCATCGAGGATGGCGCGCGCCGCGTCAGCGATCGGATCGAGCTGGTCATCGCCCTCGACCAGCACGGTATAAAAGGCCGTGATCGACCCAATCCCCTCGCCGGCACCGGCGCGTTCGACCAGATGCGGTAGCTTGGCGAACACAGAGGGTGGGTAGCCTTTGGTCGCCGGCGGCTCGCCAATGGCTAGCGCGATCTCGCGCTGCGCCTGCGCGTAGCGGGTCAGCGAATCCATCAGCAGCAAGACCCGCTGCCCCTGATCGCGAAAATACTCGGCGATGCTGGTCGCCAGCATCGCGCCCCGCAAACGCATCAGTGGCGGGTGATCGGCCGGCACGGCGACGACGACGGCACGACGACGCCCCTCGTCGCCGAGGGTGTTCTGCACGAACTCACGAACCTCCCGACCACGCTCCCCGATGAGACCGACCACGGTCACGTCCGCGTCGGTATAACGGGTCATCATCCCGAGCAATGAGCTCTTGCCCACGCCGCTGCCGGCGAACAGACCCATGCGCTGGCCGCGCCCAACGGTCAGAACGGCATTGATGGCGCGCACCCCAACGTCGAGCGGTTCGTGGATCGGCGCACGCGACATCGGATTGATCGGGCGGCCCTGCAAGGGCACATGATCGTCGACCCGAATCGCGCCTCGCCCGTCCCAGGGACGACCGGCACCGTCGAGCACCCGCCCGAGCAGGGCCGCGCCGACCGGCACTTCGCCCCCATGGCGCGCTGGCGTGACCCGTGCATTGACGGTCAACCCGCGATCCTCGCCGGCCAGCATCAGATACAGCCGCTCCCCGGAAAACCCGACGACCTCGGCCTCGACCTCGGATCCATCCATCGCCGTGATCACGCACCGGCCGCCGACGGCCGCCTGACAACCCACGGCCTCCAGCGCCAGACCCACCGCCCGCGTCAATCGCCCGTGCACGACCGGCGGCGGCAGCCGCTCCGCAGCCTCACGATAGCGGCGCATCGCCTCGAGCCAGCGTGGGACGTGAAACCCGTTTTGCGGCACGCTCAAGACGACACCTCCGGGGTCTGGTCGGCGGCTCCGTCGGGGGCCCGATCGTGCCCATTGGCCGGGGTCGAGCCGCTCGCAAGCTCTGACGCCTTGTCGCCATCGGATGAGCGTTCCCCGCCAAAGACATGACAGATTGCCGACGCGAGCCGCTCCTCGACCCTGGCATCCACCTCCGAGGCACTGGTCACGACGACGCAGCCACCGCGGGTGATCGCCGGGGTTTCGAGCAGACGCCATCCGGGCCCCGTCTCCTCGGCATAGGTCTCGCGCAGGAGTGCCGCGTCATCGGGATGTACCTTGACCACGACGTCCTGCGCCGACGCGGGCAGGACCCCGAGCGCCTCCCGCAGCGCCGCGACGATGATGCCCGGGTCCGTCTTGATTTCGCGCCGCACGAGCTGCCGCACCAAACCGATGACCAAGGCCACCAGCTCTTCCTCGACGCGCGCCTCGACCTGTTGAAGTGGCCGCGCCAAGGACGCAGCCAACGATTGCAGGCATCGCGCGTGCGCCTCTACCGCCTCGCGCCCCTCGCGCAAGCCCTGCTCGCGTCCCTGACGCAGTCCCTCTTCCTGACCCGACGCAAAACCCTCCTCATAGGCCGCCTGGCGCAAGACTTCGAGGTCCTCGGCTGTCGGAGGGCGCATCGTCGCATCGCCCGGGCTCGGCGCAGCACCCGACGCGGGACCTGGCGCGAGTTCCGGCGCCGACCAGTAGCGCCACAATTGGAGTTCTGGATCATGACTTGCCTCAGACATACGCCTCGCGTGCCCCCAATGCGATATCGCCTCGCTCGGCGAGGCGTCGTGCAATCCGCGTGATCTCCTTCTGAGCCTCCTCGGCATCGGACAAGCGCACCGGGCCTGTCCCCTCGATATCATCCTGGACCAGCTGCGCGGCACGCTTTGACATGTTGCGGAAGAACTTGCCCCGCAGACGCTCGTCGGCGGCCTTCAGCGACTTGACCAACAGGTCGGTGGAAACCTCCTTCAACAAGATCTGGACGTCGCGATCGGAGACATTCTCGAGATCCTCGAAGCCGAACAATGCCTCATCCAACGAACCGCCGAGCTCCGGATTCTCTTCGCGGATGCTGTCCAGGACGTCCACGCCGAGCGGCCGATCGAGTCGATTGATCACGTCCACGGCGGCCTTGATGCCTCCAACGCGCGAGCTATGGATGCCAGGGGCATCCGACACCTTCTGGTCGATGATCGCGTCCAGCTCCTTCAAGGCCGCCGGCGGCAGACCTTCCAGGTTGGCTATTCGGATCAGCAACTCGGGACGCTGGGTCTCGGGCAACAAGGACAGCACCTCGGCGGCATGCCCCGGCTTCAGATTGGCCAGCACGATCGCCGCGATCTGCGGATGTTCGGTACGCAACAGATCGGCCACTGTCGTCGCCTCCATGTGCCGGACCGCGTCCATCCCACACAGGCGCCCGGCCATGATCTGGTTGACGAACTCGCGCGCCTTGTCTTCGCCGACGGCGTCTCCAAGGGACGTGAGCAGGTACTGCTCCGAACCGATGCCCAATGGCAAGCGATCACGGGCCTCGGTCATGAAGGCCGCCAAGGTGTCCGAGACCTCCTGTCGCGAAACGGTCTTCATGCGCGAGATGGCCATGCCCAGCTTATGGACCTCCGGCGGATCCAGATACCTGAGCACATCCGCGGCGAGACGCTCGCCGACGGTCAGGAGCAGAATCGCGGCGCGCACGTTACCGCCAGGCTGGGTCGTCAAGTCATCGGTCACTGGCCAACCACCCCTTTACGATGTCTGCGGCCAGGCGCGGATCCTGGGAAATCAGGTCTCGCGTGAGCGCCACCCGTTCTGTGTATTCCTGGGGTACCTCGAGCTGAGTCAAGGCCTGCCGCGCGCCCCGCGATAGTTCGATCTGATCCGGTGCCAGTTCGTCCGGCGCCGGGAGGCTCGTCTCCGGAGCGGACCCATCGGCCAGTGCCGCCGGAGCCGGATCCACCCGGGCCGGCTCCGACGCCATACCCCTCAGCAGGGGGCGCAGGACCGCGAGCGCCAGCGACAGGACGAGGATCGCGGCAAGACCCTGCTTGGCCAGGCTCCACAACCACGGCTGCTCCCACAGGCGCGGCGAGGTCACCAGGGTGCCATCCAGGCCATCCTGAAAGACGGCCGGGACCAGGTGCACGGTATCGCCGCGCTCCTCGTTGAAGCCGACCGCCTGCTTGACCAGGGTCGTCAGGTCCTCGATCTGGTCCCGGGTCAAGGGTTCCCGGAGCGGGTTGCCGTCCTTATCGACGGCCGCGGCATCATCGATCACGACGGCCACCGATAGTCGCTGCAGCACGCCGCTGGGCGAGCGCACATGCCGGACCCGGCGATCGATCTCGAAGTTTCGCGTCGCTTGTTTCGAGAGACTCTCGGGCCTATCGCCGGCCGCTCCCCCCGGCTCCAGGTTTCCGGCGGGGGGCGGCTGGTTGGTCAGCGCACCCGGAATGCCGCCGGCGAGGGACGAACCACGGGATTGTTGTTCCGAGATCTGTTCGCTGCGCAGGCTCTGGCCCGCTGGATCGAAGAGCTCCTCGGTCGCCTCGACGATCGTGAAATCCACATCGGCGACGACCTGAGCGCGGACGCGATTGACGCCGACCAACGGGGTCAGGATCTCCTCGACCCGCCGGGCGTAGGAGGACTCGATCCGCCGCGTGAAGTCGAGTTGCCCCAGCGAGCCCTCGAAGCCGGCATCGCCTTCCTCTGGCGACAGCAATCGCCCCGCCTGATCGATCACGGTCACCCGCTCGCGAGCCAGATTCGCGATGCTCGAGCTGACCAGGTGCATGATCGCCCGCACCTGAACCGGATCCAGGGTTCGCCCCGGATAGAGTTCGAGCAACACCGAGGCCGACGGGTGTTCGCGCTCGCGTACGAACAAGGACCGCTTCGGCAGCGCCAGGTGTACTCGCACGCCCCGCACATCGGCCAGGCTCGCGATCGTCCGCGCCAACTCGCCCTCGAGCACCCGCTGATAGCGCACCGATTCCATGAACTCGCTCTCGCCGAACGTGCCTTGGCCGTCGAGCAGTTCGAACCCGACGCCACCGCCCCTCGGCAAGCCCGCCGCCGCCAGCGCGATCCGGGTCTCATGCATGCCGCCTGCCGGCACCAGGACAGCGCCGCTGTGCTCGTCGACCCGGTAAGGGACGCGACGCTCCTGCAACGCAGCGACGACCTCACTCGCATCCATCGGCGACAGGTTGCTGAACAAGGGACGATAAACGGGTTCCTGAGACCACAGCACGACCGCAACGCCGATGGCGACACTCAGGGCCAACCCCAGCATCAGCCCCAATTGCCTGGCCATCGGCAACTCGGCAAGGGCTCGAACCCGGGCGGTGATCTGGTCCGGTCTGAGTCTGATCAGTTCCATGGATTCGGCGACTGGCTAGGCGTGGTGATCGCAACCCTCGCGATCACACAGGCATGCTCATGATGTCCTGGTAGGCGGCCACCAGCTTGTTGCGAACCTGCAGCGCGCCCTGAAAGGCCAGACTGGACTTCTGCATCGCGATCACGAGTTCGGCCGTCGAGACATTCGGATCACCGAGCTCATAGGCCTGACCCATGGCCGAGGCCCGTTGTTGGGTCGTATTGACCCGATTCAGCGATTCATGCAATAGATCGGCGAAACGGACCGATGGCTTCTCGTCATTCGCTATTTCGAGCCCGGCCTCCAAGCGTTCGGACAGGGCGCGCAAGCGGTGCAGGACCTCGGTCGGCCCAACGTTGTTGTCAGACATAGCCATGTGTTCGTCCTATCACCCGCCGTTCGCGAGAACCACCGGTATCCCGACCCCAAGCCGCCGTAATCGGGCGATGCGGTAACGCAGCGTTCGCGGGCTGATGCCCAGACGCGCCGCGGCGGCCTCGCGGTGACCGTCCGTCGCACGCAGGGCGTCGAGGATCAGGTCACGCTCGTGCGCCCGCAGATCCTCGCCGAGACCGGTCGGTGCCGGCTTCGCGGACGCCATGATGGAGCCGGGACCCGGCGGCACCGCAACCGGTTCGATGCAGATTTCGTCGACGTCGATCCACGCGCCGCTCTGCAAGATCAAGGCGCGCTGGATCACATTGTCGAGTTCCCGCACATTCCCGGGCCACGAATGGGTCAACAGCCGCTCCTCGGCGGCGCGGGTCAGCCGCGGGATCGGCCCACCTTCCGGGGCATGGGCCCGGATCCGCGCAAGCGCGATCGGCAGGATGTCCGCTCGACGCTCGCGCAGCGACGGGATGATCAACGGGAAGACGTTCAAGCGATAGTACAGATCGATCCGAAAGCACCCCGTCGCGACCTCCGCGGCAAGATCCCGATTGGTGGTGGCCAGGATCCGCGCCTCGAGAGGGATCGGCCTGCGGCCCCCGATCCGCTCGATCTCCCGTTCCTGGAGGACGCGCAGCAGTTTGGCTTGGAGATCGAGATCCATCTCGGTGATCTCGTCAAGGAGCAGGGTCCCGCCGTGGGCCTGTTCGAATTTGCCCTGGTAAGCCTGGTGCGCGCCGGTGAAGGCGCCGCGCTCGTACCCGAACAGGGTGGCCTCCAGCATCGTGGCGGGGATCGCAGCGCAATTGACGCCAACGAAGGGTCCATCGGCGCGGGCCGACCTGGCGTGGATATGGCGGGCGAACATCTCCTTGCCCGTGCCGCTCTCGCCGGACAGCATCACCGCCGCCTCGGTGCGGGCAACCCGCTCGGCCAGCGCGAGAATACGCCCGGTCACCGGATCGGCGTGTACCAGCCCCGTCCCATCGGGTTCGACGGGCGGCGCGGATGGCTCGCATCCGGATCGGGCCCGATCGATAACGACAAACGCGGAAGGTCGCATGCGCTGTTCTCCTCAAACTCGGTTGAGCCCGTGTCGGCCATCGCGGCATCCTGGGGCCCAAGATGCGGGGCGGCGGAAACTCGACCCGCCGGGCCTCACTCACCGAGGCTAAGCAAGCACAATGCCAGTCACAGATAAATCTTTTAGAGCAATGGGATGGCCGCCACCGATGTGGGCAGCTGTCAGAGATCCGTCGCCAAGTCGACCCGCTGGAGGGCGTACTTGCGCATCTTCTCGACGAGTGTCGTGCGGCGCATACCGAGCAGCGTCGCGGCATGCGCCACCACCCCGTCGGACTCCCGTAAGGCCTGGTTGATCAGGCTGGTCTCCTGGCGACTCAGATAATCGCGCAGGTCGAGCCCTCCGGGCGGCAAGCGCGGGTCTTCCGGGGCAAGCGCCCCGGATCCCAACGGGGTCCAGGCGGCCGAATCCGGCTCCGATGGTTCCTCCTCCGACGGCCGCCCCTGCCAGTCTTCGGGCAGGAACCGACTCGGCAAAGCGCTCGCTCCGATTAGGCCGCCAGGCTCGAGAATCGCCAGCCTTTCTAAAAGGTTAGCCAGTTCACGGACGTTTCCGGGCCAGGGATATCGCGCCAGGATCTGCACCGCGGACGCGGCGAGGCGCAACGAGCCGCGCCCATTGGCCTCCATCCGTTCGATGAGCTCATTGATCAGCAACGGGAGATCCCCGATGCGCTCGCGGAGCGGCGGCATCTCGATCGGGAAGACGTTCAACCGGTAGTACAGATCCTCGCGGAACCGCCCTTGCGCGATCAGCCCCTCGATATCGCGGTGGGTCGCCGCGATCACACGCACGTCGGTCCGTTGACTGCGGTGTCCGCCGACCCGCTCGAAGGTCTGCTCCTGCAAGACCCGCAGGAGCTTGACCTGCATCGGCAACGGCATATCACCGATCTCGTCGAGCAGCAGGGTGCCACCCTCGGCGAGCTCGAAGCGTCCCGCGCGGGCGCTGACCGCCCCGGTGAAGGCGCCCTTCTCGTGCCCGAACAACTCGCTCTCGAGCAGGTCGGCGGGAATCGCCCCGCAGTTGACCGCAATGAACGGTGCCCCGCGCCGCGCCGACAGGTAGTGGATGTTGCGCGCGACGATCTCCTTGCCGGTACCCGTCTCGCCGAGCACCAGCACCGTGGCATCCGTCGGCGCGACCTTTTGAATCAATTGACGCACCCGCCGCATGACCGGGCTTGCCCCGACCAGCGCGCGCGCCAGCAAAGGCGAGCCATCACCGCTGGGCGGGCGCCGCCATTGACTGAGCGCGTGACGCCGCTCCAGTGCCTCGATCAGCTCGGGCTGGCGCAGCGGGTACTTGAGAACCTGGATCTGGTGCCCTCGCTCCGCCTGGCCTTCGAGCAGCGCGCCCGTCTCGGCATTGAGGTCAAGGTCGAGGACAAACACCGGCAGCGTGGGCCCCCAGGCCAGCACGGCGTCGAGCAGCGCGCGCGGCGCCCCGCCGCGGTCGTCGCTACCGATCACGACCGCGGCGACGGGACCTCCCTCGTCGATAGCCATCGGCCAGGCTTCGAGAGACATGGACCGCGCCGGATACCCGAGAAACTCCAGGATCGCGACGACCGAATAGGCGCGCCGCCGATCCGCGTCCAGGACCAGAACCAACCCATCCGTCGGTGACGAGGCCGCCGCCGTCTCGCTGCGGCCGGTCCCGGCGGTCGCGGGTTCGACCGCGCTGGATCGTCTCGAACGGGTGTGTCGACGGAATGAATCGACCATGTGTTCCCCATCAGTAACCAGTCACCGCCATGCCGGGCGCCCTCGAGCGCGCCCGGCAGAGACACCTTCTTAGGACGTTCCACGAAATGATAACCACATCAACGGGGTCGCGCCACGCGCCGGGGCCGTTACCGGGACCATCGCTGCGGGGGCACGCCACCGGGCATCTCCGACCCGGGGGCCAAGGGGTTGGTCGAGGGCGGAAGACACGGCCGTTCGTGGGCCAGACACCCCCGGTCACCATTAGACACCAGTTCGAGCGGGGGAACGATGACAAGGGTCAAAATTTTGACGGCCGCCAGGCGATATCTCGCGTGCCCGTCGACATGAGCATCGCTGAGGGAGGATGGCGACCCAAGAAGGGACGGGCTGATCGCCGCGGCCTGGTTACGCGACGCGGCGGGGGTGATCGTGACTCGGTGCCAACGGCGCCAGCACAGAGGACGGCCACCCGAGAAATTATCCGTTCAACGGCCCGACGAGCGCCGCGAGGTCACCGGCAACCTGATAGACCGACCCCGGAGGCCGGCGGGGGAGAAACGGGCCAGCGGCCCGCCCCGTCACCGGGGCGGGCCGACGTCAAACCGCCGCCGTGCGTTCGTAGACCCGGTTTGCCGCCGCCTTGTGGCGCAGATCGAGGATCTTCGATGAGGCGGCACTCCGGC
Organism: Thioalkalicoccus limnaeus; assembly: GCF_041197575.1. Lineage (NCBI taxonomy): Bacteria > Pseudomonadati > Pseudomonadota > Gammaproteobacteria > Chromatiales > Chromatiaceae > Thioalkalicoccus > Thioalkalicoccus limnaeus. The sequence continues at coordinate 37,851 of NZ_JBDKXB010000005.1, read as the reverse complement.
CGGCCTGGCACAGGGTCAGCACGGCTTCATCGGACACCAGGATCTCCTCGATGCCCCGTCGCACCCACGTCGTCTCGTGCGGTCCGGGCTCGGCGGCGAAGAACCGTTCGATCCGCGGCTGGCGCTCCCGCTCGAGCCGCATCACCCGCTCCCAGTCACCGGCCTGGGCCGCCTCGAGCATTGCGCGTGTGTCCGCGAGGATCCCATCCCACTCGACGGGCCGGGTCGTGTCCACCAGAGATAGACGGTTCACGTCGATCACCTCCTTAGCTTGCTCAGGACCGCGGCAGCGCCAGCCCTGGACCGGAGCGGCCGTCGACCTGCCGTTGCGGCTGGGGGATCGCCTCCCAGGCCTCGCGAATCTGTTTCATCAGCGAGATGACCTCGACGAGCGCCGCGCTGTCGTTCCTGAGATTGGCCGTGAAGAGCCGCCGGGCCATATAGTCGTACAGGCTATCCAGGTTCGCGGCAAGCTCCCCGCCGACGTCTCGATTCAGGCCGCCGCGCAGCGTCTCGACGATCGCAACCGCCGCGCCGATCAGGCGGCCCTTGTCGGCAATCTCGCCGCGTTGCATGTGTCCGATCGCGGCCGTCATCCGGTCGATGGCGCCGCTCATCAGCATCTGCACGAGCTGGTGCGGGCTCGCGTCCTGGATGGCGCTTTGAACGCCGACTTCGCGGTAGGTCTTCAGAGCGGACAAAGCGTTCATGCTGTCGTTACCCCTTCGCTATTTGGTTGCGGTGAGCCGAGCTGCTCGGCGGTCGCGGCTCGCAGCTACCTGGCTTGCTGGTGGATTGAATTGAGGGCGGTCAGCTGCTGGGACAGAAAGCTGCTTGTGTTCTGGAGCCGGCCCACCAAGACGTCCATCGCGAGGAATTGCTGGCGATACCGGGTCTCGATGACCTCGAGCCGTCGCTCCAGCGCCTCCCGGGCGCCCGCGATTCGATCGAGCCGCCCTTTGAGTCCATCGGTCCGCGTGTCCAGGATACCGCCGCGTTGCAGGTGCGCCTCGAGCAGGGCGCCCAGCCTGGTGGCCAACCCCTCTTCGGACCCGAACACCCGGCTCACGCCATCCCGATCGGCCGCGAGGGCCGACTCCAGCTTCCCGGCATCGAGCGTCAGCTTGCCGTCCGAACCCAGTTGGATGCCGATCTCGGCCAACCCGGACTGGCCGAACGGAGATCCATCCGCGGAGCGGCTCAATTCCGTGCGCAGCCGGCTGCCGAGCCCGCGCGCCGCGGCATCGCCGTACAGTGGCGGCTGTTCGGCACCGACCCCTCGGAAGCCGGCGAGCCGGCCCAACGTATCCATCAGCGCGTTGTACTGGTCGACGAAGCCCTTGATCGCCGCCACATCGGCCTGGTGATCCGGCACCACCTCGAGGGCCGCCAGGGTCCCGGGCTCGGCCTGGCCGAGCTCGATCCTGACCCCATCGAGGACATCCGCGAGCTGGTTGCCGGTGCGCGCGATCTCGATCCCGTCGATCCGGATCAGGGCATCGAGCTCGGCGAGATCGGTCAAGGGTTTCCCGGCCGCATCGCGATTGGCCGTGGTCAGGCCCAACGAAGGACCACCGGCGAAGGTCTCGGTCACCGTGACCGCGTTCGCCTGCCCGGTGTCGGCCGCGCTGAGCACCAGGATCTCGTTGTCTGCGTCGACCCGCAGCAGCGACGCCGTCACGCCCGGATTGTCGGCGGCCCGATTGATCGCATCACGGATCTCGGCGAGCGTCTTGGCCGTCGCCAGATCCAATGTGAACTCGGCACCGCCGGTCGCGATGGTCAGCTGATCGCCGGCCGCACCGCCGAAGGTCTGGCCCTTGTCGATGAGCTCGGTGCCGAGTTTATGACGCTGGGCCAGGCGCACGATCTCGAGCTGATACTGGCCACCGACCGCCTGGCCATCGGCGACGGCGCTGAACAAGGCTTCGTGACTCGACGAGGCCGACATCGGCCGGGCGCCGTTCGCATCGGCCAGGCCCTTCAGGCTGGTCTGCAGCGACGCCAGCGCCGACTTCAGCGAACCCAGCGCCGACAGCTCGGCCGAGGCCTGTCGCTGCTGCCGGTCCAGTCGTTGCGTGACCGGCCCGCCCTCGGCCTTGACCAACTGCGAGACCAGGCCCGCGATGTCGAGTCCGGACCCCATCCCCATTGCCGTGATCGTTGCCATCTTGACCTCCAGGTCACCTGTTGCCTACATCGAGAGGCATTAGGCAATTTCCAGGCCGTCACACGGTCTCGCGCACCAGCAACCCGGCCTGCTCCAGGTCGGGCGGGCCGTCGGCCAGATGACGCAGCAGCTCGAGGGTCCGTTCGGGCGGGATCTGGCGGATCAGCTCATCGGTCTCGGTGTCGGTCACCTTGATCACCAGCCGTCCGGAGTCCTGATCGGTCGAGAAACGCACCGCGCGCTGCTCCAGTTTCAGGTGTTGATTCAGCCGATCGAGCAGCGCCTCGGCCATCGGATCGTCGAACGCCACCGGTGCGGTCAAGGGGGCAGGCTCGCGCGGGGTCCCCGCGAGGGTCGCATCGGCGACGCGGCCCGAACCGACCCGCTCGGCACCATCCCGGCCCGCCCCCGCGGTGCGCTCGGCCGCGTCCGAAAAATTCAGGGGCCGGCTGGTCGCCTGAAGGATACTGTCACCTATGATCATGGTCTTGCCCTCCAATCACGCTGGAGCTGCCGATCCAGTGCGCCCCCAGATGCCAGCGATGCGTTCATCGCATCCCGCGCCCTCCGACAGACTCCGGTTGCCGAGCCCTCGACCGCCTCGCACGGCCGAGCCATCCATGGCTCGGCCAGAACAGGCGGTCAAGGCCCACGCGGCCGCGGTGGAATCACCTCGGCCGCCTCACCGACCCGATCAGCGCAGCAGCGACAGCACGGTCTGCGGCGCCTGGTTCGCCTGCGAGAGCATCGCCACACCGGCCTGCTGCAGGATCTGGGCGCGGGTCAGGTTGGCCGTCTCGGCCGCGAAATCGGCATCCTGGATGCGGCTACGCGAGGCCGAGAGGTTTTCGGAGGTGATCTGCAGGCTCGACACCACCGACTCGAAGCGATTCTGGATGGCACCCAGGTCCGCGCGGCCGGTGTTGATCTGCTGCAGCGCGGCATCGAGCGTGGCCAAGGCCGAGGAGGCGTTGGCCGACGTCGAGATGTCGACCGCGGCGAGCGAGGCGAAGCTCGAATTGTTCACGCCCGCACCCGCGAACACCTGGGCGTTCGCGTTGGCCGTGGAGATCGCGCCCTTGGAGCTCGACAGCGAGACGATCCCCGTCTGCACCGCGGCGACCGCACCGCCTTCGGTCAAGGTCGTCCCACCGAAGCTGATGCTTTGCTCTGATGCGCCGTCCACCGCGAAGGCGCCAAGCGCGATGTTGCGGCCGTCGGTGGTGGTCAAGCTGATCGAGGCCTTGGAGTCGGTGCTCGAGAAGGCCGCGGTCACCCCGGTCGTGCCGGATACGCCATTGATCGCCGAAACCAGACTGGACAGATCGTTCTGATCGGTCAGGACAGCCGAGACGGCCTGGCCGTTCAACGTGAAAGACACGGTGCCGTCCCCATTGCCGATGCCGTTTAGGCCGCTCAGGGTCGTGCTGTTGGTCGCGGTAGCCGTGACGCCGATGCCGCTCGCCGCGGAGTTGATCGCCGCCGCGATGTCCTTCGCACTCGCATCGGCCGCATAGGTGATTGCGCTGGTCGTGCCGGCGTCGGTCTTGATCGTGAAATTGTCAGTGCTCGCCACCGCGGTGATACCGTTGGCGGCCCCGGCAACCACTTTGCCGGTGATGGTGCCCTCGGCGGTCAGGGTATGCGAGCCCAGCGATGCGGTCCGACTATCGACGATCGACTTGACGTTGATGGCCTCGCCGGCGTTCGCGCCGACCTGGAAGCTCTGGCTCGAGAAACTGCCGTCAAGCAGCTGAGTGCCGTTGAAGTTCGTCTGCCCGGCCACGCGATCGATCTCCGCGGCGAGCTGCGAGACCTCGGCCTGCAGGGCGGCGCGATCCGTGCTGCTGTTGGAGGAGTTGGCCGCCTGCACCGCCAACTCGCGGATCCGTTGCAGGTTGTTCGTGACCTCTTGCAGCGCGCCCTCGGCGGTCTGCATCAGCGATATACCATCGTTGGCGTTGCGCACCGCCTGGTTCATGCCGCGGATCTGACCGGTCATCCGCTCCGAGATCGCGAGGCCCGCGGCGTCGTCCTTGGCACTGTTGATGCGCAGGCCGGTCGACAGGCGCTGCATCGTCGTCGCCATGTCGCCGGAGGATTTGAGCATGTTGCGCTGGGCATTCAGCGACATGACGTTGGTGTTGATGACACTGGACATTCGAATAACCTCCGTTTGTTGGGATCTTGGACCCTCCGTGGCGGTGGCCGGCGGAGGTCGCTATCGGGACTGCGCGTCATCCGGCGCCGAGGTACCGAGCGCCGTCACTGGCCTTATCGGCGTCCACCGGCAAAGCTTTAACCGCGGTGACCGGATCCGCGGCGTGAAAAGGTGACGCCCGTCACAGAACGATCCGCCGCACGTGGTTTCGCTGATCTGCAACGGCCCGCGGCCTGAATCCGGCCGAGGCGCGAGAGGCGCGACCGAAGGATTGGCCGCTGGGTCTGGTGGGGCGCAGTCGAAACGAGGGCATGGTCTTGTCGGGCGAATGCCGACCACGGGTGAAGGCAGTGCGTGGAACCGGGACGTCCGCGCGGCGAAGATCCATCCCGAACGCGACGGCCGGGCTGTCGATCAGCTCACGGCCTTCGACAGGCGCGGATGGCCTCGTTCGCTGCGTCGTCCGTTAGGAGCGGATACATCGGCACACTGACCACCGCCCGGTAACATCGCCAAGCATTCGATGCTTTCTCGAGGGCTTGCAACCTGCGGCGGGGCTAGGACGTCGTCGGGATCGAGGACCTGATCGATCGAATACGGACAGGTGTCTGGCACACGCACCGACTCACCATGGATCTCGAATGATTTTCGCGCGGCCCCTCGTGCCTGTTGCCACGCCTTGCCGAAGAGCTCCGGGATCTGGTGTTTCAGGCTCGGCGTGGCGTCGAGCATCGCCTGCGCCGACCCGGCTCGTCAACGCGACCGGGGCTCCTGGCAAGCCTTATCGGGGGTTGCAAAAGTCGTTGGAGACGGCCAAGCGATTCCTCGACGGCCTAACGCAGGAAACGGAACAGCGACAGATCTTGAATGCTGACGTAGGAGCGCTGCGCGGCCTCCAGGGCCAGCATCCCGGTCTGCAGGCGCATCGCGGCCTCGGCGTAATTCAGGTCCTGGACCTCCGACAAGGCCTCGGTCGCGACCAGGCGGAAGGCCTCGTTGGCATCGGTCTGACGGTCGATCTGGTCCAGCCGCGCGCCGATCTGGGCGCGTTGCGAGAGGACATGGTCGAGCGCCGCATCCAGCTCGGCCAGACCGCGATTCAGCCCGACTTGCAGCCGCGCGCGACCGGCCGGAACCTCGCCGGCCTCGGTCAGGGCCTGCGCGGCCCCGCGCAGGATCGAGAACAGGTCGCGCTGGCCGGCCGGCGTGATCTGGAAGGTGTCGCCATGCGCCGGGCTGCCGGTCACCGCGACCTCGGCACCCTGGAACCGGATCGGGGCACCACTGACGTAGTCACCAGCGGCGACCAGATTGTCGTCGGCATCGTGCACCTCGTAGGTCGGCGGCCGGGCGGGGGCCGGCTGGACAATGGTCAGCCGGTAGGCACCGGAGGTCCAGTCCCCGCGCGCCTGCCCGATCGAGATCGCGCCGCTGCCCGTGTTGCTCGGATCCGCGGCAGTCACGAACCGCCCATTGCCCTCGCGGACGCCCCCGAAGACTTCGGCACCGGACGCGGTCATCGCGGCGCTGACACCGGGGCCGATCGGGATGTGCCGCTGACCCAAGTCACCCTGGTAGACGACCTGACCCTGGCCGGCGTCGGAGAAGGGCCGGGTGCCGCTCTGGTCACCGGCAAACAAGTATTCGCCACCACCATCACGGGCGTTGGCGAACCCGACCAGGCTCGTCAGATGCTGCTCGAGGCGCTGTGCGAAGGCGTGCCGTTCGTTGGCGTTGAACGACGCAGCGCCATGGGCCTGAACCAGCAGCTCGCGGGCCTGGTGCAGCACCTCGGTGACCTGGCCGAGCGCGGCCTCCTGCAGCTCCTGACGCAGACGAACCGCGTTCGCGTTGGCCTGGTACTGCTCGGTCGTCGCGACCTCGCGCGTCAGGCGCAGCGCCTGACCGGCCGCGAGCGGATCCTCGGCGGCCACCTCGAAACGCCGGCCGGTCGCGAGCTGGCGCTGGGTCTGGACCAGCCGCGTCTGCTGCTCATGGAGCATATCGACGGCGCGTTGGTGAAACTGTTGCGTGGAGATGCGCATGGCCTAACCTCGTAGAGCACCGAGCAGGGTCTGGAACAGATCGTTGGAGACGGCGATGACACGGGCCGAGGCCTCGTAGGCCTGCTGGAGGCGCAGCAGGTCGGCCGCCTCCTCGTCGAGGTTGACCCCGGACAGGGCCTCGCGCGCATCCTGCGCCCATCGCACCAGCTTCTCCTGGGTCTCGGCCGCGAAGCCGAGCCCTTGGGTGCGCCCCCCGACCTCGGTGACCAACCGTTCGTAGCCTTCCGTCAGGGTTGCCGAGCCGCCAAACAACAGTGGCGTCTCTTGCAGCTGCGCCGCCAGGGCCAGGGCATTGCGATTGTCACCCACGCCCTGTGCGTTGCCGGCGAGCACGAAGCGATCCGCATCGGCCGGGGCCCCGGTCATCGTGAAGGCTAGCTCGCCGAAGCCCGGAACCGCCAGGTTCAAGGTCGCACCGCTGTCGCTGTCCGGGCTGTAGGCCAAGGTCCCGCCTGGCGGGTCCGTGACCGCGAAGCGCGCGTTCGCCGCGTCGTAGGTCAAGGTGATGGCCCCGGTCAGCGCGGTGCCGCTCAGCGCGCTGACCGTGACCGGGCCGATGCGCGCCTCGCCGATGTTGCCGCCAACGGGGTCGGCACGGACCGGCGCGGCCAGCGCCAACGAGGACGCATCCGCCGCGACCCGGCGCAACGCGCCCGCCGCCCCGGCCGCCGGGCGAATCCAGAAGCTGTCGCCGGCGTCCATGGCCCCGGCGGCGAGCCTGATCGTGAAGCCCTCGCTGGCAACGCTATGCGGCAGATCCGCGAAGGTGTCGACAATCTGGTTGTCTCGGGCGCGGATCAGCCGGTAGCCGCCCTCGTCCCCGTCGTAGGTCAACCGATAGTCGCTGCCGTTCAGCGTGCCGACCTGATCGATCCGCACCTCGAGCCACGCATTGCCCTGGTTGTCGGCCTGGCCAATGGCCCGCGCGACCTGGAGCGCCGGGGAGTTGACATTGGTGAAGAGATCCCCGCCGAGTCGGCCAACCGGGTCCATGCCAAGCCGATGCTGGGCGTTCGCCGCGTCGGCGAGTCCCAGCGCGAACAGCCCGAGTTGCCGTTCGGCATCGGCTAGCAGGCCGCGTTCGAAGTCGATCAGGCCGCCAAGTGCACCGCCCTGGACTTGACCCGTGACCTCGACACGCGTGCCACCATGGCCGACCGAGAAGAGACCGGTCGCCGACGGATCCCGCGAGCTCACCCCGACGGCCAGCGGCATGGTCTCGCTGCCGACCACCAAGGGCACACCGTTGCCGATGAAGAGATTGAGGGTGCCGTCACCCTGGATCAGCGGCGTCACACCGGCGTGCTCGGCGAGCTGGCGCACCAGTTCGTCGCGCCGATCGAGGAGATCATTGGGCGCGCTGCCGCTACCACGCGCCTCGGCCACCCCGCGGTTGAGTCGCGCGACCTCGGCGCTCAGCGTATTGATCCGATCGACATGGGAGCGGATATCGCCGACCACGCCGGCACGTGTCTGCTGAAGGCGCTGATCCATCAGCGAGAAGCGCTCGGTCACCCGATCCATCTGCTCGAGCAGCAGCTGCCGGGCCGCGCCGGAAGCCGGCTCCGCCGCGGCCTGGTGCACGGCATCGAAGAAGCCTTGCAGCACCGGCGTCAGCGAGGTCGCCGAATTGCTGAGCAAGGCATCGAGCCGGGCGGCTTGCGTATGATGGGTGCGCAACTGCGCGGCGGCCGCGGTCTCCAACTGGAGCTCTCGGGTCAAGAATTGGTCGTAGCTGCGTTGGATGTCGACCGCGCGGGTCCCGGTCCCGACGAAACCAGGCCCGGCGTGGATCGGGGTGGCGGCCGTCTGGAACACCCGCTGGCGACTGTATCCGGGTGTCGCGGCATTCGCGATATTGTGCGACGTCGTGGCAAGCCCGGACCTGGCTGCGTTGAGCCCCGACAGCCCCGTTTGGATCAGATTGACGCCCATGGCTAGGTTCCTCGCTCCACCCGGTCTTGCCGGGCCGTTCGTTCGATCATCCGGCACAGACGGGATTGCGCGTGACTTGGGTGGTCCAAGATCGGGCAACTCCCGCAAGATGGAGTACCACCTGCGTCGCGCAGCCAGCTTCCAGCCGCCCGCCTCCAGCGCAAACCGATCAGCGGCCCAGTGACATGCTGCCCCAAGCGGCGGCTCACGCCGCCATGAAGAGCGCCGTAGGTGGGGCTTCAACCGCCAGGCTCGGTGTAGGTACGGCTTCAGCCGCAACACAATTCGCCCAAGCAGCCAAGGCCGTGGTCATCATGCGGCTGAAGCCGCACCTACTGTCCCGGGGATCGCGCTCGATGCGCGCCGGAACGCGACATCGCCGCGCTCACCCTTCTTCCGTGGCCTTGCCTCGCCAAGGTCAGCGCCACGACCTCTTTATCGTTCGCTATGGCCGATTCTTTAGCCTGACCGCGCGCTGACGCGTGCTCGCACTCGGCGCCGCTCAGACGAGCCCCGGTCCGGCGGGCGCCGCCGCGGCCTTCGCGAGTCGGTCCGACGCGAAGATGCGCATGACCTTGTCCGCGTACGATGGGTCCGTGGCATAGCCCGCCGCTTGCAGCGACTCGGCGAACGCCTTGGGATCATGTGTCTTGGTCAGGGCCTCGCGGTAACGCGGGTTGGCCTTGAGAAAATCCACGTAATCGCGGAACGACGCCCCGAAGGACTCGTAGGAGCGAAACTCGGCCTGCACCATGGTCGGGGCCCCGCCCAGGTACTCCTTGGTGCGTACCGCCGCAACCGGACCATCCCAGGCCCGGTGGGCCTTGATGTTGAACAGGTTGTGACTGCTGCTGCCGTCACTGTTGCGGATGATCGAGCGCCCCCAGCCGGTCTCCAACGCGGCCTGGGCCACGAGCAGTCGCGGATCGACGCCGAGCTCGGCCCCGACTTGCCGCGCATGCGGCATGACGGCGTCGACGAAGGCCTCGGCGTTGGTGAAGCGGACCCTGGTCGGGCCGGTTGCCGACCCCTCGGGACCGTCCGCGGAGCGCGTCGCGGCCACTGCGGCTTGGGTAATCGGCGAGCCAGCGCCCAGCAGAGGCCAGGACGGACGCGTTGACGAAACAGCAGCCGGCGGCGGTGCGACAGTCGGAACAGCCGGGACCGGCGGCTCGGGCGCCCGGACCGCGGCGGGCTGCGCTGGGGTCGCGACCCTGGGCTCGGCTCTGACGGCCACCGGGGTCGCGGTTGCGGGTTGCGGCTCGTCTCCCACTGCCGTCGGGCCCGAATCACTGGCCGCAGGTCGTGCCGTCGGCGAGTCTGTGCCTTGAACCGCCGGCGCCAACTGGCGCACCAGCAGATCGGCCACCCCGAGTCCGCGACCGGCCGTCACGGTCAACGCGATCTGTTTATCGAACATGTCCTCGTACAGGCCGTTACCGGTGCCACCGAACAGTCCTCCGTCCGGGTTGGCCTCGCGGCTGGCCCGCAGAAGCTGTTGCACCAAGTAGGCTTCGAACTGCTTCGCGGCGACGGTCAGGGCCTCCGGTGCGGCTTCGCGCGCCTTGCCCCGTAGCGTCGCCAGACCCTGGAAATCGGTATAGACCCGGCTGGCCTGAAGCTCATCCATCCGTCACCCCCATCAGATCACCACCAGCGTCGCGCGCAGCGCGCCGGCCTCGCGCAACGCCTCCAGAATCGCCACCAGGTCGCCGGGCGCCGCGCCGACCTGGTTGACCGCATGCACGATCTCCTCGAGTGAGACACCGGGTTCCATCAAGAACATACGGCTCTCCTGGCTGATCTCGACCTCGGAATCGGTCCCGGTGACCGTGACCCCGCCGGAGAAGGGCGCCGGCTGGCTGACCAACGGGGTCTCGGTGATGGTCACGACCAGATTGCCGTGGCTGACCGCGGCCGGCCGGACCACGACATGCTGCCCAATGACGACGGTCCCGGTGCGGGAGTTGATGACCACCCGCGCCGCGGCGTCTCCCGGCTCGACGGGGATGTTCTCGACCGCGGCGACGAAGGCGACCCGCTGACCCGGATCATCCGGCGCCGTGACGCGAATCGCGCCGCCGTCGAGCGGCGAGGCCGAGTGGCGGCCGAGCCGTGCATTGATCGCCTCGGCCACTCTCAGGGCCGTCGTGAAGTCCGAATCATGCAGATGCAGCACCAGGTCGCCGCCCTCGTTGAAAGGGTTGGCGACGACCCGCTCGACGGTCGCACCGTTCGGGATCCGGCCGGCGCTCGGGACATTGACCGTGACCCGCGAGCCATCCGCGCCTCGCGCACCGAATCCGCCAACGACCATGTTGCCCTGGGCCAGCGCGTAGATCTGTCCATCGGCCCCTTTTAGCGGGGTCATCAGCAAGGCGCCGCCGCGCAAGCTCTCGGCGTTGCCGATCGAGGACACCGTGACATCGATCGTCTGACCCAGTCGCGCGAACGGTGGCAGCGTCGCCGTCACGAGGACGGCCGCGACGTTTTTCGGTCGAATCTGCACGTTCGGGGGCAGGGCGACACCGAGCTGCTGGAGCATGTTGGTGACGCTTTGGGCCGTGAAACGGCTGGTATTGGTATTATCGCCGGTGCCATCCAAACCCACCACCAGCCCATAACCGACGAGCTGGTTCGAACGCACGCCGGCGATCGATGCGATGTCCTTGATCCGGGTCCCGACGCTCGCGCGCGCGTCGAGCAAACCTGGAGTGGGATACGGCGTCGCGCCAAAGTCATCGTTTTCGAGCATGCCGTCGCCGTGCGCCGCGAACGCCGCCAACAGGCTCAAGGGGACAAGCCAGCGGCCGGTCATCATCGTGCAAGACCTTCGTTTCATAGCGTGACACTCACAACGAGGCGGGCCGGGCCGAGCAGCCGCGGCCGGACCCCTCGATCAAAGCGGGAAGATGGGGTTCAAGAAGAAGCGCGTGAGCCAACCCGGCCGGTTCGTATCCGCGAGCGTTCCGGTCCCGCCGTAACTGATCCGTGCATCGGCGACCAACAACGACGACACCGTGTTGTCGGGCCGGATGTCCTGCGGCCGAACGATGCCCGTGATGCGAATGAACTCCTCGCCCTGGTTCAGCGTGAGCCATTTCTCGCCGCCGACCAGCAGATTGCCGTTCGGCAGCACCTCGGAAACGACCACCGAGATGTTGCCCTGCAAGCTATTGCTTTGCTCGCTCTTGCCGACGCCGTCGAAGGCGCGGTCCACCGTCACGTCCAGGTCCAAGCTGCGTGGATCCACGTTCATGCCAGCCGCACGGATCGCGGCCTCCAAGGACCCAGTCGAATCCTTCGCCAAACCGGTCATGGCATTCTTCTTGGCGGCCGTCTTCTCCATCAGTGTGATGGTCAGGATGTCACCAATATTGCGGGCCACGGCATTCTCGAAAAGCATCATGCCGTACCCGGCACGGTAAAGGCTCCCGGTGAATTGGGTCGGCGATGGCATGACGACCGGCGGGACCGCCTCCGGCGGCGGCGGTACCGGACGCGCCGCGACATAGGCGGGGTTATCGCCGGGTACCGGTGGCGGCTTCGTCACCGACGCACAGCCGCCGATCAACAGAAGCCCCGCGGCACCGAGGCCGCCGCCGATCCAGGATAGAGGCGTCATACCGGTTCTCCGAATCACTCGTTAGAGGTTTTGAGCAACGAACCGCAGCATGTCGTCGGCCGTCCCGATGGCCTTTGAGTTCATTTCGTAGGCGCGCTGGGTCTCGATCATGTTCACGAGCTCCTCGACGACGTTGACGTTCGAGCTCTCGACCGACCCCTGCACCAGGACCCCAAGCCCATCGAGCCCCGGGATACCCGGTTGCGGCGTACCGCTAGCGGCGGTTTCCCGAAACAGGTTATTGCCTATCGCCTCGAGGCCCGCCGGGTTGATGAAGTCGACCAGTTCGATCTGGCCAACCTGCGTCGGGGCCTCGTCGCCCGCGACCTGCGCGGAGACGGTTCCATCCGATCCGATCGTCACGGTCAAGGTCGCCTCGGGGAGGGTCACCGCCGGCTCGATTAGCATCCCGCTGGCCGTCACGAGCTGCCCCTCCGAATTGCGTTGCAGCGATCCATCCCGGGTGTAGACGACCGTGCCATCCGGCGACAAGACCTGGATGAATCCGCGACCGTTGATCGCGACGTCCAGATCGTTGCCGGTGTGGACGATGTTGCCCTGCGTGAACAGCTTCGCGGTCGCGACGGTTCGCACCCCGGTTCCGAGCGTGAGTCCGGACGGCAGCTCCGTGTCCTCCGTTTCCAACCCGCCCGGCTGGCGCACGGTTTGATACAGGAGGTCTTGAAACATGGCCTGTCCACGCTTGAAGCCGGTCGTGTTGACGTTCGCGAGGTTGTTCGAGATCACCGCGAGGTTCGTCTGCTGGGCCTCGAGCCCGGTCTTGCTGATCCAAAGGGCGGGAAACATGTCACCTCCGTCGCATTGCGGCCGGTCCGTCAAGGAATCGGCACCTACTGAGTTGGCAGCATTATTCGGGCCAACCTGGCTTAACCTGAAGTTCGCAGCCGAACGCCGGATACCTGGCCCCCGGTCGAGAGATGCCAAGCTGCGGGGTGGCCCCGGCCATGGGAATTAGCCTTCGAGATCGGGTTGCGCTGCGCTGACCCGACCTACGAGTGCGGCGGTTATTCTTGAACCGATGCTCGGACCCGTCCGGTCGTCAGGCCGGCCGGACCAGCATGCTCGCGGCCTCGTCCGTTCTCTCGGCCTCCTTCATGACCTTGACCTGCAGCTCGAACAGACGGGCCAGCTTCATCATCTGCACCAGCGACTCGACGCCATTGACATTGCTCGATTCGAGCGCCCCCGATACCAATGTCACCGTGTGATCGGCATCGGCCTCCTCGCCATCGGCCAACCGGAACAAGCCATCATCGCCCTTGTGCATCTGTTCGTCCGGGGGCCGGGTCAGTTTGATCCGGTCAAGCACCGCCATGTTGTCCTGTCCCAACAGCTTGATCGAGATGGTCCCGTCCTGGCCGATCTCGACCTTGTCGGCCGGCGGCAGCGCCACCGGGCCGGCATTGCCGAGCACCGGGTGCCCCGCTCCGTTGGTCAGGATGCCGCCGGCCGAGACCTGCATATCCCCGGCCCGTGTATAGGCCTCGTTGCCATCGGGGGCCTGGACCGCGATCCAACCCTGACCTTGAATCGCCACGTCCAGATCGCGGCCCGTCGGAATCGGGGCCGCCGGCGAGAGATCGGCCCCGGGCGACTCGGCCCCGGCATAGGCCCGCGACGGAAACCCCGGCCCATAGACGGATTGACTCTGCAGTTGATGCAGATCGGCGCGAAAACCGGCGGTGTTGGCGTTGGCCAGGTTGTTGCTGACAACCCCCTGCGCATTGGCCACCTCACGCGCTCCGGCCATACCGATATAGAGCATCCTATCCATCGCTGACCCCTCCTTCCGCCTACCTCATGTTCAAGATCGTCTGGGTAATGGTATCCGCGGTCTGGATCGTCTTGGCATTGGCCTGATAATTACGCTGCGCCTGAATCAGGTTCACCAGCTCCTCGGTGAGATCGACATTCGACTCTTCCAGCGCGCCGGACTCCAAGCGCCCCAATCCGCCCACACCCGGGGCGCCCACCAGGGCCACTCCCGACTCCGGGGTTTCGACCCAAGCGCTGTCCCCAACCGGCTGAAGTCCTTGCGGGTTGGCAAAGTTGTAAAGGGCCACCTGCCCCACCACCTGCGATCGGCCGTTCGTGAAGTAGCTGACGATGTGGCCGGTGTCGTCGATCGCGATCCGGCTGAATTCGCCGGTCGCATAGCCATCCTGTTGCAGACCCTGGATGGTGAAGGGACTGGCGAACTGGGTCGAATCCCCGAGTGAAAAGGTCATATCCTTCCCCGCCGCGCCATTGGGCTCGCCGGCCCCGTTCAGGGGCTGCCAGCCGGCGAGCTCGAACTCGGCCGATTCGGGGTCGAGGACGCCCTGCTCATCGAAGGTGAGGGTGCCGGCCGGTGAACCACCCACTGTGACGCCGCCGATCAGCGCATGCACCTCCCACTGATTGCCCTCTCCGCGCACGAAGTAGAGCGAGAGGGTATGAGGATTGCCTAAGCTATCGTAGACCGTCAGCGACGTGGCGCTGTTATAGGTATCTGGGCTCGGTGGTCCGGCGTTCGCGTCTTCGCCCCACGGATCGAAAGGCCCGGCCCAGGGTTCGGCGGGCGGCTCGACGCCGGCGTCGAGGTTCAATGACAGATTGCCTCGCGACGTCGCCGACGGGGCCATCTTGGCGGTGTCGATCCGCAGGTCCCCCAACTGGCCCGACACCCCGCCCGCGCCATTCGATTGGTACCCCATCAGTCTCATGCCACCCTGGTTGACGATGAAACCATCCTTATCGGTTCCGAAGGCACCAGCACGGGTGTAGGCCATCGCGCCACCATTGTTCACGCCGAAGAACCCTTGACCAACGATGGCCAAATCGAGGCTTTTGTTGGTCAACTTCAAGGACCCCTGGTTGAAGCTCTGGCTGACCCCAGCGACCTGCACACCCATGCCCACGGCCTTCCCGGGCGAGGCATTCGCCGCGTACATGTCCGCGAACAGCGCCTGCGACGACTTAAAGCCGACGGTGGACGCATTGGCCACATTATTGCTGACCACGGACAAATCGGTCGTCGCCGCTTGCAGGCCACTGATGGCGTTATTCATTAGCATCGAATCATCTCCCACGAATCATCTGTCGACCAAGGCGACGCTGATCTATTGGCCGTCCTGGCCAAAGATCAGCACGGAAGTCGCAAACGCGGTTTCCGACTTCCCTCTTGTTCAGTCGCTGATCGCGACCGAACACGGCGGGGCTCCTGCCCCGCACGGAAAACGCTGGATAGTTCAGCGTTTCCCTAACGGATCTCTCGCACCTGATCCAAGGTTATCTGCTGCCCACCGGCCAGGGATAGAAGCACTGGCCCGCCCTGAGCATCCACGGAGACGCCATCGACCTGTTGCCGAACCATGGACTCGAACACCACCTGCTCTCCATTGATGGAACCGGTCGCCTCCTGACGGTAACGGCCTGCCGGCAGCGGCTCGCCTGAGTCATCGAGTCCGTCCCAATTGATGTTGACCAGACCCGGACCCTGCCCTGCCATGCTCATCGTGCGCACGAGCTGACCAGTCGCGTCATAGAGATTGATGGTCAAGTCGGGCACCATCACCGGCAGATCGATCGCGCCGACCGCCCCAGAGGTCCCATCGAACACGAGTCCCTCACCCTGGACCAATACCGAGCGGCCGACCAGCTGAGAGGCCTGCAAGGTCTGGCTGGACGTCAACGACTCGGCAAGGCCAACGAAAGACTGATTCAGTTTCTCGATCCCGCTGACGGTGCTGAACTGAGCCAGTTGGGACAGGAAGTTGTGACTGTCCATCGGGTTCATCGGGTCCTGGGCCTTGAGCTGGGCCATCATCAGGGTCATAAAATCGTCCTGGCCCAGGGATTGGCTCGAAGGTGGCGGCCGCGGCTCGATCTGACCGGGATCATCGGCCGTCATCGTTGGATTCACTGCGATGGACATGATGGCTACCCTCGTGATCCGCCGTTTATCGGCCGAGTTCCAATGTCTTGAGCAATAATTGCCTTGCCGTGCTCATGACGTCGACGTTGGTCTGATAGGAGCGAGACGCCGAGATCAGATTCGCAAGCTGCTCCATGACGTTGACGTTCGAATAGTAGAGATACCCGTCCGCATCGGCCCCTGGATGATCGGGCTGGTACTCCTTGCGCGGCTCGGCAAGGCTTTCGACGACCCCGAGCACGCGAACGCCAGCACTCCCGCCGCCGAGTTGCCCCGCCAAGACATTGGCGAAAACCGGTTCGCGCGAGCGATAGGCCTCTTCCGGGGTCGCGCTGACCGTGTCGGCATTGGCCAGGTTGCTCGAGATGGTGTTCAGCCGGACGCTGCCGGCGGACAAGGCCGATCCAGCGATATCGAAGACCCGTTCAACGGCCATGTCATTCTCCTCGGATGGCGCTCATCAGGCCGCCGATCCGCGACCCCAACAACATCAGGGTCGTCTGGTACCGAATCGCGTTCTCCGCGAAGGCGGCCTTTTCCAGATGCGGATCAACGGTATTGCCGTCGAGCGCGGCTTGCGACGGTACCCGGTACAGACGCTCGGCCTCCGGTGTTCCCGGGGTCTCGATGTGCGCGGCATTCGTGCTGGCGAGCCTGACGCGCACGTTTTGCTGCGCCAGGGTCGCCTTGAAGTCGAAGTCCTGGGCCTTGAAACCGGGCGTGTCGGCGTTCGCCAGATTAGCGGCGAGGACTTCCGCGCGGCGTTCGCGAAGCCGCAAGGCCTCGGGATAAACGCCGAGCGCCGAATCGATGCCGATGGCCATGATGCCTCCAGAGGAATGCCCCTATCGCTGTACCAGCCCCTGTTAAAGCAGATTCTGCGCCATCAGCTGTACGACTGCCTCAGCAAGGACTTGCCGCGGCCCGCCGGTCGGCGGCGGCCCGGCAGTGGCAACTTCTTGCCGGTACCGGCAAACAAAGGAACGGCCCGACGCGATGGAGCACCGCGAACCGATGCGCATCGCGTGGACGCGACCGTCGTTGGCGAGGAAACCTCGTCGACGCCCCGGCAAGGATGATGTCAAGCATGAATGCAGGGCGTGTCGCGACCTGCGATGCGAAAACGTAGGGACGTGATGGACTACTCCTGCTCGAATCCCTGACTCGCGAAATTCAGCGTCCGGCTATTCTCGGTCACCGTGCGCACCACATGATCCGGCACGCCGAAGGGCATCTCCGCCTCGATTTCGATGGTCACGGTCACCTTGGCATGGACTAGACCAGCCAGATGCGCGATGACCTCCTCGGCGACGCGCCCGGCGTCGCGTCCGACGCGGGTCGCGTCGAGCCGGACGCTACCGTGAAAGCGCTTCGGCTTCGCACTCCACCGCCGAGGGTCGCCTGCTCCCGCCCAGCGAGGGTATCCCGGGCGTGACCACGATCGGCTCATCCACGCCGCTCGAGTTCGGTTCAGCGCTCCGCGGCTTGGGAGCAATCGGGCGCTCGGCATCCAACTGACGCATGGCCACGTCGGGATTGACCAAGACCCCCGACGCTTGGCTGTCGACCACAGGTCACCATCTGCCCCGCACGTAGCATCCAGTGCGTCTTGCCGCCGCCGAAGTTGGTCTGCAACTGCATGACCGGATCGCCGTCGCCGTCGTCTCCGAGGATGAGGCGGCGCAGCGCCCCGACCAGCCGCGCGGCACGCACAGGCAACGGCTTGCCCTCGGCATCGACCCCGCGCCGCCGCCAAAGGCCGCCGCGCCCACCACCGATACAGCGTCGACGGATGTCCGTGCCGGATCGACTTCTCCCGCGCACCGGCCTTGTTGATCGCCTCCAACGGGAGGGCGACTTCGATGAGGACCCCGATTTGTATTGAGGAACCAGGGAGAGCTCTTCCTCGATGAACTGCGGGAGAAACCCATCCCCGCAGCGTACACGGCTGCCCCTCAGCGTGTCGCCGATGAACTCGACAATGGCCAGGACGAAGTCATTCGGCTTGTCGAGCGATTACAGAATCTCTTTGCGCGTCAGGGTGATGGTCTCGGTTGGGAGTCATCGGATCGAAGGATCGCGTCGAGGTGTCGCTGGACGAGTTGCAGGACCTCCGCGCTGACCCGACCCAAAAGGACAGCATCGCGCGAGTCGATCGTGGCAATCTTGGCCGTACGCACGACCGAAGGGGCCGGCAAGCCAGCCAAGGTGATGTCGGCGGTGTCCACGTCGCCTTGCCAACCGCGGTTGGCGGCGCTCGTAATCATCAGTACCCAGGAAAGCCCGTGCCTGCGCTGCAAGTCCGGGTTGGAAACGATCAGTGCCGGTCGTCGCTGCCGGGTCGGGCGATCCGTGTAGGGGAAGGGAACCTTGATCACTGCTCCCGGCAGGAATGCCGCGGATGGGTCAGAGATCGGCATAGGCTTGGCGATCCGCCTCCGAGTCCCATTCGTCGAAGGTCTTGAAAGGGTCATCGCCCTGGACCGCCCGCGCCTTGGCCAGGATCACCTGACCATCGTCGATGCGGTAAAGGATCTCGTCGCCCGGACGCAGTCCGAGTGCCGCACGCACCGGTTGAGGAATGGTGGTTTGCGACTTGCTGGTGAGTTTACTGGTCAGCATCCCGACACCTCGTGGACAGATCAATGACGATGGCCTGTCAAGCTAGGGAGAATCCTTGTACTGGTCAACCAAGGATGTCGTTTGGTGGCGTGTGTGATCGCGCCCACCCGTTGCTCGGGCGATTACTTCGGCGCCTCCGCGCGACTCAGTCATTCAGCGAAATGGTGATTGACGCGGCTGGCATGGAAGTCGGGCGCCCGCCGGAACGGCTGTCGAAGGCAGTGCACTCGATGTGTGTCGCCGTCGAGAAACTCCACCATGGCAAGGATGAAGTCGTCCGGCTTATCGAGTGCGGAGAGGATCTCGTTGCGCGTCATGGTGATGGTCTCGGCGCCGGCGACCCGGCCCTTGACCTCGATGAAGCGCAGCTTGCCGGTTCCGGGGACGCGGCTCTCGATCGCTGCAGGTTGATGCCCTCCCCCGCCGCGTCGGTGGCGAGCAGGACCTGGACTTGTGGGTCGTGCTTGAAGGACTCTTGGACTTCGAGGCGCTCCTCGCGGCCGATCCCGCCGTGGATGATGACCACGGCATCCTTGCGGCCGAGCAAGCTGGTGATGCTACCCTCCAAGTAATTCAGGGTGTCGCGATGCTCGCTGAAGATGACGAGCTTCTTATGCGGCGAGGGTGTCGGCAGCGGGATCGGTCCCGCGCCGCAGGGCACCTTGGGCTCCTCGGCGCGATCGGCCAAGGCGGCGGCGGTTCGGCACGGCCCCGGGCTGCCGCCCTGATGACCGTCCACCGATCAAAGCGGCAGGTTCGGGCCGAGGTCGCCCCAGCACAGCAGGGCGCCGCAGCCGGGGGTCTCGTAGAGATCGATGCGATCGAGTTGCGGCAGCGCCGCCGCGCAGGCTTCGCGCAACCAGGAGACCAGATGCCCCGGGGCGGCCTCGTCGAGGTGTGGCAGGTCATTGAGCGGATGATGATCGAGCTGCCGGTAGATCGGCGCGAACAACGCCTTGACGTCGCCGTAGTCGATCGTCCAGCCATGGACCTCATCGAGCGGCGCGGTCAGATGCAGGCGCAGCAGATAGCTGTGCCCGTGCCAGCCGTGGCGCGGGTCATCGGCTGGGGCGTGGACGCGGCGCACCGCGCTCTCGAACCGCTGTTCCTTCCAGATCCGGAAGTGGCGGCCATCGAAATGGCAGCCGGCGGTCGCGGTCTCGTAGACGCTGACGCATGACAACGCCGGCAGCTCGGGCCGGACCCGGTCCCACAGCCAACGCGCGAGCATCTCGCTGGTCGGGTTCTCGAGTCCCGGGATCTCGTTCAGGTAGCGCTGATGCAGGGCCTCGTGTAACGGCACCCAGAGCGCCTCGAGCCGGTCGAAATCGGGGCCCATGTCATGCCCGGCCAGATCCTGATCCGCATGCAGAATCACCTCGAAGCCGTGACCGTGCAATCGGCCGCACGGGTGATCGGCCGCGACCCTCGGCAGATGGTGCGCGGCCTCGAAGCGGAAACGGCGCCAGACATGGACATGGTCTCGGCCGTCGAGGTCGGCGCCCTGATGCGGCGTGCTCTGGATGCCGACCGAATCGAGACCCGGCACCGCGAGCCGTTGACGCACCCACCGGGCTAGGTTCTCGTCGGTCGGGATCGGGAGGACCTCGTTGAGGTCCCGATAGTCGAGTTCGGCGATGCAGTCACCGAGGGCCTGCGTGAGCCGGTCGCCCTCGCCGCCGCGAAACGGCGCCCAACCGTCCGGGATCTCGGCGCGCACGCGGGCCACGAAGCCATGGCCGTGGAGTCGCCGCGCCCGGTGACCTTCGGGCAGGATCGCGACCCGGCGTGCGGCCTCGAATGGGGCCGCGGCGACATGGAACAACCGCTCGCTCATTGGCCCACCGCGAAGCGTTCGAGCAGCGGATCGGTCAAACCGGCCTCGGCAAAACCCTTGGCCCGCAGCCGACAGGCGTCGCAGGCCCCACAGGGCCGGCCATCACCTTCTGGGTCGTAACAACTGCTGGTCAACGCGAAATCGACCCCGAGCCGGGTCCCGAGCCGGATGATATCGGCCTTCGTGGCCTCGATCAGCGGGGCCTGGATCCGGATCGGCGCGTCGCCGGAGACACCCGCCGCGGTGGCCAGGTTGGCCAGGCGCTCGAAGGCCGCGATGTAGTCGGGACGGCAGTCCGGGTAGCCGGAATAATCGAGCGCATTGACACCGAGGAAGATCTCGCGGGCACCGAGGGTCTCGGCCCAGGCCAGTGCAAAGGACAGGAAGATGGTGTTGCGGGCCGGAACATAGGTGACCGGGATGCCGGTCGCCATCGCCGCCGTATCCCGACCCTTGGGCACGGCGATGTCGGCGGTCAGGGCCGAACCACCGAGCCGGCGCAGGTCGATGTCGAGGATCAGATGCTCGGTGACGCCTTGCGCCGCGGCCTGCTGCTCGGCCGCGCGGAGCTCCACGGCATGGCGCTGCCCGTAACGGAACGACAGCGCGAATGGCTGGTGCCCGCGCTCCCGGGCGACCGCCAGGGCCGTCGCCGAGTCCAAGCCACCGCTGAGCAGGACGACGACAGGGCTCACGACCCGAGCCCGCCACGCCGATCGGCCGTCACCGCCCGGGGCGAGCGCCTCGCCGTGGTCACACGCGGGCGATCGCCCATATCAGCGCAACTCCTCGAGGCATTGCCGCAGCGAGTGTTGCCAATCGGGCAGGCGCACCCCGAAGGTCTCCAGCGTCTTCGAGTTGTCGAGCACCGAGAAGGCCGGGCGCTTCGCCGGTGCCGGGTATTCGCTGCTCGGGATCGGCAACAGACGACAACGCTCGCCGCTGGCCCCGAGGATGCTGCACGCGAAATCGTACCAGCTGGTCTGCCCGGCGCCGGTCAGGTGATAGACGCCCTTGACCCGCTCGATGTCGAGTTCGCCGATCAGGACCCGATGCAGCACCAGGGCCGTGACCTCGGCCAACATGCGACTCCAGGTCGGCGAACCGATCTGATCGTTGACGATCCGCAATTCGTCTTTATCCGCGAACATCCGCCGCATCGTCAGCAGAAAATTGTTGCCGCGCGCCCCGTAGATCCAGGCGGTACGGAAGACGATCGCGTTGGCGCCCGAATCGAGCAGCCGGCGTTCGCCCTCGAGCTTGGTCGCGCCATAGACGTTCAATGGCCCCGGTGCATCGTCCTCGCGGTAGGGCTGGCCGGTATCGCCGGCGAACACGAAGTCGGTCGAATAATGGACGATCGGTATGCCGCGCTCCCCGAGCAGCGCACCGAGCATCCCGGGCGCATCGGCATTGATCCGCTGCGCGATCAGCGTCTCGGTCTCGGCCTTGTCGACGGCTGTATAAGCAGCCGCGTTGATGACGGCATCGGGCTTGGCCTCCTGGATCAAGCGGCTGACGGACTCGGCATCGGCGAGATCGACCCAATGGTCCGTGCCGCCCTCGACCGAGGCCGTCACCACCTGACCCAGCGGCGCCAGGGTTCGACACAGTTCCCAACCGACCTGGCCATTGGCGCCGATCAGCAAGAGGCGAGGTGGTTTGTTGGTCGACACGGTCATGACGGGGGACCCCCTTCGTAGATGGGTAGACGCGCCTCCGGGATCTCCTCGAGACATGGGGCGTTACGATCCTTTTCCGACAGCTGGGGCGGGCCGGTGAGCGGCCATTCGATGCCGATCGCCGGATCGTCCCAGCGCACCCCGAACTCCGTCTCCGGGTGATAGTAGTCGCTGCACTTGTAACCGAACAGCGCCTCGTCGCTGATTACGCAGTAACCGTGCGCGAAGCCCGGCGGCACCCAGAACTGGCGCTTGTTGTCGCCGGACAAGCGCACCCCGACCCAGCGACCGAACCAAGGCGAGCCGTGTCGGATGTCGACCGCGACGTCGAAGACCTCGCCGCGCAACACCTGCACCAGCTTGCCCTGCGGATGCGGATACTGGACATGCAGCCCGCGCAGAACGCCCTGCCGCGAAAAGGCCAGGTTGTCCTGGACCAGGCCAGGGGGAACACCAAGCTCGGCATGACCATCCCGGCGCCAGGTCTCCATGAAAAAGCCGCGTTCGTCGCCGAAGACCTTGGGCTCGAGGATCAAGACCCCGGGGATCGCCGTTTCGATCCGGGTCATGGGCCGATCTCCTGATCCCAGTCGAGCAACCGCAGCAGATAGTCGCCATAGCCGCTCTTCTGCAGGTCCCGCGCCAGGGCCTTCAGGTGACCGGCGTCGATCCAGCGGTTCTTGAACGCGATCTCCTCGGGGCAGCAAACCTTGAGCCCTTGGCGTTCCTCGATGGTGTGGATGAATTCGCCGGCCTGCAACAGCGATTCGTGCGTGCCAGTGTCGAGCCACGCGAAGCCGCGGCCGAGCCGCTCCATGATCAGCCTGCCCCGTTGCAGATAACGGTTGTTGAGATCCGTGATCTCGAGCTCGCCGCGGGCCGAGGGACGCAATTCGGCCGCGAGGTCGCAAACATCGCGATCGTAAAAGTAAAGACCGGTCACCGCATAATTCGATTTCGGGTCGGCCGGCTTCTCTTCGAGACTGGTGACGCGACCGGCGGCATCGAACCCGGCCACGCCATAGCGCTCTGGGTCCTTGACCCAGTAACCGAAGACGGTGGCCCCCTCGGTCCGCGCGGCCGCGACCCGCAAGCGCTCGGTCAGCCCGTGGCCGTGGAACAGGTTGTCGCCGAGCACGAGACAGCTCGGATCGCCGGCGATGAAATCGCGGCCGATCAGGAAGGCCTGCGCGAGACCACCCGGCTCGGGTTGCGACGCGTAAGACAGCTCGATGCCCCATTGGCGACCATCGCCGAGCAACTCGCGAAAGGCCGCGAGATCCCGCGGCGTCGTGATGATCAGGATCTGCCGGATCCCGGCCAGCATCAAGGTGCTGAGCGGGTAGTAGATCATCGGCTTGTCGTAGACCGGCAGCAGTTGCTTGCTGATCGAATTGGTCAGCGGGTAGAGCCGGGTGCCGGAGCCCCCGGCCAGAATCAAGCCTTTTCGATTCATCGAGGGGACTCCGATGGCGCGGCCGCGCCAAGGCGCTCGCCGCGGTAGCGGCCGCTCATGACCCGGTCACACCAATCGGTGTTGTCCAGGTACCAGGCCAAGGTCCGGCGCAGGCCGGTCTCGAAGGTCTCGCGCGGGCGCCAACCGAGCTCGGTCCGGATCTTGCTAGCATCGATCGCATAGCGGCGGTCGTGGCCGGGGCGGTCGGTGACGAACTGCTTCAGGCGCGCATGCGGTCGGTGCGGGGAGTCCGGACAGGCGTCATCGAGCAGCGCGCAGAGGGTGTCGACGACCTCCAGGTTGGTCCGCTCGCTGTCGCCGCCGATGTTGTAGACCTCCCCCGGACGCCCGGCCTCCAGGACCCGCAGGATCGCCCGGCAATGGTCCTCGACATAGAGCCAGTCGCGGATGTTTCCGCCATCGCCGTAGATCGGCAGGGCCTCGCCGCACCGCGCCTTGTGGATCATCAGCGGAATCAGTTTCTCCGGAAACTGATAGGGGCCATAATTGTTCGAGCAGTTCGTCGTCAACACAGGCAGACCGAAGGTGTGGTGCCAGGCCCGGATCAGGTGATCCGATGCCGCCTTCGACGCCGAGTACGGCGAGTTCGGTGCATAGGGCGTCGTCTCGGTGAAGCGGCCGGTCGCACCGAGCGACCCGTAGACCTCGTCGGTCGAGACGTGCAGGAAGCGGAACGCGGCGCGCGCGTCCGGGGCCAGATGGGCCCAATGATCGCGCGCGCTATCGAGCAGATGAAAGGTCCCGACGACATTCGTCTCGACGAAGGCCGCCGGCCCATCGATCGACCGGTCGACATGGCTCTCGGCGGCGAAGTTGACGATGGCGTCGACGCGATAGTCGGCCAGCAGCCGGCGAACCAGCGCGCGATCGCCGATGTCGCCCTGGACGAAGACGTGCCGCGGGTTGCCAGCGACCGAGGCCAGGCTATCCAGATTGCCGGCATAGGTCAGTTTGTCCAGATTGACGATGACCGCATCGGTCTCGGCCAGCGCCAGCTGCACGAAGTTGCTGCCGATGAAGCCGGCACCACCGGTGACGAGTAGGGTTCTCATCCGTCTCCCTCAGAAAGGCACTTCATCATCGAAATCGTCATAGCCGCGATTCGGCCCGGACGACCCCGCCGCCGGCTGACCGCTCGGGCCCGATGCCCCCGCGTACCCGGAGGAGCCCTGCGACACACCACCGGCGGCACGCCCGCCACCCGCCATCGGCGCACCCTCGTCGAAATTCGACGAAGAACCGCCAGCGCCCCGGCTGTCGAGCATCTGCATCACGTCGGCGATGATCTCGGTCGTATAGCGGTCCTGACCGCTCTGATCCTGCCATTTGTTTGTCTGCAAACGCCCCTCGACATAGATCTTCGAGCCTTTTTTCAGGTACTGCTGGACGATCTCGGCCAGTTTGCCGAAGAACACGACCCGGTGCCACTCGGTCCGTTCCTGCGTCTCGCCGGTATTGCGATCACGCCATTGCTCCGAGGTCGCCATCCGCAGTTTCGCGACCGCGCTGCCGCCCTGGGTGTAACGCACCTCGGGGTCGGCCCCGAGGTTGCCGATCAGGATGACCTTGTTGACGCTCCCTTTTGACATAGCCTTACTCTCCATTGCCGCCGGGCCTCGCTGACCCGTGGTGAAACGAAAGCCGACTGGCCCGGTATGACCCTGCCCACGGCCGTTCGGCGCCTGCGCGACCGGCGCGGTTTGCCCGCTCATGCAACCAATGCCCCTGGTGCGCCAAGGTGCCAGGCGGCGACGGTCGTTCGCGAACCGCACGATCGCAATGGTGACGAATCGAGCCGGCCGCTGTCCACTCGCACGCGATCGGCTTTGCGTCGGTGGCGACCGGCTGCTTATAGTACCCGTTTGGTCTGAGACCCGCCGCCGGCACGGGCCTGGCAATCCACGATCCGAGATGGACACCATTCGCCTGCGCGGCGCGCGCACCCACAACCTGAAGAACATCGATCTCGACCTTCCGCGGGATCGGCTGATCGTGCTGACCGGGCTGTCCGGTTCCGGCAAATCGTCGCTCGCCTTCGACACCATCTACGCCGAAGGCCAGCGCCGCTATGTCGAATCCCTGTCGGCCTACGCGCGCCAGTTCCTATCGGTGATGGAGAAACCGGACCTCGATCACATCGAGGGCCTGTCCCCGGCGATCGCGATCGAGCAGAAGACCACATCCCACAACCCGCGCTCGACGGTCGGCACCATCACCGAGATCTACGACTATCTGCGCCTGCTGTTCGCGCGTGTCGGTGAACCGCGGTGTCCGGATCACGACGAGCCCCTCGCCGCGCAAACCGTCGACCAGATGGTCGACCAGGTGCTCGACGAACCCGAGGGCACCCGGCTGATGCTGCTCGCGCCGGTCGTCTCGGCGCGCAAGGGCGAATACCAGCGGCTGATCGCCGAGCTCCACGCGCAAGGGTTCATCCGCGCCCGCATCGATGGCGATCTTTACGAGCTCGACGATCCGCCAAACCTCGACGCCAAACGCAAGCACGATATCGAGGTCGTGATCGACCGTTTTCGCGTGCGCGCCGACCTGCGGCCACGGCTGGCCGAATCGATCGAGACGGCACTCGGCCTGTCCGGCGGGCTGGTGCGGATCGCCTGGCTCGATGAGCCGACGCGCCCACCGCAGACCTTCTCGGCGGCCTTCACCTGTCCCATCTGCGGCTACAGCCTGCCCGAGCTCGAGCCGCGGTTGTTCTCGTTCAACAACCCGGCCGGGGCCTGCCCGACCTGCGATGGGCTCGGCGTCGAGCAGTTCTTCGACCCGGCCAAGGTCCTCTTGCACCCGGAGCTCAGCCTGGCCGGCGGCGCGGTCCGCGGCTGGGATCGGCGCAATGCCTATTATTTTCAGATGATCCGCGCCCTCGGACAGCACTACGGCTTCGATCCCGAGACGCCTTGGAAGGATCTCGCCGACCGGGTTCGCGAGGTCATCCTGTACGGCAGCGGGTCCGAACGGATCGCGCTGGCGCCGGCGATCGACCGGGGCCCCGGCAGTACGAGCCGGAGACCCTTCGAAGGGATCATCCGCAACATGGAGCGGCGCTATCGCGAGACCGACTCGAACACGGTCCGCGAAGAGCTGGCCCGCTATATCTCGCACCAACCCTGCCCCGCCTGCGACGGGACGCGGCTGAATCGGGCCGCGCGGCACGTCTTCGTGTCCGGGTTCAGCCTCCCCGAGCTGACCCACCAGCCGATCGGCGAAGGCCTCGCGTTCTTCGAGGGCCTGACGCTGCCCGGGGTGCGCGGCGAGATCGGGGCCAAGATCATCAAGGAGATCGCGACCCGGCTGCGCTTCCTCGTCGATGTCGGCCTCGACTACCTGACGCTCGCCCGCAGCGCCGAGACCCTGTCCGGCGGCGAGGCGCAGCGCATCCGGCTCGCGAGCCAGATCGGCGCCGGTCTGGTCGGCGTCATGTACATCCTCGACGAACCCTCGATCGGCCTGCATCAGCGCGACAACGAACGGCTGCTGCGCAGCCTCACCCACCTGCGCGACCTCGGCAACACCGTGATCGTCGTCGAACACGACGAAGAGGCGATCCGCCGCGCCGACCTGGTCGTCGACCTCGGGCCAGGTGCCGGCGCCCACGGCGGCGAGGTCATCGCGCAGGGCACCGCCGACGAGATCGCCGCGAACCCACGATCGCTGACCGGGCGTTACCTGCGCGGCGACCTGCGCATCCCGGTACCCTCCAGCCGCACGGCGCCGGATCCCGACCGCGAGCTGCGGATCCTCGGGGCGCGCGGCAACAACCTGCGCGATGTCGACGCCGCGATCCCGGTCGGCACCCTGTGCTGCGTCACCGGGGTGTCGGGCTCCGGCAAATCGACGCTGATCAACGACACCCTGTTTCCGGTCGCCGCCCGCGAGTTCAACGGCGCGAGCCTGCGCGCCGCGCCGCATCGCGCGATCGCGGGTCTCGAGCACTTCGACAAGGTCGTCGACATCGATCAGAGCCCGATCGGCCGCACACCGCGTTCGAACCCGGCGACCTACACAGGACTCTTCACGACGGTCCGCGACCTGTTCGCGGCGGTCCCCGAGGCCCGCGCGCGTGGCTACACGGCCGGACGCTTCAGCTTCAACGTCAAGGGCGGGCGCTGCGAGGTCTGCAAAGGGGACGGACTGATCCGCGTCGAGATGCATTTCCTGCCGGATATCTATGTCCAGTGCGACGCCTGCGGCGGGCGCCGCTACAACCGCGAGACGCTCGAGATCCGCTACAAGGGCAAGACGATCGACGAGGTCCTGAACCTCACCGTCGAGGAGGCGCTCCTGTTCTTCGCGCCGGTCACCGTGATCCACCGCCGGCTGCAAACCCTCGCCGACGTCGGCCTGTCCTACATCCGCCTCGGTCAGAGCGCGACGACGCTCTCCGGCGGCGAGGCCCAACGCGTCAAGCTGAGCCGCGAACTCAGCAAGCGCGACACCGGCCGGACCCTCTACATCCTCGACGAACCGACGACGGGGCTTCATTTCCACGACGTCAAACACCTGCTCGAGGTCCTGCACCGACTGCGCGACCAGGGCAACACCGTGATCGTCATCGAACACAACCTCGACGTCATCAAGACCGCCGACTGGATCCTCGACCTGGGCCCCGAGGGCGGGGACAAGGGTGGCGACATCATCGCCGCCGGCACCCCCGAGCAGATCGCGGCCGACCCCGCCTCGCACACCGGCCGGTTCCTGAAGCCCTTGCTCGAACGCGGCTGGTAGACCGCCGGGGCCTGGTCAGGTCCCGAGCAGCCCGCGCAGGCTCGCAAGATGCGCAGTGCCGCGGCTCTTGCGCTCGTCGGGCGAGACCTCGCGGCGCTCGTCCCACTCCAGCGCCTCGTCCGGCAGCTCGGCGAGGAAACGGCTCGGCTCGCTCTCGACGAACTCCCCGTAGCGTCGCCGCCGGCGGGCGAGCGTCAAGGTCAGCGTCTGCTGCGCGCGCGTGATGCCGACATAGGCGAGGCGCCGCTCCTCCTCGATGCTGTCCTCTTCGATCGCGCTGCGGTGCGGCAACAGCTCCTCCTCGAGCCCGACCAGGAACACGTGCGGAAACTCCAGACCCTTGGCCGCGTGCAGCGTCATCAGGTGGACGCGATCGCCGCCCTGCTCCTCGTCGCGTCGCTCGAGCACGTCCATCAGCGTCAGGTGGCTGACCATCTCGCCGAGGGTCTTCTCCTGCAGTTCACCCTTGTTGAGCGCATCGAGCCACTCGAGGAGGTCGGTGACGTTTTCCATCCGCCGCTCGGCGACCTGCGGGCTGGAGGCGCTCTCGCGCAGCCAGTCGGCATAACGCATGGCCTCGATCAGCTCGCGGACCGTGGCGACCGGCGCCGTCTCGGCGCGGTGGGCGAAGCCCTGGATCCATCCGGCGAAGTCGCACAGGCGCTGCCGCGGGCGCTCGCCGAGATGCTCGGCGAGACCGAGCTCGGAGCAAGCACGCAGCAGACCGACGCCGCGGCCCGCGGCATAGTCGGCGAGCCGCTCGAGCGTCGTCGGCCCGATCTCGCGACGCGGTGTGTTGACGATGCGCAGGAAGGCGGCATCGTCATCGGGATTGGCCAGCAGCCGCAGGTAGGCCATCGTGTCCTTGACCTCGGCACGGGCGAAGAAGGAAGTCCCGCCGCTGAGAAAGTAAGGGACCTTGTGCTCGCGCAGGGCCTTCTCGAACGGACGCGCCTGATGGTTGCCGCGGTACAGGATGGCGCAGGCGCCGAACGGCACGCCCTGGCCGAAGTGGCGGTGCAGGATCTCGCCGACGACCCGCTCGGCCTCGTGGATCTCGTCGCGGCAGGTGACGACCCGGGCCGGTTCACCAGGGCCATGCTCGCTCCAGAGGCGCTTTGCGAAGATGTGCGGGTTGTGCGCGATCAACCCGTTGGCGAGCGACAGGATGCGGCCGCTGGAGCGGTAGTTCTGCTCCAGCATGATGACCTCGAGGTTCGGGTAGTCGTCCTTCAGCCGGGTCAGATTCTCCGGGCGGGCACCGCGCCAGGCATAGATCGACTGATCGTCATCGCCGACCGCGGTCAAGGCGCCGCGCGGCCCGACCAGCAGACGGACCAGCTCGTACTGGGCGCCGTTGGTGTCCTGGTACTCGTCGACCAGCAGATAGCGGATGCGCCCTTGCCAGGTCTCGCGGACCTCGGGCAGGTCGGCGAGCAGTCGCACCGGCCGCCCGATCAGGTCGTCGAAATCGACCGCGTTATAGGCGCGCAGGCTCCGCTCGTAGCGTTCGTAGAGCCGCGCGAGCATCGCCTCGTAGTCGTCCTCGGCCTGACTCAGCACCTGTTCCGGGCCGACGAGTGCGTTCTTCCAATGCGAGATGCGTGCCTGCACGATGGCCGGCGTGGTGCCGTCGGCGAGCCGAACCTTGGCCAGATGCTCCTTGATCAGGGCCTCGGCGTCCTGCGCATCGAACAGCGAGAAGCCCGGCCGCAGGCCGGCGCGCTCGACCTCGCGGCGCAAGATCCCGAGCCCGAGCGTGTGGAAGGTCGAGATCGTGAGCCCGCGCGCCTCGCGACCGCGCAGCTGCCCCGCCACCCGCTCGCGCATCTCGCGTGCCGCCTTGTTCGTGAAGGTCACCGCGCACAGATGGCGCGGCGCCAACCCGACGGTACCGATCAGGTGCGCGATCTTGTGGCTGATCACGCGCGTCTTGCCCGACCCGGCCCCGGCCAGCACCAGCAAGGGGCCAGTCGTATGGCGCACGGCTTCACGTTGACGAGGATTGAGGTCGCGCATGCAGATCGGGGATGACTGGTCGCGGCGTGCCGGCGCACGGACGGATCGGGGAGGGGCGATTATAACGGTCGCGACGGCATCGGGGGCCTTGAACCCTCACAGCATATGCGCCATCAGGCGACCCATGAAGAGGAGGAACGGAGGCGAGGGGGCGATTCCGTACCCCAGGGCCAAAACAAAAAACCCGCGCCAGGGCCGGACGCGGGTTTGATGTGACTCGAAATTGGTAGCGGGGGCAGGATTTGAACCTACGACCTTCGGGTTATGAGCCCGACGAGCTGCCTGACTGCTCCACCCCGCATCAGAGAAAGGAATAGTAGCAAGGAATCGGCCTTGGCGCAACCACCATGTTTCGACACTCGTATCAGCACCGCGCGCCAGCGCCCATCCCGGCGGCACGCGGCCTGTCTCGCCGGGACCGTCGCTCCTGTATCATCGGCCGATCCCCGTTTCCATTTGGAAGAGCCATGTTTGGACAAGCCATGGTCAAGCCGCTCGCGACCCTGTTTCTGGCCCTCGTTATCCTGTTCAGCGGCTGCGCCAAGATCGAACAGGACAAGAAGGCGATGGCGATCGAGGCCTCGACGCAGGCCTACGCCACCGCGTTGCGCTGGGGCTATTTCGAGACCGCACAGGGCTACCTGCATCCCGAGCGCCGCGCTCAGGGCTTCGATGCGAACTGGGGCAATGGGGTGCGTGTCGTCGGCTACGAGGTCGCCCGACCCTTGGCGATGAGCGACGCGGTCACGGCCAACCAGAGCGTGTTGATCAGCTATCTGCACCAGGACGTGCAGCGGGTGCGCACGGTGACCGACCACCAGATCTGGCGGTACGACGAGGCCACGAAGGCCTGGTGGCTCGATTCCGCGTTGCCGGTGTTCGAGTGACCGGCCGGCTCGGAGATCGGGTCAGCGCCGCGTAACACGGCAACGAAGGCCGAGTTGTAGCGCTTGTTCTTGAATCCGTCCCGAGGATCCCGATCAGCCGACGAGCGGGAAGCTCGCGGCGATGGCCCACGCGAAAGCCAGCGCATTGGCCAGGCCGCCGACCAGCGGATGGTTCGTCCGGCGGTAGGCCCAGCGGCTGAACAACCCGTAGATCACGAAGAAGATCAGCATTGCCGGCAGGATGATCGCGAGGAAGAACAGCTTGGTCGCGTTCAGCAGCACGGCCGCCGCGAGCGAGGTCAGGAACAGGACCTTGGTCGCCAGGTAGGCCCCACGCGGCGCGTGCGGGCCGCGCGTGGCCCACTCGTCGGCGGCGAAGAAGGCCAGCGTGCCGACAAACACGGCCAGGATCAAAGGGGCACGCTCCGGGCCGGGCAGATAGGAGGTCAGGAAACCATCCGCCGGCAGCGCGATCGCGAAGGTCACATAGGCTGCGGTCGCGACGGTCGCCAGCGCGAACAGCCACCAGTTCGTCGACGCCGGGACCCGGTCGAGCTCGACGCTCGGCGTTCGCGGGTGCGTCCACCAGAGCAGCAGCACAGTCAGTAGCCCGTACAGGCCGAAATGCAGCGCCAGATAATCGCCGAGCAGGATCGGCAGATAACCGCTTGGAACCGGCCACAAGAGCAGCGGTGTCAAGACCGCCGGCAACACGACCACCGGCCACAAGCGGCGCCAGGGACGCGCGCCGCCGCGCGGGGCGGGGGCCACGCGCGGCAGGAGTTCGGACAGGGGCCTCGCCAGCAGCAGGATCCCGAGGAACAGCAGCCCCAACCAGGAGGCGCGCGGTGTGATGTCGCCGGGGCCGGCGCGCTCGAAGACCCGGTCGAGCCAATCGCGGGCCGCATCGAGGCTCTCGCCGCTGAACAGCACGCCGGTGTGTTCGACCCCGGCGGCATGGACCAGGCGACGCGCGGTGCCGTCACCGAACTCGCCATAGAGGCGGCCGAGCTCGACCGGGCCACCGGTCGTGCGCGCCAGGATCCGCTCGCCGACCTCGTGCAGATGCTTAGGCTCGGTGGCGCCGTAGATCACGAGCAGGTTGCGCGGGCGTTCGGCCGTGACCTGATCCGAGAATGGCGAGACCGCGACCGTCGCGGCGATGTCGGGATCGACCTTCGCGAGGCGCACCAGCACGTCGGTCGCCATCGAATGACCGAGCAGCGCGACCCGCCCGTCACCGCCCGGCAACGCGCGCGCCCAGGCGATGGCCGGGACCAGCGCCTCGCGCAGGGTCTCCGAGCGGCGCTCGGGGTCGGCGATACCGCCCTGCAAGGGCTCCGAATGACGGCCGTGGCCGGGCAGATCGAGCGTCACGGCCAGATAGCCGTTGCGCGCCAGCGTGATCGCGAAGGACTGCATCAGCTGCTGCGAGCCGGCGAAGCCATGCGCGATCAGCACGACCGGTGCCGGCTCGGCCGCGGCCGGCTGATACAGGGTCACCGGCATCGCACCGACCCGATCCGCCGTCACGGTCAGGCCGACCGTGTCCCGATCGAGCTGCCACAGACCGACGGCGATCAGGATCAGGGCGATGACGGCAAGGATCAGGTGACGCATGTCGCAACGCTAGCACGGTCGCGCGATGAGGCCAAGCCGGCGGATCGCAACCGCGAACGGCCCCGTACCGCGCCGCCCCGCCCGATCGCGGCCGACACAGGCACGGATGCGGGGTGGTCCACGAGGCCGCGCGGGGGCAGAAGCCCGGGCAACCGCACCGGCATGGATCGGGACCGACCGGCTCGACGGCTAGCGCGCGAAGCTGCTAACCTCGCGCCAGGCAAGCCGGGGGCAAGCATAGCGGGCAGCGAGACGTGAGGTTCGGGGAACGTAAGGCCTGGCGTGATCAATGGCGGCAACTGCGCACCGCTCTGCTGAAACCGAGCGTCGACGAACGCGATCTGGCCGCGTCGCTCGCGGCCGCCCGGGCCAAGTTGCCGATCCCGGTCCTGTGGCTGATCGGCAAGACCCAGGCCGGCAAGACCTCGATCATCCGCGCGCTGACCGGCAGCGACCGCGCCGAGATCGGCAGCGGCTTTCAACCCTGCACGCGCCACGCCCGCCTCTATGACTTTCCGGCCGAGATGCCGGTGGTGCGCTTTCTCGACACCCGCGGCCTTGGCGAGATCACCTACGACCCGGACGAAGACATCCGCTTCGCCGAAGCCCAGGCCCATCTGCTGCTCGCGGTGATGAAGGTCGCCGACCAGCGCCAGGAGGCGGTGTTCGACGTGCTGCGCGCGGTGCGCCGGCGGCATCCGGAATGGCCGGTGCTGATCGCGCAGACGGGCCTGCACGAACTCTACGCCCCGGTCTCGGACCATCCAGTGCCCTACCCGTTCGCATCCGAGCCCTGGCCCGACCGGGTGCCGGCCGACCTGCGCCGCGCGCTGATCGCGCAGCGCCGTGCACTGCCGGCACTGTCCGGTTCGGCGCCGGTATCCTGGGTCGCGATCGACCTGACCCAACCCGACGACGGCTACGAACCCGCCGACTACGGCCTGGAGGCCCTCTGGCAAGGGATCGAACAGGTCTCGCCGCTCGGCCTGAAGACCCAACTGCTCGGCGATGACGGGGTCCGCGACCTCTATGCGCGCACGGCTCATCTGCAGATCGTCGGCCACGCCTTGGCGGCGGCTGGCATCGGCGCGGTGCCGATCGTCGACCTGGTCGGTGTCGCCGCGGTGCAGGCCAAGCTGCTCCACGCGCTCGGGGCGCTGTACCGGCAGACCTGGGACCGCCGAACGACCGCGCAGTTTCTCGGACTGCTCGGCGCCGGCGTCGCGACGGGCCTGCTCGCGCACTGGTTCGGCCGCAGCGCGATCAAGCTGATCCCGGTCTGGGGCCAAACGGTCGGGGCCGTCGTCGGGGCCGGCTCGGGCGGCGCCACGACTTATGCGCTGGGCAAGGCCGCGGTCTACTTCCTCGCCCGGCGCCAGGACGGCCTCGAGGTCGACCCGACGCGGCTGCGCCAGGTCTACGCCGAGGCGCTGGCGCGTGGCGCCCGGGTCATCCAGGACCGCGCGCGGGCGAACCAGCGATGAAGGCCAAGGACGCGCTGCGACACATCGACCCGCTGCGGCTGCTCGCGCTGGGCCTGCTGATCGCCCCGCCGCTCGCGCTGTTCGGCCTCGGCATGCTGTGGCTGTGGCAGACGGGCAGCCTTTACTACTGGCTCGCGGCATTACTGCTGTGCGGCGCGGCCGGCTACGGGCTGCAACATTGGCTGCAACGGCGTGATCGCCGGCTGCTGGCCGAGGCCAGCACCGAGCCAGATCCCGACTGGCCGCCGCGCGCCGAGGTGGTCTGGCGCGACGTCGAGGCGCTGGCCGAGGGCCTCGACTGGCAAGACTGGCCGCTCACCGAGGGGCCGCGACTGATCGAGCTCGGCCGCCTGACGCTCGAACGGGTCGCGCGCCATTACCACCCGAAGGCCGAACAGCCGCTGCTCGAACTGACGGTCCCGCATACGCTGTTGATCCTCGAACGGGCCTGCCGCGACCTGCGCCGCGACATCGCCGAGCAGATCCCGTTCAGCCATCGGCTGACCCTCGGCGACCTGATCCGGATACAGCGCTGGAAGGGCTCGGCGGAACAGGCCTTCCGTGTCTACCGCGTCGGTCGCCTGGTCGTCAATCCGGTCGATGCGCTGATCAGCGAGACCTGGCGCAGCCTCCGCGAGCAGGGCACGGGGGTCGCCCAGGCCGAGCTGCAGGGCTGGTTCCTGCGCGCGCTGGTACGCAAGATCGGCTTCTACGCGATCGACCTCTACAGCGGCCGGCTGCCACTCACGACCGAGGACCCGACCGCGGCCCCGAGCGCCGAAACCCGCGCCGACCTCGCCCGCGCGGCGGCCACCCCCGCGCCGCGCGAACCCTTGCGGATCCTGGTGCTCGGCCGCGCCAATGCCGGCAAATCCAGCCTCATCAACGCCCTGCTCGACCGGCCCGTGGCCGCGGCCGACACCCTCGCCGACACGACGCGGGAGTTTTACGGGTACCCGCTGGTCCGCGAGGGCCTGACCGAAGCGCTGGTCATCGACACCCCGGGGCTCGATGGCAACCGCGTCGACGAAGCGACGCTGATCGACGCGGCCCTGGCGGCCGATCTGATCCTCTGGGTCAGTCCGGCCCACCGGCCCGACCGCCAAGCCGAACGCGCGCTGCTCGAGAAGCTGCGCGCGGCCCAGGCCGCGCGGCCGGAGCACCGTCCACCGCCGCTGCTGGTCGCCTTGAGCCATGTCGACCAATTGCGCCCGGCGCGCGACTGGCAGCCGCCTTACGACCTGCGCGAACCGACCGACCAAAAGGGCGCGAACATCCAGTCCGCGGTCGCCGCCGTCGCGAGCGACCTTGCGATCCCGCTCGAGCGCGTGGTGCCCGTGGTCCTGACCGACGAGCGCCGCTACAACATCGACGACGGCCTCTGGGCCACGATCCTCGACCAGCAGGACCAGGCCGTTCGCACGCGCCTGCTGCGTTGTCTCGACGCCCGGCGCCGCGCCGAAAACTGGGACCTGCTGCGCCGCCAGATGATCGGCGCCGGCCGCCTCCTGATGAAGCTGCCGGCGCGTTTCAAGGCATCGCAGACCCGCCAAGACTGATCGAGAAACGCCGCCGGCGCTTGCCCCCCAGGTAAGAGCTCGCGGTAGTGAATTCCTCCGCCGCGCAGAACGCCAGCCTACTCAGGCGACTGCGCTCGGCGGGCTCGAGAAGGGCCTGCCATTCCTCACGGCCGCGCCGCACCCCCGTGAAAGCGCGCTTGCACCGCGTTTGAACAGACCTGCGAGTCGGGCGCGCGCTCTTCGGGTCGGCAATTGGCCTTGTTGAACGATTCTACGCTCATTCCGAGTCGCCAGATTCTGACAGCGCACCACGGTCAATGGCCTCCTGAAGGCGGCGTACCTCCTCGAGGATCTGCATGAATCGCCGGCCGAGCGGAGTCAGCCGATACTCTACCTCGACAGGAGGCTTCTCACCGAAGACCGTCCGCTTCAGGATTCCGAAGCGAGTCATCTTGCGCAGCCGCTCGTTCATTACCTTCGAGGACAGGCCAGGGCAGGATCGAAGAAACACGCTGGGCCGGTGGTGATCTTCGGCGCACAGTTGAAGGAGTCGAACCGACCATTTGCAGCCGATGATGCTCTCGACCATCCCGGCTACGGGGATCAGGCTTTCGTCGCTCGACTCCCAGTCCGCATGCTCTGAGGGGTCGTTCTGAACCATATCGTAACTACCTTACCGAAAAGTGCCTTCCTGACACAGCCCACCATCGCCCTTAGAGTTGCTGGTAACGAGGTGCAAACGGGCGCCTCGAACCCGACGAGATGGAAGGATCGAACCATGAATGAACCGACCGCAATTCCCGGATACAGCTACGGAACCAGTGCCGTTCCGCCGTCCCCCGTGACACTCGCCGACTTCGAGCTGATGAAGAAGAGTGTCCTGTTCGGGGACGAGGATGTCGAGTACCTGCGACTTTCCCACGATGTCGTGAAGGATCACGTCGAGGCCATCCTCGATGTCTGGTACGGGTTCGTCGGCTCGAACCCGCACCTGCTCGCGTCGTTTACGGGCAAACGCGACGGCGAGCCGCTCGGTGACTACCTCGGCGCTGTCCGCGAACGCTTCGGCCAGTGGATCCTGGATACGGCCCGCGCCGAGTACGACCAGAAGTGGCTTGACTACCAGCACGAGATCGGCCTCCGCCACCACCGCGCGAAGAAGAACCGCACCGACGGTGCCGCATCGACGGAGATCGTGCCGTTCCGCGACCTGTTCTTGCTGGTCGTCCCGGTCACCTTCACGCTCAAGCCGTTCCTCGCGAAAAAGGGCCACCCGGCCGAGGATGTCGAGAAGATGTATCTGGCGTGGGTCAAGTCGTGCCTCTTACAGATGACCCTTTGGACCCACCCGTACGTGAAGGACGGGGACTTCTGATGAAGCCGAGACCAGCCCATGAATGGCAGACCACGACATGGTTCAACACGCCAGAGCCCCTCGATCTGGAACGCCTTCGGGGGCAGGTCGTGGTTCTGCACGCCTTCCAGATGCTCTGCCCCGGATGCGTGGCGCACGGCATTCCGCAGGCACAGCGTGTTGCGGAGATCTTCAAGGGCGCACCTTTGACGGTCGTTGGACTGCATACGGTATTCGAGCACCACGAGGCGATGGGACTAGAGTCGCTGCGGGCGTTCCTGCACGAGTACCGGGTGCGGTTCCCCGTCGGTGTCGACGCTCCGGGGCAAGATGGCGACCCGATGCCCCGCACGATGCGTGCGTACGCGATGCAAGGTACGCCGACGACACTTCTGATCGACGCCCAAGGCCGGCTGCGCCGGCAGGTCTTCGGCGTGCATGACGACCTGCTGCTCGGCGCTGAGATCGGAACATTGTTGGCGGAAGCGCCCGGAAGGTTCGACGCCACCGGCACAACGACCGCCTCGGTGTCGGACCCTTGCGCCGACAGTTCTCGCGGCGCCGTGTAGCGCAAGGGCGCCCGCGTGCGTTCACGAATCGACGGCTCCCGTCATCGTCTATGGTTCCGCTATTCCGAGGTCTCTGCAAATCCTGCGCGCCATCAGCTCTCTGATTTCATAGTATTAATAGTTGCAAAAGTATTCGCAGTATG